>NZ_CALHIQ010000045.1 GCF_938030725.1 uncultured Fretibacterium sp. | reverse complement strand
TGGAGGGGAAGAGCTCCCGCTACATCGTCAACAAGGACATCTTTGACTCTGCAGTGAAGAAATTTCAGGCGGTAAACTGACGGCGGGCCCACGGCCCGCTATCAGCGGAAGGGGCGAGGAGCGATGGACTTTGGATTAAAGGGCAAGAACGTATTGATAACGGGCAGCACCAAGGGGCTCGGCAAAGCCATAGCGGAGGTCGCCGCGGAGGAGGGTGCCAACGTGGTCGTCTCCGGACGGAAGGAGGAGGAGGCGAAGGCTCTGGCCTCCTCCATTGCCTCGCGCTTTGGAGTGAAGGCCCTACCCGTTGCAGCCGACCTCGGCCAAGTCGGTGCGGCGGAGGACCTCTTTGCGGACGCGCTGGCAGCCATGGGGAGCCTGGATATCCTGGTGAACAACGCCGGCATCTGGCCAACCGCTTACGTCCGTGAGATGGATAGGGCCGAGTTTGAGCGCACGATCTACATGGACCTGGAGGTCCCCTACATCCTCTGTCGCCTGATGGTCAACCATCTGATCCCCTCAGGGCGGAAGGGGAAAATCGTCAACGTCGTCTCCCAGGCGGCTTTTCACGGCTCCACCACGGGTCATGCCCACTATGCGGCCGCAAAGGCCGGGCTCGTCGCCTTCACAATATCCTTGGCCCGCGAGGTGGCAAGGGACGGGATCAACGTCAACGCCGTAGCACCAGGCATGATGGATACGCCCATGGTGGCGGACGCCATGGCCAAGAAAGCCGACTACTACAACAGCAGGATACCGGTCGGCAGGGTTGCAAAGCCTGAGGAAGTGGCCTATGCCGCCATCTTTCTGGCCTCGAACAAGGCAGACTACCTCACGGGGATCACCCTCGACGCCACCGGCGGCATGCTGATGCGATGATGGCAATTGATGAGAGCAAGGAGGGACCTTAATGGCACTGGTAACTCTAAACACGATGCTGGACAGGGCAAGGAAGGGGAAATACTGCGTCGGCGCCTTCGACGCGAGCACCATTGAGATGGCCATGAAGATGGTGGAGGCTGCGGAGGAAAAGCGCTCCCCCATCATCCTGATGGGCCTGGCGCTGGACCTCCAGCCAGGTAACATGCTGGACTATTGGCTCTACAGCCTGCGGGACATGGCAAAGAGAGCCAGCGTCCCCGTATGCCTGCACCTGGATCACGCAAAGGATATGAATTTCCTGAAGAAGTGCGTTGACGCAGGCTTTACCTCCGTCATGTACGACGCATCCACCTTCCCCCTGGAGGAGAACATCCGCCTGTCTAAGGAGGCCGTGGACTACGCCCACGAGCGCGGCGTCAGCGTTGAGGCAGAGCTGGGACACGTGGGCGACGGGCTCATCTCCGGCGAAGCGCGAGCAGACGGGAAGTACGATAACCCGGACGACTATCTGACCAACCCGGACGAGATGCAGCACTTCCTTGAGGCGACCGGCGTGGATTGCCTGGCTGTGGCAGTGGGCACCTCTCATGGCGTTTACGTCCACACACCCAAACTCCACTTTGACAGGCTGGAGACGCTGAACCGGATATCAACGGTCCCTATGGTCATGCACGGCGGCTCCGGGACGCCAGACGAGCAGATTAAAAAGGCCGTGGCGAGGGGCATCTGCAAATTGAACATCTACTCGGAGATGCTGAGCGCCTACTACGGCGAACTGAAGAAGAAGCTTGAGGGAGCCGCATCTCTGGCGATCTGGGTCAGCAAGGCCAACGAGCAGCCCCTGGAAGCCCTGAAGAAGGTCGTCCTCGATAAGATCGACCTGGTCGGCTCCGCCAACAAAGCATAGAGGGGGATGGATTATCATGAGCGATTACATGATCGGCATTGACGCTGGCAACACCTCAAGCAAGGTCGTCATCTTCGACGCAAACGGCACGATCGTCGCCACAGCCGCTACACCCAGCATGCGCTTTAAAAAGCGCGGAGAGGGGTTTGAAGAGTTCGACGTGGACGAACTTTGGGCGTTGAACTTGAAGTGCATTCGCGAGGCTATCGACAGTGCAAAGGTCAACCCGAAGGACATCAAGGGTATCGGCGTCACCTCCTTTGGAAACGGCGTCGTGTTCCTGGGCAAGGAGGGGCAGTCCATCGCTCCCGGATGCTTCTCTCAGGATTACCGCGCCAACGGAATCCTTGACATGTACCGCAAGGAGGGGACTTACGACGCGATCAACGAGATTGTGAAGGGGACGCTCTTCGCCGGGGAACCCGGGCCTATTCTGCGCTGGTACAAGGAAAACGATCGAAGTGTCTACGACAAGATCGGCGGCGTTCTGACGTTTAAGGACTACATCATGTACCGTCTGACGGGCGTCTTCGCGACGGACCTGAACTGTTTCGGCGGCTCCTTCATGGTGGACATGTCCACCATGGAATACTCCAGGAAGCTGCTGGAACTCTACGGTATTCCTGAGCTCTACGGTGCCCTGCCCAAGCTGGCCAACGAGCCAACGGAGATCATCGGCCGAGTGACTAAGGAAGCCGCCGAGGCAACCGGACTGGCGGAAGGCACGCCCGTGGTGGCTGGCATGATGGACATCCTGGCCTGCCTCGTGGGTTCTGGCGCCACAGGGGACGCAACCTACACTGCCATCGCCGGCTCTTGGTGCATCAACGAGACCCACTCCAAGCGGATCATCCCCAATGCGTCCTCCAACATGCCCTACCTCTATAAGGGCGAGTACCTCAACTGCTCCTACACGGGAGCTTCAGGCTCCAACTACGAGTGGTTCACCAAGACCCTCGGGGGGACGGCCCAGCTCACGGCGGAGAGGGACGGCATTTCCTCGTTCTTCAGCGTCCTGGACTCTCTGATCGACTCGGCGGACATCGAAAACGTGAAGGTGTTCTTCAGCCCCTTCATCGCGCAGCCCAGCATCCACCCCTACGCGAAGGCAAACCTCGTCAACATCAATCAGTCCACTTCCTACGCGAACGTCTGCTACGCCGTCGTAGAGGGTGTGGCCTTCATCCACAAGTACCACATCGACTTCCTGAGGAATGCCGGCCTGCCTCTCGAGGTGATCCGTTTGACGGGAGGCATTGCAAAGAGCAGGGTGTGGAACCAGATCTTCGCCAACGTCATGCGCGTCCCCGTCATCGGCGTGGACTGCGATGAGACGGGAGCCCTGGGGTCGGCCATCGCGGCGGGCATCGGGGCAGGCATTTACAAGGACTACGACGACGCCTTCAAAAAGGCCGTCAAAGTCAAAGACCCGGTGTTGCCCGATCCTTCCACCTACCGCGTCTACGACCGGCGCTACGCTGAGTGGACCAAGATCAATGAAGTTATGAAGCAGTACTGGGACTGGAAGAGCCAGCAACAATAGGGCGAAAAACGAAGGAGGATCGATAACGTGACAAAGGTAAAGATCCTATGCGTCTACGACGGCGGAATCACGCGCGAGTTGATGGAGCGGATGAAGGAACTCGAGCGTTACGATGCCGAGGTCAGTTTCGTCGAGGACAGAGAGATGAACGCCATGGGGCCCATCACGGACAGGATGCTCCTCATCGAACAGAACGGCGTCGACGCGGCTCCTACCTGCCCTGAGTTTCTGGAAGCCTGTAAGGACAAGGACATCCTCGTGGTGCATGTGGCGTCCATCAACAAGGAAATCATCGCGGCCTGCCCCAACCTTAAGGTGGCGGCCGTCCTGCGGGGAGGGTACGAAAACGCGGACGTCCCGGAGTTGACGAAGCGAAACATCCCCCTGATCAATGCTCCGTGGCGCAGCGCCGACGCCGTGGCGGATTTTACCGTGGGCATGATGATCGCCGAAAACAAGAACATCGCCCGCAGCCACAAGCTGCTATTCGAGGGGACCTGGTGCAAGAAGTACGCCAACCAGGCGTACATCCACAACATGCGAAACTGCACTGTAGGCCTGATCGGCTACGGCTACATCGGCAGCCGCGTGGCGAAGCGGCTCACGGGCTTCGAGAGCAGGGTGATCGTCCACGACCCCTTCGTGGAGCCCGAGAAGTTGAAGGCTCAGGGCATCAACGTCGTCGATCTGGACACGCTACTGGCCGAGTCGGATTTCGTGTCCCTGCACCTGCGCCTCTCCGACAAGACCCAAAAGTTCATGAACGCGGATCGGATGTCCAAGATGAAGAGGACGGCCTATCTCATCAACACGGCACGGGCCGGTTTGCTGGACGAGGTGGCGCTGGCTGACGCCCTGAAGAACCATAGGCTCGGCGGCGCGGCGATCGACGTCTATGAGGTGGAGCCGCTGCCGAGGGATCACCCCTACCTGGAGCTGGACAACATCACCCTGACTTCCCACCT
>NZ_CALHIQ010000044.1 GCF_938030725.1 uncultured Fretibacterium sp. | reverse complement strand
CGCTTCGGCTTCAAAGCTCACAGGCCGAGGGGATCGATGTCGTCGTCCTGCGTCGTGTTTTCGGTGTCGGCGGTCGTCCCCTTCTGATAGTAGATGCGCGGGATCCCCAGGACCACGAGGCCGGACTTCGGGTCCACATAGTAGTTGCGGGCGTCCGCCTCCGGGTCCTCCCCGATGACCGTGTTGTCCGGGATGTTGTTATGGGCGTCGATGATGGCGCGCTTGATGCGGCAGTTCCGCCCGATGATGACGTCGTGCCCGATGATGCTCTTTTCGATCACGCTCCCCGTTTCGATGAGGCAGTTGCGCGACAGGACGCTGTCCGTGACGGAGGAGCCCAGGATGCGGCTGCCCTCCGCCAGCATGACGCGGTTCACGGTGCAGTTGTAGCCGTCCGCGGGGTAGGAGTAGGAGGGCGGGTCGGCGAAGGAAACGGTTCGCACGGGCCACTGGGGGTTGTAGAGCGTCATCTCGGAGTCCGGGTTCAGGAGCTCCATGTGCGCCTGCCAGTAGGCCTTCAGCGTGCCGACGTCGCGCCAGTAGGGCTTGTCGTCCCTCCACTCGTAGGAGTAGCGGGGGCGGGTCTTCGGCCCCGGAAGGACGTTGGTGGAGAAGTCGTAGGCGAAGACGCGCGCGCGCTGGTGGACCAGTTTGGGGAGGATGTCCCGGCCGAAGTCGTGCGTGGTGGACTGCATGGAGTCCTCCACGAGGGCGTCCACCAGCACCTTGCGCTCGAAGATGTAGTTTCCCATCGAAACGTAGCAGAACCCCGGCTTGTCCGGGATCTCCGGCGGGACGGTGGGCTTCTCCATGAACTCCAGGATCCGCCCGCTGCCGTCGGTCTTGATGCAGCCGAACTGGCTGGCCTCGTTGACGGGGACGACGTTGGCCGCCAGGGTGATGTCCGCCTGCTGGTCCAGGTGCCAGCGGAGCATCTGGCTGACGTCCATCTTGTAGATGTGGTCGGCCGCGAAGATGCACACCCGGTCCGCCCGGAACATGTTGATCAGGTGCATGTTCTGAAACACCGCGTCCGCGGTGCCCTGGAACCAGTGCTCGCCGCGCCACATCTGCGCGGGCACCAGCGTGACGAAGAAGTCGCGCCCCCGCAGCGCGCCGCCGAACTGCCAGCCTCGCTCGATGTGCTCGTTGAGGGACTGGCTCTTGAACTGAACGAGGACGTACAAGGCAAAGACGCCGCTGTTGACGAGGTTTGAAAGCGCAAAATCAATGATGCGGTATTTCGCGGCAAAGTAGACCGCAGGTTTGGCCCGATACCGCGTCAGCGGCATCAGCCTCTCGCCCTTGCCTCCCGCCAGGACGATTCCAAGCACCCTTCCGTTGGCTCCTCCGTACATACCCCATCTCCCCTTTCCGATTTCGTTGAAAAACCGGGGAAAACCTCTTTTATATGTTCAGTTGCAATCCAGGCGGCCCCTTGCTCCTCCTGCGGCTAGCGGCGGGCCGTTTCCTGGTACAGCGCCTTGTAGAGCTCCGCCGAACGGGTCCAGGTGAAGTCCCGCCTCATCGCCCGCTCGACGATGAGCTGCCACGAGGGCTGGTCCCTGAAGCGCGCCACGGCCCGGTGCAGCGCCCAGAGCATCCCCTTCGCGTCGCAGGTCAGGAAGGTGAACCCGTCCCCACCCTCCGGGGAGTCCGCGTCGGTCACGGTGTCCTTCAGGCCGCCCACCTCGCGCACCACCGGGATCGTGCCGTAGCGCATGGCGATCATCTGAGAGAGCCCGCAGGGCTCGAAGACGGACGGCATCAGGAAGATGCTGCCGCCCGCATAGAGAAGGTGGGAGAGCGGCTCGTCGTACCCCCTGAAGAAACGGATGCAGTCCGGGTGGGCAGCGGCCGCTCGCTCCAGGGCGCCCTCGATCCAGCCCTGACCGCTCCCCAGGAAGACGAACTTCGCGCCCAGCGCGGGCAGGTCGTCCAGCGCCTCCAGGATGAGGCTGAACCCCTTCTGCTCGACGAGGCGGCTGACGCAGACCACGACGGGGGCCTCCGTCCCGGCCTCAAAGCCTGCCCGTTTGAGGAGCTCCCTGCGGCAGGCCTGCTTGCCCTCCAGGTCCCGCGCCGTGAACCGCGCCGGGAGCGCGCGGTCGTGCTCCGGGTTCCAGTACCGCGTGTCGATGCCGTTCAGGATGCCCCGCAGCTTGCCGCGCTGCTGATAGAGGACGTCCGCCAGCTGGCGGGTGGACTCGTAGGTCTGGATCTCGCCCGCGTAGGTCGGCGAAACCGTCGTGACGGCGGTCGCGGCGACGATGCCGCCCTTCAGCAGGTTGACCTTTCCGTAGAACTCCAGGGCGGACAGGTTGAAGCTCCACGGCTCCAGCCCGGACGCCTCCATGAAGGGGGCGGGGTCGAACACCCCCTGATACTCCACGTTGTGCAGGGTGAGGACGCTCCGCTCGCCCGTCTGCCGGTAGTGGCGGTGCCACGCCAGCGCGCAGGGGAGGAAGGCCGTCGTCCAGTCGTGGCAGTGGTAGAGGTCCGGCCGCCAGCCCGTGGCCCGGTGCAGCTCAAGCGCCTGCATGCAGAAGACGGCGAAGGGAGAGACGGTCCAGAAGTCGAGCTGCCGGGGGTACATGTCCCCCGTGTAGTCCTCCGCGCTCAGGAAGTAGACGGTCACGCCGTCCACCTCCGCCCGGACGACCTTCGCCTCGCGCACCTGCCAGTTGTAGGCAGCGCAGGCAGGGCGAGCCATTGCTGTGGTCTTGATGCCGGCGGCGGCCACCTTTTCCAGCGCGCCGGGCCAGGCGGGGGTGACCACCCGCACGTCTATCCCCGCCTGGCAGAGGGCCTTCGGCAACGAGCCCGCGACGTCCCCAAGCCCGCCCACCTTCGAGAAGGGCGCCAGCTCCGTCGTCACAAAGAGGACCTTCATCGCCGCACCTCCCGCCCCGCTCACGGCGATCACATCCCCCGGAAGCTGATGGAGTACGCCTTCGAGGCGTATTCGCGCACCACCCGATGCGTGTTGAAGAAGCTTGCGTCGAGCGCGATGGTGTGCTGCATCATGCTCACCCACCGGTCGTGGTCGTCGTAGTAGGTGGGGATGATCTTCTTCTCCAGCTTGTCGTAGAGGTCCACCGCGTCCAGCGATTCGTCGTAGTTCGCCCCCATGTCCTTCTCGTCCGGCACCGGCCCGATGGACCAGCCCGTCACATCCTCGATCCAGCCCTCGATCCACCAGCCGTCCAGGATGGAGAAGTTCATGATACCGTTCATGGCGCACTTCATGCCGCTCGTGCCGCTGGCCTCACGCGGGCGGATGGGCGTGTTCAGCCACACGTCGACGCCCTGAGTCAGGAGGGAGGCGATCTCCATGTTGTAGTTGTCGATGAAGACGATGGGGATCTCGGACTCCAGCTCCCTGGCCACGCGGCGGATCTTCTGCAGCAGCGCCTTGCCGCCGTTGTCGTTGGGATGGGACTTCCCGGCGAAGACGAACTGGACCTTGCGGTTGCCCGCCACCTTTCGGAAGCGCGCCATGTCGGAGAAGAGCAGGTCCGCCCGCTTGTAGGTCGCGGCCCGCCGGGCGAAGCCCAGCGTCAGGACGTCCGGGTCGAGCTGAACGCCGTTGGTCTCCATGATCCGCGCGAAGAGCCTCAGCTTGGACGCCTGGTGCGCCGCCCACAGGTCCTCCTTGGGGATCGTCAGGGCCTGGACGAGGCGCCCGGGGTCCTCCTCCCAGCCGGGAATGTTCTTGTTGTAGAGCTTCCTCATGCCGGAGCTGATCCACGTGGCGGGGTGGATGCCGTTCGTGATCCAGTCCACCGTTTCCATCTTGAACATGGCGTTGCTGACCTCGGCGTGCTTCTTGGCCACGCCGTTGACGTAGCGGCTGTAGCGCAGGCCCAGCTCCGTCATGGAAACGCCCGGAACGTCGGGCAGCATACGATGGAGGGTGCTCTTGGCCTCGTCGGGGAACACATGGTCGATGAGGCTGTACTCAAAGTAGTCGTGGCCCGCGGGGACGGGGGTGTGGGTGGTGAACACCACCTGCTCCCGAATCTTGTCCGGGTCGTAGTAGCCCATCTCGCGCATCAGCTCCAGCGTGAGGAACCCGGCGTGTCCCTCGTTCAGGTGGAACGTGTCGATGTTCTTGTAGCCCAGGTCCCGCAGGATGCGCAGTCCCCCCACGCCCAGGACGAACTCCTGGCAGAGGCGATAGCGGTTGTCCCCGCCGTACAGGTACCAGGACAGCTTGCGGTCGTCCGGGTGATTGGGCTCGAAGTCCGTGTCCAGGAAGTAGACGGGCAGCGGGTATCCACTCTCGCCTATGATCTC
>NZ_CALHIQ010000043.1 GCF_938030725.1 uncultured Fretibacterium sp. | reverse complement strand
GCCGTTGGGCATGACCAGGAGATAGAGCCCCCGCCCATCCGGCAGCTTGTAGGACGCCGACCTTGCTTCCGCCTTCCTAACGATAACGTCCGTCAACGGCATGATCTTCACCTCGATACGGGTACAAAATGGATTCTCGGAAAAGTACCCGAATTTGTACCCGTATCTTATCCTAGTTTCATCTAAAACAATAGGGGTTATTGTGGAGTTAAAAAACAAAAAATCCCGCTTAGTGAGCGGGGTTTCTGAGAGAATAGGGAATCATCGGTTTTAATGACTGGCGGAGGACAGAGGATTCGAACCCCTGGAGGCTTGCACCTCAACTGATTTCAAGTCAGCCGCCATCGACCGCTCGGCCAGTCCTCCGCGCCTGCGATTATATCATAATCCGTGGGACTGCGGGCGCCTTCATGCCTTGAATTCACCGGCCGCCGCCCTTAAAATAGGCTTCAAACGACGGACGGGACGGTGCGTCCCGTGCCTTTGGGAGGACAGGATGATGGACGGGAGAGGGGCTTTCGTCTGCCGCACCCGGGTGCGGTACGGCGAAACGGACAAGATGGGCATCGCCTACTACGGGCGCTACATGGATTGGTTTGAGATGGGGCGGACGGAGTTCTGTCGCGCTCAGGGCAGGAGCTTCACGGGGTGGGAGGCCCAAGG
This sequence comes from uncultured Fretibacterium sp., assembly GCF_938030725.1. Lineage (GTDB taxonomy): Bacteria > Synergistota > Synergistia > Synergistales > Aminobacteriaceae > Fretibacterium. The sequence continues at coordinate 10,755 of NZ_CALHIQ010000043.1, read as the reverse complement.
GATCCTGCTGCCGGTGGTCGAGGCCCACTGCCGCTACAAGGCCTCGCTGCGCTACGACGACGAGATCGAGATCGAAACGAGCGTCGTGGAGCTGTCGAAGGTCAGCGTGACCTTTCGCTGCCGCGTGTTCCGTGCGGCGGACGGCAAGCTGGCCGCGGAGGGGTACACGCGGCACGCCTTCACCTCGACCGACGGCAGGCTCCTCCGGCACGGCAACGCGCTGGCGGACTGGCTGGAGGCGATGATGGCAGGCGCAAGCGCCCACAGGACGGCGGAGTGACGTTTAGCACAAAAGAGGGACGGGCCGATCGGGCCCGTCCCTTCGTTGATCGTCGTCAGAGCCGGTCGCCTGGAGCCCCTAGCTCTGATCTCGCCCTCCGAGGAGCTCTTCGCCCTCGCTGACCGCCACGACGGCGCAGACGGCCGTGTCACCGACCACGTTCAGGCAGGTGCGCGCCGCGTCCAGGATGGCGTCAATGCCCGCCACGAGGGCGAGGCCCTCGATGGGAAGCCCCACGCTCGTCAGGACCATCGTCAACATGATGAGCCCACCTCCGGGCACGCCCGCCGTGCCGATGGAGCCCAGGGTCGCCGTCACGATGATGCCGATCTGCATCTGAAACGTCAGGGGGACGTTGAAGGCCTGGGCCACGAACAGGGCGCACACACCCTGATAGAGTGCTGTTCCGTCCATGTTGATCGTCGCGCCGAGGGGCAGCACGAAGGAGCTGATGCCCTCCGAAACGCCCAGGTTGGAGCGCACGTTGCTGTAGGTCACGGGCAGGGTGCCGGAGCTGGAGCGCGTGGCGAAGGCCGTGATGGCAGCCTCCTGGATACCCCGGAAGAACCACAGGGGCGAGCGCCGGCAGAGCATGGAGATCATCCCGGAGTACACGATGACCGCGTGGAGGATGCAGCCGAGGTAGACGGCGGCGATGACCTTGGCGAAGGGCGCCAGAATGGCGAGTCCGTACTTCGCCGCCGTGACCGCAATGAGGGCGAAGACGCCGAAGGGGGCCGTTTCCATGATCGCGCGGGTCATGGCGTACATGACCTCTGCCACGCCCTCGAAGAAGTCCGCGATCTTCCGGCCTCGCTCGCCCGCCAGGATGCAGGAAATGCCGAAGAAGAGCGCAAAGACGATGATCTGGAGCATGTTGGCTTTTACCATGGACTCGATCGGGTTGGCGGGGAAGATGCTGAGGATGACGTCCAGGATCGGCACGGCTTCCTTGGCCTCCGCCTTCAGTCCGGTGGGGATGTTCATGCCCGTTCCCGGGTCGATCACGTTGCCTAGCATGAGGCCGATGACGATGGCCACCGCCGTGGTGACGAGGTAAAGCACCAGGGTCTTGACGCCGATGCGCCCCAGCTTCCTGGTGTCCCCGACGGAGGCCGCTCCCGTCACCAACGAGGCGAACACCAGCGGGACGATGATCATCTTCAGCAGGGTCAGGAAGATCTTGCCCACCAGGTCCAGGAAGGGCATGACCCACCCGCTGAGGAAGGGGGACGTGCCCAACAGCGGGCCGATCCCGAAGCCGAAGAGGACGCCCAGAACGAAGCCGATGCTGATCTTTACAAGCAGTGAAACTCTCCTTTTGCCGCCGTTCTCGCTCATTCGTGCTCTCTCCTTTCAAGGGGACCGCCCTCCGCCCCTGGCAGGGAGGCGGGTACGGCGGTCGTCACCCATATCCTCAATATATTGTACAATATTTTTTCGATTCTGCGCGTTCTGTCTTCATCCTTCCATCTGGCCATCGGAGTTGTTCAGGTGCAGGTAGATCATGAAGCCTGCGATGGCCGTCAGAGGGCCCATGAGAATGAAGATCTGGGCGATGCTCCACCCCCAGGAGATGAGCAGGCTCGATCCCACTGCGGACGCCGTCATGAAGATGGAGTCCGAGATGTTGGAGCAGGCGATGACGCGGGCAACGCAGCCCTCCGGGGCGCGGCTCTGGATCACGGCGTATAGGGGGACGATGTAGAGGCCTCCGCAGAAGGCGATGAGGAGGAGACAGAGGGGTATGGGCCAGTTGGCGGGGGTCTTGAGGAACGCGCCGAGCCCCATCAGGCTGGTCCCCGGCGGCATGGGGGGCCTGTCGCTGAACATCCAGAGGAGGACACTGGCCGCCGCGATGCCGAAGGCGGCCGCCGGCACGAAGCGCGCTGTGACGCGTCCCCTCAGGAGGGCGTTGCAGGCCGTGGAGCCGATGCCAATGCCGAGGGAGAAGATGGCCAGGAAGGAGGTGGCCACGTTCTCGTTTGCCCCCAGCACCAGGCGCGCGTAGGTGGGAAACTGCGCCAGAAACGTCGCCCCCACGAGCCAGAACCAGGAGATAGCCAGCATGGGGACGACGACCTCCCGCATGGAGACGATGTTTTGGACCATCTCCCATGTCCTTCGGAAGAAACGAGGGGAGATGCGGCGCGTCGGGTCGATGGGCTGGGTCGGGGGGATGAACCAACTGCTGAGCCACCCTGCGACGGCGATGAACACGGCGGTCCCCCCCACCACGTAGATTCCTCCGCGGCGCAGGATGAGGATGCCCCCCAGGATGGCGCCGCTCAGGATGGCCAGGTAGGTCCCCATCTGGATCAGGCCGTTGCCGGCGATCAGCTCGTCCTGGGCCAGGTGCTGGGGCAGGATGCTGTACTTGGCGGGGCTGAAGAACGCGGACTGCGCCCCCATCAGAAAGAGCACGGCGATCAGGAGCCATATGTCGCCGAGGTAGAACCCGACGGCGGCGCCGGCCATGATGAAGATCTCCGCCAGCTTCACCTGGCGCATGAGGAAGGCGCGGTCGCAGCGGTCCGCGAGGTCGCCCGCCGGGGCGGCGAAGAGGAAGAAGGGGAGGACGAAGGCCCCCGCCGCGACGTTGACCATGACGCGGGGGTCCGAGCCCGACTCGTCCGCCAGGCGGAAGGTGATGAACATCATGAGGGCGCTCTTGAAGAAGTTGTCGTTGAAGGCGCCAAGGAACTGCGTCAGAAAGAGCGGAAGAAAACGGCTCGTCGTCAGCAGGGAAAACTGATTTTTAGCGGACAAGGCTATTCTACCTCCGAATCAAAGTGAAAAACATGTACAATAGACGCGGGGCGAGGATGTGCCCGCCCTGTCCGCACTATTATACTCATTAACGCGCGGTGCGGAGAGGCCGCAGCGCGCTGTCCCGGCGGGGGCGAATCGTCATTTTTCGGAGGTGCTGTTGACTTGAGCCTGATGCTGTACAACGATCTTACGCGCAAAAAGGAGCCGTTCGTCCCGCTGAAGGAGGGAGAGGTTTCCTTCTACAGCTGCGGGCCGACGGTATACGACTACTTTCACATCGGCAACGCCCGGCCCTTCATCGTCTTCGACGTGCTGCGCCGATGGCTGGAGCACCTGGGGTACAAGGTAACCTTCGTTCAGAACTTCACGGACATCGACGACAAGATGATCCATCGGGCGCACCGGGAGGGGACGACGGTCCCGGAGCTGGCGGAGCGCTTCATCGCGGAGTACCAGAAGGACGCGAAGGCGCTGGGCATCCGCCCGCCCACCGTCGCCCCCCGCGCCACGGAAAACGTTCCGGAGATCATCGCCACGATTCAGAGGATCATGGACAACGGCCATGCCTACGTGTCGAACGGCGACGTCTACTTCGACGTCCGAAGCTGGCCGAAGTACGGCACCCTGTGCCAGCAGGGACTGGACGACCTGGAGGCCGGCGCCCGCGTCGAGGTCGGGGAGAAGAAGCGGGACCCGCTGGACTTTGCCCTGTGGAAGGCGGAGAAGCCCGGCGAGCCGGCGTGGGACAGCCCCTGGGGCCGGGGGCGCCCCGGCTGGCACATCGAGTGCAGCGCCATGTCCTCGAAATACCTGGGCCAGACCATCGACATCCATTCGGGCGGCGTGGACCTGGTCTTCCCCCACCACGAGAACGAGATCGCCCAGAGCGAGGCCGCCAACGGAAAGCCCTTCGTGCGCTACTGGCTGCACAACGGCTTCCTGCTCATCGACAGCGAGAAGATGTCCAAGTCGCTCGGCAACTTCCTCACGGCACGGGCAGCGCTGGAGAAGTACCCGCCCCTGGCGCTGCGCTTCTTCATGCTGAGCGCCCACTACCGGAGCCCCATCAACTTCGCCCCCTCCGGGCTGGAACAGGCGGCCAGCGGCGTGGCGAGGCTCCGGAACTGCCGGTCCGACCTGAACTTCGCCGCGAAGAACCGTCAGAGCGACGCGTCGAACCTGGACCCGGCGGCCTTTGAGGCGGAGATGAAACGGCTGGAGGGGAGGTTCGCCGACGCCATGAACGACGACTTCAACACGGCAGCAGCCCTGGGCGTCCTCTTCGACGTCGTGCACCTCATCAACACGACCCTGAAGGACCATGAAACGCTCCCAAGGGCCTTCTTCGAGACGGCAAAGGCGGCCTTGGGAACCTACGACGACGTGCTGGGCGTTATCGGCCCCGACGAGGCGGAGTCGGGAGAGGGCGAGGACCAGGAGGTCGAACGCCTGATCGCGGAGCGGCTTGCGGCCCGCAAGGCGAAGGACTTTGCCCGGTCCGACGAGATCCGCGCCCAACTGAAGGAACGCGGCATCGTCCTGGAGGACACGCCCCAGGGCACGAAGTGGAAACGGGAGCTCTAGGAAAACGCGAAAGGGCGGAGGCCTGCAGGGGTCCCGCCCTTTCGTTATGAACGTTCTATTCTCACAGCGCTGTTGCAGCGCTTCCCTGCAGGGCTAGTCGTCCGCCCTCATCTGCTCCTGCTGCACCTCGAGGAACTCCGCCAGCTCCTCCAGCGTCCAGTCCACGGAGTTCAGGAGCCTGGAGTCCAGCCCCCGGAGCTTGCCCTGCTGAGCACGGCGCTTCCTCTCGCGCAGGTACTTCTTCCACGTCTGCGGCGTGGCGTCCAGCCCTCGTTCGGCGCGCCAGAGCGTGTAGCCCACCTCGAACTGCCAGCCGGGCGGCGGCGCGTTCTTGAGGCGGGCCCGTTTTCTGGCACTGCTTGCCGCGTCCGCCCCCAGCGCCAGCACGGCCCCGATCGCGGCGGCCAGCAAAAGGGCAAGGATCGCCCGCCCCGTTATCCTCTTCATGTTCATGGACATTCCGTTCTCTCCGTTTCCAGACGTTCTGAAAAACTCCTCGGCGTTTATTGTACAATGAAATGCGTAAAAAAGCGCAAAAAAATTTCGCGAGCGAGCGCCCCCTTCGAAGCTGGTTTTGAGGCTAATCCCCGCTGTAGAGCCCGTTTTTGGAGCGCTTTGGGGTGGCACACGAAAAACTGAAGTTACCCTAAAAAATCCTTGGAGTTTTTGGACGCTTGCGATAGAATTAAGAAGCGGGCCTTTGAGTCCGTCTTTGACAACCGCTTTTCAATGACGTGCCGCGGGGCACGCCTCTTCCTTGTGGAGGCGTGCTGCTGGACCTTGTCCTCCTTCCCCGTTCCAGGGCGGCTATACCTGCGTCATCGAAACCTGTATCCTTCCCCCTTATGTGCGCCCCTCCCCCTCGGAGGGGCGCATGTTGACCCGATGGCAAAGCTCCCTCATCGTTGGGGCGTGCCGTTGGCGTTTCGGGGCAAAATCCGTTGAGAAACTTAAAGATGGGGTTGGATTTTGGAGCCGTATGCGATAGAATAAGTGTAAATGTTTCTGTGAGCCGTCGTCCCCATCCGAAGTCCCCTGCGCTCGGCGGAAGGCGCGTCCAGGTTCCCGCGAGACATTTGCGTTACGGCGTCCCCCTGCTTCATCCATACCTGAATCCTTCCCCCTTACACAAGGCCCCTCCTGACGGAGGGGCCTTGTGTTGTCCGACTCCATCCCGACCGGTCCCTGCTGAAGGAGCTCGGTCTAAGCACAAACATCCTGTCCACGGAGTGCCGGTCGTGCTAAAGTATAAAGATGAGCGTTGTGAGCGGACCTGCGGGATCTGGAGGGATGAGAGCGATGGACTTGAAGGAACTGGAGCGAAGGATGATCGAAACGCGGCGGGACCTGCACCGCTTTCCGGAGCCGGCCTGGACGGAGTTTCGCACCTCCGCACTGGTGGCGGCGCGGCTGGAGGAGCTGGGGTACGCCCCCAGGGCGGGGCGTGAGGTCATCGACGAGGACTCCGTGATGGGGCGCCCCTCCGAGGCGGAGATCGACCAGGAGATCGCCCGAGCCGTCGAGCAGGGCGGGGAACGGGGCTGGATCGAGCGGATGGGGCGGTACACGGGCGTGACGGCGGACCTGGACACGGGCCGCCCTGGACCGACGCTGGCCTTTCGCTTCGACATGGACTGCGTGGACGTTGGAGAGGACACGTCGCCCGACCACCGTCCCGCGAAGGAGGGCTTCGCCAGCGTCAACCCCTGCCGGATGCACGCCTGCGGGCACGACGCCCACACGGCCATCGGCCTCGGCGTGGCGGAGCTCCTGGCGGAGATGAAGGGGCGGCTCTGCGGGCGGGTGCGCCTGATCTTCCAGCCCGGCGAGGAGGGGTGCCGTGGCGCCTACGCCATGATGAAGAAGGGCGTCGTGGACGACGTGGACTTCTTCCTGGCCATGCACATCGGAGGCGGGGTGCCGACGGGAACCTTCGGGCTGAACTCGCTGGGTTACCTGGCCACGACGAAGCTCGACGCGCGCTTCACGGGCGTGCCGGCCCACGCCGCAGGGGCTCCCCACATGGGGCGCAATGCGCTCCTGGCTGCCGCTACGGCCGCGCTGGGGCTGCACTCCATCGCGCCGCATCGGGATGGGGCCATGCGCCTGAACGTGGGCGTGCTCCAGGCCGGAACGGGGCGGAACGTCGTCCCCGCCGAGGCGCTGATGAAGGTGGAGACCCGGGGCGAAACGCAGGAGGTGGCCGACTACGTCTACGGGCGTGCCGAGGAGGTCCTGAAGGGGGCGGCGACGATGTACGGCGTGCGGGTGGAGTTGAGCAAGGCGGGCGAGGGGACGACCGCCAGAGGTGACGAGGAACTGATCCGGCGCGTCGGCGCTGCGCTGCGGGCTTCGGGGCTATTCCGCAACGTGTTGGACGTCGTGCGAGCCGGCGGCAGCGAGGACGCCACGTGGTTCATGCGCCGCGTGCAGGAGAGGGGCGGCGAGGCCGTCTACATGGCGCTGGGCGCGGACATCACCGCGCCGCACCACAACGGGCGCTTCGACGTGGACGAGCGGGGTATGCTCCCCGGCGCGCGGGCCATGGCCGCTATCGCGGAGTCGCTGCTGGGCCAGTGAGCCCGCGATCGGGAGTGAACAGGATGGCGCGCTGGGGCCTGTTTCTGGCGGGGCTGTTCGCCGGAGCGACGGGGGCACTCGTCTGCCTGGACCACTTGGGGGTGGGCGTCCTGTGCCTCGCTGCGGCGTCGGTGGCCCTCTGGTTCGCCTTCAGACGGCAGGAGGCGGAGGAGCCGCAGGAACGCGGCGTGGTGAGCGATGCGGACCTCTCGGAGCTGGCGCTGTTCGTGGCGGAGCTCGCCGTCAGCGGCCTGAAGGGGGTGGGGCGCACCATACCGCCCTCGACGAAGGAGATCGAGCAACTGGAGGGGCGATTGAACCTCCTGCTGGACCGCATGGGGGTGTCCGACGCCAGCCGGTCGGACCTGCGGAGCGAGTTCGAGCGGATCAAGGGGCGCACCCGACGTAACGAGGGGGGTATCGCCCTGATCCGCAGCAGGCGGCTGTAGGTTGCGGATTGGCATAGACATAAAAATGGAGAAAACGGCGAAAAATATGGAGGAACCGGATGAATAAGGGGCAGAAGTTCTCCGCGGGTTATTTTCTGGTGGCGCTCGTCCTGGCGTGGCTCTTTGCGGACCTCGTCTATAAGCCCTACATGGAGAGCAGGACGGAGGTGCCGTACAGCACGTTTCTGGCGGACCTCGAGAATGGAGCTATCGACGAGGTCGATCTGGCGGCGGAGCGCATCGTGTACAGGCTGAAGGCCGTCAGCTCCGACCTCAACGACCGGCCCGTCGTGGGCGGGATCATCCTCGACCGCAGCCCCGCCCCGGTCGTTCGGAACGTCGTGCGAGTCCTCGACCCGCTCCTGGTGGAGAAGCTCGCCAGCGCGGACGTCACCTTCGGCGGCGTGGCGCAGCAGGGCGCCATCCTGGACACGGTCCTCGGCGTGCTCCTGCCCTTCCTGCCCCTGCTCCTGCTCTGGTACTTCATCTTCAAGCGGATGAGCGGCGGCAGCGGCAGCGTGCTCTCCTTCGGCCGCAGCAAGGCCCAGGAGCTGCAGGGCGAGATGACGGGGGTCCACTTCAAGGACCTGGGCGGCGTGGGAGAGGCGGAGGTGGAGCTTCGGGAGATCATCGACTTCCTGAAGGAGCCTGAGCGGTACAATCGGTTCGGCGCGAAGCTGCCGAAGGGCGTCCTCCTGGTGGGGCCGCCCGGTACGGGCAAGACGATGCTGGCCAAAGCCACGGCGGGCGAGGCGGGCGTGCCCTTCTTCTTCATCACGGGGTCCAGCTTCGTGGAGATGTTCGTCGGCGTCGGCGCCGCGCGGGTGCGCGACATGTTCGAGCAGGCCAAGAAGAAGGCACCCTGCATCATCTTCATCGACGAGATCGACGCCATCGGGCAGTCCCGCGCGCTCTCCATGACGGGCAACAGCGAACAGGAGAACACCCTGAACCAACTCCTGGCGGAGATGGACGGCTTCACGCCCAACACGGGCGTCGTCATCATGGCGGCGACGAACCGTCCGGAGATTCTGGACCAGGCGCTGCTGCGCCCGGGGCGCTTCGACCGTCAGATCCAGGTGGTGCTGCCGACGGAGGAAGGGCGGCAGGAGATCCTTCAAATTCACACGCGGGAGGTTCCGTTGGACGACAGCGTAAACCTCAAGGCGCTGGCAAAGGTGACTCCCGGCTTTTCGGGCGCGGACCTGGCGAACATCGCCAACGAGGCGGCGCTCATGGCGGTGCGCCGCAAGGCGGAGAAGGTGTCCGCTCAGGACTTCGACCTGGCCATCGAGCGCGTGGTGGCGGGCCTGCAGCGCAGGACCCCCCTGACGCCCGCGGTGCGGCGGCGGGTGGCCTACCACGAGACGGGCCACGCTCTGGCGGCTTGCTTCCTGCCCGGCACGGACCCGGTACATCGCGTCAGCATCATCCCGACGGCCCGGGGCGCCCTGGGTTACACCATGCAGATGCCGACGGAGGACCAGTACATCGTGGGGGAGGCGGAGCTGCAGTCGCGCCTGGCGGTGCTGCTGGGCGGCCGGGCTGCGGAGCTTTTGATCTTCAAGGAGCCCTCCACGGGGGCCTCCAACGACCTGGAGCGCGCCACGGAGACGGCGCGGCGCATGGTGACGGAGTTCGGCATGTCGAGCCGCCTGGGGCCGGTGCGCTACGCCGGACGTGCCATGACCTACCTGCACAATGAGGCCGAGAGCCGCACGGACCTGGGCAGCAGCACCTTTGAAACGATCGACGAGGAGATCCGCCGCCTGGTGAGCGGGGCGCAGGAGAGGGCGGTGGAGCTTCTGAAGGCCCACGAGGCGACGCTGCACGAAGCGGCGCGCGTGCTTCAGGAGAAGGAGGCCATCACGGGCGACGAGATACGGGAGATCATCCGGCGCGTGGAGGGCTCCGCCCCGGACGTGGAGAAGCCCGCGGGGCCAGCCACGGACGTTTCATCTGAGGGCGATAAGGCCTGAGGGGGTTCGCCGTTCGTCAAGGCGCAAACGTCAAGGCGGGAGGAAGGAGCGCTCAGCCCTTCCTCCCGCCTTAATGTAAGGTACAGGAATTTGCGGTGATTTAGAATTGGAATCAGGTGAGGCGGTAGATGGAATGGGCCGCGAAGGGCAGGATATCCCATATCGTCTCCGCCTGCCCTCCCGGGTAGTCCCGCAGCCCTTCGAGGCTGACGCTCCACAGCTCCAGGGGCGCCGCAGGCCCCGGAAGGGCCTCGGCGATCGGGCTCAGCAGCTTCGCGCAGCGCTCTGCGTCCCGCTCCTCCGTAAAGGCAAAGAGGAGCCAGTTGACGCCGTCCTGATCCATCGCGTCCAGGTCCACGTAGCCCGGAAGGTAGAGCCTCCTGAGCATCGTCAGAAACATCTGGAACTCTCCGACCTTTTTCAGGTATTCGGGCAGGCTCTCCGGCGCGGGAGAGGGCATGAAGGCAAAGAGGAAACGGTCGGCGTTGAACAGGCCGCAGGGGTCCGCAGGGAGGGGCGGGAACTTCGCGTAGGCCTGAAAGTCGTAGCGGCTCTTGTACAGCAGGTCGAACTCCGCGTCCCGCAGGCCTGGGGCGTTTGCCGCGAGCCACGCACGGACCTCCTCCGCGCCCGGCATGGGCCGGGTTCGAGCGGCCACCCCCGTCTCCGGGAAGTCCTCGGCCATCTTCCTGAAGACGGGCGCGTCCTGGTAACGCCAGACCGGAGCGGCCTCGTCCATGACGAAGAGGTCCTCTCCCCTGACGTCGGGTAGCGCGAACCGGAACGGGGCGACGTACTCCTTCACCCCCCATCGCTGAAGGTGCCGCTTGTCCAGGAGCAGCATCAGCTCTCCCCATCGGGCGGCCCGCTTCCTGTCCGGGGCCTCCCCTGGCCTGGAGGGCAGGCAGGCCTCGCCCGCGAGCTTCAAAAACGCCTCCCTGCCCGCCGGCGACAGGCTGTAGACGCCCTCTCCGAACTCCAAGAGCCCCTCGCGCGTCAGGTCGTCGGCTGCCGTCCGGTCCAGCTCCGCCAGGGCCAGCATCGCGGGTGTCCAGCAGGGATAGCGTTCGTCAAAAGACAGCAGCAACCCTTCCATTCTTGGTTCCATCAC
>NZ_CALHIQ010000042.1 GCF_938030725.1 uncultured Fretibacterium sp. | reverse complement strand
CGATAAAAAGCATTGTCAAAAGCAAATCGCTCGAAGCCGCCCTTATTTAAGGCTTCAAGCTCTATCTGTTCGCCAGATTCCGCATAATCCGTCGGTCTGCCTTTGCTTGCGTTGATTTCGTTCCATGCTTCACGGCGTTTTATCTCTCCGTCGTAGAAGTTGGACTTAAAAATCTCGTTTCCGTCAAGACGGACGGCAACACGCCCCTCCTCGTCATGGGATTCTCTATACCGAGTGACAAAATACTGTACCCTCCCCTTGAGGGAATCGCAAATATTCTCATGTTCCAACACTTTACGCATTGCGCTCCAAGAAAGTCCCATTGGCTGTCCCCCTGTGTTAGAACATCTGCGATGAACCGCGTTCAGCACCAGTTCATCCTCCCGCTACAGGTTTTCTTCTTCCTCATGCAGCTCGCGTTCCTGTACCTGGCCGACGCGATCGGCTACGGGCCCATGTAGGGGTCTCCACGCCATGGGACGTGCAGGTTTGTGACACGTTTGAGTGTGCGCATCCTCTCCTAACCTCAACACTACGATGCGTTATTCAAAGTGGGGACGGAAGGCAGCTTGAGATTCTGCCCTCCGTCCCCACTTTCGGGGAGCCTTCCGGCTGCCGCTCGCCCTTGCTCACGGGCCGCCCGTCCCCTTCTCACGATTTCCTGTCGGTCAACTCAACTCACGCAGCGGTGCGTGATGATGTCGATGATCGTGTGATCGACGTCCTTCATGCCCTCGCGGTTCAGCCGCGCCGCGTTCTCCGCCGTGCGCGTGAAGCTGTTCACGTCAACGACGCCCTGGGACACCGCCATCCCGCCGCCTGCCAAGGCAATCTGCGCCGCGTAAAAGGCCTCGGTCGCACCCGTGCCGACCTTGAGCGCACAGGACTCCTTCGCTCCGTCGCAGAGCATGCCCGTGATGTTGCCCAGCACCAGTTCCATGGCCTTCTGCGCCTGCGCGTCCGTGCCACCCAGGACGTTCACGATGCCTGCGGCCGCGCCTGCTCCCGCTGCCACCGCGCAGCCGCAGACGGGGCTGAGGCGGCCCATGCGGCTCTTGACGAAGCTCGTCGCCAGGTGGCTGTAGGCCACAGCGCGGGTGATCTCCTCGCGGGACTTGTGATGCGCCGCACCCACCACGTAGACCGGCAGGATCGCGGTGATGCCATGATTGCCGCTGCCCGCGCTGCTCATCACGGGCAGTGCCACACCCGCCATGCGCGCGTCAGAGGCTGCGGCGGAGATCGCCTTCACCTGAGCGGCCAAATCGGTGCTGTAGTTCGCACCGGCCGCGGCCCTGACGGTTCGCCCCAGACCAAGCCCCACCTTGTGGTCAAAGCCGAAGTCCGAGATGCGCAGGTTCATCTCGATGCCCCTCCAGACGTAGTCCACGTCCTCAGGCGAGAGCTGGTCGGCCAGCGCCACCAGCTCTTCAAAGCCCATCGTCTTCACCTGCTCGGGAATGGAAACGGAGGCGCTTTTTGCGGTCGTCTTTGGCACGGCAGAGTCGCAGGAGGGAACGGCCTCAAAGACGACCGTGTCGTTTTTTTTCACGAGCGTGATGTTGCCGTGCGTCTGCTCGATCACGGCCGTCCCCGACTCCCCGCCCGCGTAAGCCGTCGCCTTGACGTAGACGCCCCCCTGGCCGTTGGCCGTCAGCGTCAGTTTGCCGTCGGCGATAAACGCTCTAGCCTTCCGAAGGTCATCAAGGGTCGCATCCTTCAGCACCTCAAGGCTGTAGGCACTGTGGCCGCAGAACACCGCGAGCGCTGCGGCGATCTCGTTGCCGCGCTCGCCGTCGGTCCCCGGCACTCCGACAGCGATGCCGTTCTTAAAGATGTTGTCGCTGACGACGACCTCCAGTCGCTCCGCCCGCTCGCTCAACTGCTCGCACGCCCTGGCGACCGCCAGCGCCACCGCCCCCGGCTCGGTACATCCCAACGCCGGCTTTACTTCTTCATGCAGAAACTCAGTGATGGTGAACATAGGCCCTCCCAAACTCTCCAGCGCTCAATATCAGCGACAACACGAACAGTCGACGACCGTCTTATGAACCAGATCCAGGAACTTCTTCGGGGTGTGCGGCTCGATCACGCAACCCGGCCCCAGGATCAGGCCGGGACGACCACACATCTCCCGCACCTCACCGGCGACCTGTTCCTCCGTCTTGGTCAGCCAATTCTCGCCCCAGCTCAGGCCGCCAACGAACGCCTTTGTGCTGTACTTACGGACCTCATCCATAGAAGGGCCGTCATCGCGGTCATGCCAGCTCAGCCCCTGCACGGGGTAATGCTGAACTTCGTCGATACGCACCTGAGCACCGTGCAGGTGCAGCACGTTGAACCAGGTCCTGTCTTTAACGGCATTCAGGATCGCAAGGTCATATTTTTCGACAAACGCCTCGTGCTCGGCCTTTTCCATCGTCTGACGCCCCGAAAGCTGCGAGGCATAGAAGAAGCCGTCCGCGCCCAGATCGGCGGAAGCGCGGGCAAATTGAATCGTGGTGTCCGTGACCATCTCCAGCACACGATGGACGCGAACAGGGTCTTCGCGCATGTGCCTGACCAGCACGGCTGGAGAACACATCTTCGCCAGCGTGGTGGCCGGGCTGAAAACCGTCTGCAGGAAGGGCACGTGCTCCTCCATCATCTCCATGAGGATGCGCTGCGACTCCAGGACGACGGCGTACTCGCCCCGAGTTCCGTCGAGAGGACGAATGCGATCCCAGTCCTTGACGTCCTTGATGACGGGCTCATGCTGAGTGGGGGCCTTTTCAAAGCCCTCGTACACGTCCAGGTCGACGCCCATATCGATGGTGGTGTAAAGTCCAAAGGGCATGTACTTGATGAAGTCCAGAGCGTATTCCCGCTGCGCCTTGAGCGCCAGTTCGGCCAGGCGACGGGGGTGACGGTCGCGATTGGGATAGTGCATCCACATGCTGTAGGGCGTGCGGTCGTTCTCCTTCAGCGCAAGGGCGTTTTCGATCCTCTGTTTGTGCGTCAACATCGATAAAACCTCCTGAATTTATAATATGACATAACGAATCCTCTATCGCGCGCTAAACGACATTCGCCGGGCTTCCAGGCGTTACCGCAGCTCGCGACGGTTGATCATCGGCATAAAAAGCGTGGTCGATCGATCCGAGTCCGGAGCGTGGAGTTCCCCCTGTTGCAGGAAGCGGTCGAGGCGACGAAGTGCCGTCACCATGTGTTCGTGAAGCAACACGGTCGCCTCCACCACATCGCCGACCCGGCAGGCCTGAAGGATCGCGTCGTGGGATTTAAAGGCGTTCTCCTGCACGTTCGGCAAGGTGATATCCATCTGAACGTACCGATCGATCTTATTGTACTGGGACTCGATCAGCTCGAGCAGGCGGGGCTTTCCGGCAATCTCATAAAGCGCGCGGTGAAATTCCCAGTTCGTCTTGCGGCTTCGTCTCTCCGGCGGCGTCTGCGTCGACTCGAGGAGCAGGTTGTGAACTCGCGCAGCCGATTCTTCCGTGATGTTCTGCACGACGTAACGCAAGATCAAGGACTCGAGCGCGTAGCGGATCTCAAAGATCTCGTGCAGCTCCTCGATGGACAAGGAGGCGACGATCGCCCCCTTGTAGGGGATGATCTGCACCAACCCCTCGCTGGAGAGCTGCATCAGCGCCTCGCGAACGGGGATGCGGCTGACGTGGTATTCCTCCGCCAACTCGGCCTGCAGCAGTTGTTGCCCGTCGTGATATCGTCCGGAGAGGATGTCGCTGCGCAAACTCAAGTACACCTGCTTGTTCATGGTGCGCTTGCCGTCTTTAAGCATGACGCTCGACTTTCCTCCTCGCAAAGGCCAGGGCCTCTCGGTAGGTCTTCTCGTCAGGACAGTAGATCTGCGCGAGGCGTCCGTACTTTCCCCTCAGTTGAAACGAGTTCATCCCAGCCAACTCCCTAAGGCTCCGCACGTCGCTCCAGTCCACGTCCCTCGCCACGCTGCCCACGATCTCCTCAGGGACGCCAACGGCAAAGGGGCGCACGTGGAGTCCCGACGCCCCCGGCACGTTTCTCGCGCGAAGCGTTTCGACAAAGACGCCGTTGTCCTCAAAGCGGTAGCACATCACATAGCCGCGGCGGTAGAAGAGCAGGCAGACCACCACGAACAGTATCCCAACCAGCAGCACCAGATAGCTTGCATAGATCGAGGCCGCCGTAAGGTGCGTTCCTTCCAGGGCGCCCCCTCCAAACACGAACTGGGCGAGTGCCATGATCAGCACGGTAACAAACCAAAGGATCACCAGCGCCGAAGCCAGGTCCATCAGGAGCAGCGGGTTAGTGAGCACGGGGACGCCGCAGAACCAACGCAGCGTCCGCTCCGCGCTCTCGCGCTGTCCTGGAGCGTCAGGCCTGGCGAACAAGCTGATCCTTCAGCCTGTGGCATGCGACGAAATGTCCCGGTTCGATTTCGACCAGTGCGGGCGTTTCGCTCGTGCAGGCGTCCTCGCGAAGCGCACAGCGCCCTGCAAAGCGACAGCCGGCCGGAGGGTTGACCGGACTGGGCACGTCTCCCTCGAGGATGATTCGCTGTTTTTTCGGCTCGACGCTGGCGACGGGGACGGCCGAAAGCAGAGCCTGCGTGTAGGGATGCAGCGGCGACTTGAACAGCGTGCTGTTGTCCGCCTTTTCCACCACGTTGCCGAGGTACATGACCGCGACCTCGTCGGAGACGTAGCGGACCACCGACAGGTTGTGCGAGATGAAGAGGTACGTGTACCCTCGCTGCTCCCGCAGATCGGCGAGCAAGTTGAGGACCTGTGCCTGAATACACACGTCCAGCGCCGAGACCGGCTCGTCGAGGACGATAAACTCTGGGTCGAGCGCAAGGGCACGGGCGATGCCTATCCTTTGGCGGCGTCCGCCGTCCAGCTCGTGGGGGAAGGAAGTCGTCAAACGCGAGGCCAACCCGACCAGGTCCATGAGCTCGCCGATTTTTTCGTTCAGCTCCTTGTGAGAACGACAGATCTCATTGATGATCAGCGGTTCGGCAATAAGCTGCGACACGGACATGCGAGGGTTCAGCGACGAGAAGGGGTCCTGAAAGACGATCTGGGCGCGACGGCGAAATTCACTGCGTTTCACCCCCTCGAACTTCAGCGAGTCCTCTCCGTCGAACAGCACCTCACCGCCACTCGCCTCGATCAGACCGATGATCACGCGTCCCAGCGTGGACTTCCCGCAGCCCGACTCCCCCACCAACCCCAGCGTCCTGCCGCGGGGGATGTCGAGCGACACGTCGTCAACGGCGTGAAGCAATCCGCTGGAAACGGTGAAATACTTTTTCAGATGTTTTACTTCGATGAACTTATCCGGTTTATCGCTCATAACCATTCCACCTCACTGCAGGAACGCGTTGCCCGACGCAGGGGTCAGCGGGAAGTAACAATCGACGAAATGCCCCGCCTCCACTTCCTGCATGCCGCAGGGCTTTTCATAACACAGGTCCTTCGCATAAGGACAGCGCGGCGAGAAGGAACAGCCCTTCGGCAGGTTCGTCGGGTCGGGCGGCAACCCGGGAATCACAGCCAGCCGACTTCCGAGCGGACTCTCGAGCGTGGGCACCGCGTTGAACAGTCCCTGCGTGTAGGGATGCTTCGGCGCGGTGTAGAGGCTTTTGAGGTCAGCGTACTCAATGAGATGCCCTGCATACATGATCGCCACGTTGTCGCAGGTCTCCGCCACGATGCCCAGGTCATGAGTGATGAGGAGCATCGACGTTTTCTCGCTCTGCTGCAGCTTTTTGATCAGCTCCAGCACCTGGGCCTGAATCGTCACGTCGAGCGCCGTGGTTGGCTCATCGGCAATGATCAACTGAGGGCGACAGGCCAGAGCAATGGCGATCACCACGCGCTGTCGCATTCCGCCCGAAAACTGGTGCGGGAAGTCCCTGGCGCGTTCGGGGCGAATGCCGACCAGGCGAAGCATCTCGATGGCTCGATCGCGAACCGCCCCTCCTTTTAACTTCAAGTGCAGGGAGACCATCTCCATGATCTGGTCCTCGACGGTCATGATCGGGTTCAACGAGGTCATCGGGTCTTGAAAGATCATGGAAATGTCGCCGCCGCGCAGTCGACGCTTTTCGGTCTCCGTCATCTTGCAGACGTCGACCCCGTTAAAGAGGATCTCGCCGCTGGCGATCTGGCCGGGAGGAGTCTGCACCAACTGAAGGATGGAGAGAGCCGTCGTCGTCTTGCCAGCCCCCGTCTCCCCGACGAAACCGAGCGACTTTCCGCGCTCCAGCTTCATGTTCAGGTGGTTGACCGCCTTCACCACCCCTGAATCCGTGTTGAACTGCACGGAAAGGTCCTTAATGTCCAGAAGAATGTCCTTATTTTCACCCATAGTGCCCACCTAACGCTTCTGTTTGGGGTCAAGCGCGTCGCGCAGACCGTCGCCGAGGAAGTTCAGGGAAAGGATCGTGAACATGATGGCCAGCCCGGGGAAGATGCTCATGTGTGCGCTGTTGCGCAGGTACGGGCGCGCTGCGGAGAGCATACCTCCCCATTCAGGATAGGGCGGCTGAATGCCCAGGCCGAGGAAGCTCAGAGTCGCGGCAAACAAAATCGCGTTGGCCACGCTCAGCGTCGATTGCACGATAAGCGGCGCGGCGCAGTTGGGCAGGATGTAAAGACAGATGATGCGCTTGTGAGAAGCGCCCATGGCGCGGGCCGCTTCAATGAACTCCTGATCCTTGATGGAGAGCACGGAGGCGCGCGTCAGACGGGCAAACTTGGGGATATAGGTGATGCCCACGGCAACCATCAAGTTGAACAAACCCGGCCCGAGGACGGACGAGATGACGATGGCCATCAGGATCGTGGGAATGGCCATCTGAACGTCCATCAAGCGCATGAGGACGTTGTCCAACCTGCCGCCGAAGTACCCGGAGACCGCACCGATCAGCCCTCCCACCACCAGCGAGATGGAGACGGCGATCAGTCCGACCTGCAGGGAGATCCGAGAGCCGTAGATGAGACGGCTGAGGATGTCGCGCCCGAACTCGTCGGTCCCCAGCCAATGGAGCGCCGAAGGAGGCTTGCAGATCATCATATAATCCTGCTGGGCGTAGCCGTAAGGCGCCAGTTGATCGGCGAAGATGGCGCAAACGATCAGCACGAGCAGGATAAAGAGCCCGAACAGCGCCAGGTAGCTGCGGCGCAGACGGATCATCGTGTACTTGAGCATGGAGTTATTCTTCACGACAGTCCCCCCTACTTGACGTGAATGCGCGGATCGACCACCGCGTACAGCAGATCGACGGCCAGGTTGATGAAGCAGTAGGCCATGGAGATGAACAGGACGCCTCCTTGAATGATGGGGTAGTCGCGCAGGTTGATGGCATCGAGCATCAGGCGGCCGACGCCGGAGATGGAGAAGATCGCCTCCGTGACGATCGAGCCACCCAACAGCGTGCCAAACTGCATGCTGATGATCGTCATGACAGGGATCAGTGCGTTCGGCAGGGCGTGGCGCCAGATCACGACACTCCCCTTCTGCCCCTTGGCACGGGCGGTCCTGATGTAATCCGATTTGATCACCTCCAGCATACTCGACCGCGTCATCTTCGCGAACAAGGCCGTCGAGGAGCCGGAAAGGGTGACGACGGGCAGCACCATCTCGCTCAATGTGTCAAAGCCCATCGAGGGCAGCCAGCCCAGCTTGACCGAAAAAGCCAGAATGAGCAAAAGTCCCGTCCAAAATGTCGGCATCGAGACGCCCAGAAGGATAAAGACGGTCACCACGCTGTCCAGCAGCGAGTATTGCCTGATCGCGCTGAGAATTCCCAGCGGCAAACCCAGGAGCGTGCTGAAGAGCACCGCAGCAAACGCCAGCTTCATCGTCGTCGGGATGCGAATCGCCAGCTCCTGAGAGACGGGGCTTTTCATGTTGTAGGAGTACCCCAGGTCAAACTTTGTCACGGCATTGTAAACGTACCGGCCAAACTGAACAAGGAAAGGATCGTCCAATCCATGCTCACGGCGAAACGACTCGATGGTTTCAGGCGTAGCTTCTTCGCCAAGGGCGATGCGGGCCGGGTCTCCAGGCGTAAAGTAAAGAATGGAGAAGAGGATGAACATGACGCTCAGGATAACGGGGATCAGCATGAAAATTCTGCGGATAGCGTACTTCAGCACGGGAGCATCACCTTTTTCCTTGAGTTCTGTCGCAAAAAACAAAAAAATTTCATAGGGGAAGTGAATTAAAGGGGCTTTGTAAGGTCGGAGGCCAATACACTCCGACCTTACAAAGGCGAAAGCTACTTCAGACGCTCGGTCTGCTCGGGATAGTGGATATTGGTAAGCAGGTTGATCTTTCCGTCGTAAAGCTCATCGACGCCGATCAGGTCCTTCTGCGCGCCGTGAAGCTCGTCGGCCTGGCACAGGTAGACCCACGGGTGCAGATCGTTGACGCGATCCCAGATCTTCTGGAAGACCTGACCGCGTTTTTCCTCGTCGACGCTGTGGTTGGCCTCGTCCATCAGGCTATCGATCTCAGGATCGGAGATGCGGGCCGAGTTGGTGCTGGCAATGGAGGTCGTGGTGATGACCGACTGCCAGTAAACCCCTGCGTCGCGATTGGTCTGCATGCCCCAGGTGGCGGCGTACATATCGTACTTCTCGGGCTCTTTGCGCACCTTGTCACTGATGACGGCGTTCTCGAACACGGAGACGTTGACCTTGATGCCGACGGCACCCAACATGCTCTGCAGCACGGTCGCGCCGTTGACGCGGTCAGCAGCGTTCATCACCCAGAGGTTCAGCTCGAGGTCCTTGACGCCGGCTTCCTCCAGGAGCTTTTTGGCCAGATCGGGGTCGTAACCCCACTTCTCGGGGTTCTCAGGGAACCATGAGGAGGCCGTGGGCAGGGGGCCCTCGCCGGGGATGCCGTTGCCGTTGTAGACGACCTGAACATAGGCTTCCTTGTTGATCGCCGCGTCGATCGCCTTACGCACACGGGGGTCCTTCAGCTTGGGGCTGTCCATGTTCATGGCCAGGTGCAGCAGGACCAGGCCAGGAGCCTTAACGGCCTTGACGCGATCGCTGTTCTGCAGACGCTCGAAGTCCGAGGGCGGCACAGCGTAGATCATATCGACCTTATCCGTCTCGAGAGCGATGATACGGGTGCTGTCGTCCGGCAGAACGACAAAGGTCAGCTTCTTGGCGTAGGGCTTCTCACCCCAATAGTCGTCAAACGCTTCCATTTCGACCCGCTCGCCCTTCGTCCAACTGACGAACTTGTAGGGACCGGTCCCAACCGGCTTGCGGAAGTAGTCGGCTCCAGCCTCCTCAACGGCCTTGCGATTCAGGATCATGGCGTAGGGGTGTTTCATCGAGCCAAGCCAGCCGCCGACAGGGCCGTTCGTGCGCACGATCACCGTGTGCTTGTCGATCACCTCAAAACCCTTGGGGTCAATCCATACGCCCTTCGAGTTGGCGAACACGGAGCTCTTGGGATCGGTCACGCGCGTCAGCGAGAACACGACATCGTCCGCCGTGAACTCCTCGCCGTTGTGAAACTTGACGCCCTTACGAAGATAGAACTTGTAGGTGTGGTCATCAAGCACCTCAACCTTTTCAGCCAGCACCGGCGTCAGTTTGCGCGTCTTGCCGTCAACGGTGAAAAGCGGCTCGTAAATTTGCTTCTGCATGGAGAAAGAATAGGTATCGACCGCGTTCTGCGGGTCGAAGTTCTTCGCGTCGATGGAAACTCCGACACGAAGGGTTTCACCCCTCGAAGCGGCAAAGGCCACCCCGGCATACAACATGGCCAGAGCAAAACAAAGCGCGAACGTCTTCTTCATAAACAAAGGACTCCTTCCTGAATCAAGATGTTACGACAATGACACCAGGCGCTGCTGCACTTCCCCTATCGTAGCCGCATTGCGTCGTGGACACATCCATTGGAGGCCAAGCCCCCCACACTCGGCCATAAAATTCATCATCTCCAAATAATATCCACGGCTTCCCTGATTCTAGCAAATAATATACAAAATGCAAGCCTGCTTAAACTTTTCAATGCGACAGAGCGCAACAGCTTCACGGGGACAAACCCTCCTGTCTGCAACAAAAAATACGAAAAACAGCCTATTCATTCTCCTATTGCCCAGGATAAAACTAAGGTTCTAAATTTAATTAGCGGAGCCTAACGCTTTAACCAATTATGCAAAGGAGGCAAAGTTGTATACAATATGCAGGGCGTTCGTCACGCGTCGATCGGAATTAAGATTGCCCTCACCCTTCGTACGTGCAACACTCTTCTCGGCAGGGGGCAAAAGGAAAGTCAGTCAGGAGGAAGATCATGGCTTCAGAGATCATGGAGAAAGCGCGATCTATACGGGACTACCTCGTGGAATGTAAACGTCGCATCCACCGTCATCCCGAACTGGGCATGCACGAAATCGAAACCGCAGCCTTCGTGCGTTCCGAGCTGAAAAAGCTCGGCGTCGAACTTCAGTCCCTGGACACGCAGGTCGGCGTCGTGGGAATCGTTCGTGGCCAGAGAAACGCCCCCGGCAAGGTGATCGCCCTCAGGGCCGACATGGACGCCCTGCCGATTCAGGAGGAGGCTGCGGGCCCCGACGCATCGGAAGTTGCGGGCGTGATGCACGCCTGCGGGCACGACGCCCACACCGCAATGCTTCTGGGGGCTGCAAAGATCCTCATGACGATGCGCGATCGCTTCAGCGGCGTGGTCAAACTCATCTTTCAACCTGCCGAAGAAACCCTTGGAGGATCGGAGCTGATGATTCGCCTCGGCTGCCTTGAGAATCCAACCGTAGACGTCATCCTTGGCCAGCACGGCATCGCTGAATTCGCTACGGGCGACATCGCCTTCCGCGAAGGCCCCAGCATGGCCTCCTCCGACACGTTCTCCGTCACCGTCAGGGGCGTCGGCGGACACGGCGCATACCCCCACAATTCGGGGGCAGACGCTCTGCTCGCCGCGGCCAACTGCGTCATGTCGCTACAGGGCCTGATCACCCGTCAGTTCAACGCCATCGATCCCGTCGTCCTTTCGATTTGCACCATCCACGGCGGAACGGCGAAGAACATCATCCCCGCCGAAGTGACCTTCGGCGGCTCTGTCCGCTGTCAGTCCCCGGCAAGCCGCAGCAGGATCAGGGATGTGATGGACCACATGATCGGCTCCATCGTTGCCGGATACAACTGCACTCACGAGCTTGACTACGCTTACGGCGTGCCGCCCTTGGTCAACGATCCCGACGTGGTTCACGCCATGCGTTCCGCTGCCGCGAAACTGCTCGGCGAAGAACACGTCAAGACGATGAGCCAGGCGCGCATGGGCTCGGAGGATTACGCCTGCTACTGCGAAAAGATTCCGGCCTCTTGTTTCGCTCGGCTGGGCATCCGGCAGGAGGGCAAAGAACCGACCCGGTTCCACAGCCCCACCTTCGTCTTTGACGAGGAAGCCCTTCCCGTGGGGGCGGGTTTTTTCGTTCAGGCCGTGCTGGAGTTGAATGGAGCGCCCACCGCTCCAACCATACAATAAAAGAACAGCGCCTGTCAGGGGCCCTTTCGGCGCCTGACGGGCGCTCACCTCACAGCCGGTGAAGACGGGGGCCGCTCACGCCCCCCCTTCGCCGCCTCGCGTCAACGTGGATTGGAATGGGGCATACCCATCACTTGAACAGCATCGTCACGCCGGAGATGGCCATGTAGCCGTACACGGCAAAGCGCAGCCTCTTTGCGTCCAGTCGATAAAATATCTTGTTGCCGAGGAAGACGCCAAGGGCAAGCGCTGCCAGCATGAGCAGCCATAAATGAAACGTCGTGGACGTGATGACGCCGTTGTGCCATCGCACGAACGTCGAGATGCCGGAGGTGAAGCAAAAGCTGGCGTTCAGCGTCGCGCGGTACTCGTCGTTGCTGTCCGTCGCAGCCAGGAGATAGATCGCTATCGGGGGCCCGCCGACGGAAAAAAGTCCCGCACAGGTGCCCCCAATGGCTCCCGCGATGACGCCGTTCAGCGCCGTGCCCTTGATGCGGATCGTTCCGCCCAGGAAGAGAGAATAAAGGCACACGGCGATCAGCATCGCGCCCAGTGCGTGGATCATGAGCTTTTCCGCAGCCCCCAGGGACAGCTGCACCGACGCCGCTGAACAGCACAGGGCCACAAGCGAGCAGGGCAGCAGGATCTTGAAGTTTATGCTGCGATGGTGCGGCACGGCGATCATCAGCGCCGTGCTGAGCCCACAGAGCGCCGAGACGGCTACAGCTTGCTGGTAGGGAAGGAAGTACGGCCACGTCGCCATGGCCACTGCCCCAAAGCCGAAACCGCACACACTTGCGACGACGCCACCGACGACGGTTACGCCCATCATCGCCGTTGCCACAACCCAATCCATCCGATCATCTCCATCTTTTCCCCGGTATGGGGCGCGCTGGCTTAGGAGCATCCTGCGAACCTATAAAGCCTGAGTGGTCGAAGCCACGAAAAAAGCCGCGTCAGGCCTTCAGCGATGCGCGATTGCAGGCACGATTTGCATTCATTATAACATTCGGGCCGCCTCGCATCCCCGCATCCTGCCCACACCCGGTCCTTATGACCGTTATGCTTTATAATGGTGGGGACGGCGGGAGCGACCGGAGGGTCGTTCGCCGCCCCCACGGGTCCCAGCGCGTTCCCTAATCCTGAACTCTAACCCTAATGAGGAGGCGCACTCTCATGACGAATCAGGCACTGCTGACGCTCTTTCCGGTCATCTTTCCCATCCTTGCAGGGGTCTTTCTGCTGCTTCACCACATCCATGACGACCGGCAAAGACACGTCTACGTCGAACTGTCCACCATCCTCAGCGGGCTTTTGGCCTGCGCGGCCGCGTTCTGTTCAAACGGGGAGCTCCTCGTGCTGTGGCGTGCCACGGACTCCCTGCGGCTGGCCCTCCGTATGGACGCCCTGGCCAGGGTCTTCATCCTTCTCATCGCCTTCATCTGGCCCCTCGTCACCCTCTACGCATTCGAGTACCTGCAACACCGTCCACCGGAGGACCGATTCTTCGCCTTCTTCCTGGCGACCTGTGGCATCCTGAACGGCGTCGCCTGCGCAGCCAACTTCCTGACGCTCTACCTCTTCTTCGAGCTTTTGACCTTCATGACGCTTCCGCTGGTCATGCACTCCCAGCGGACGGAGGCCATCAGCGGGGGCGTGAAGTACCTCTTCTACTCCCTCACCGGGGCGGGGCTGGCCCTCGGCGGCTTCTTCTTCTTTCAGGCCTGCGGCGTTTCCACGGAGTTCACCCCGGGCGGCGTCATGGGGGCGGTGACGGACCCCGCCCAGCGTAACACGCTCTTGACCGTCACCTTCGTCACCCTCATCGGCTTTGGGGCAAAGGCGGGCCTGTATCCCCTGCACGCCTGGCTGCCCATCGCACACCCCGTGGCCCCCACGCCGGCCAGCGCCGTGCTGTCCGGGCTCATCACCAAGGCAGGCATCGTGGCGATGTTCCGCGTCGTCTACTTCCTCGCTGGGGCAAGCTTCCTGCGGGGCACCTGGGTGCAGACGGCCGTCATCTGCACGGCGCTCCTCACCATCCTGGTCGGCTCCATGCTGGCCTATCTGGAAAAGCACCTGAAAAAGCGCATCGCCTACTCCTCCATCAGCCAGGTTTCCTACGTCGTGTTCGCCATGATGCTCCTGACGCCGTCGGGGGTGGCGGGAGCGCTGCTGCAGGTGCTGGCCCACGCCTTCGCCAAGACCTGCCTCTTTCTCAGCGCGGGCGTCGTCATCTACTTCACCATGCCCACCTCCAACTACCACTTCACGGACCAGCTCAAGGGGGTGGGACGGGTGCTCCCCATCACCATGTCCTGCTTCACCCTGGCCTCCCTCTCCCTCATCGGCCTTCCCGTCACGGGCGGCTTTACGGCCAAGTGGTACGCCGCCGTGGGGGCCATCGACCCGACGCTGGGCTGGCTGGGCATCACCGGGATCGTCGTCCTGCTCATCAGCGCCATCCTCACCGCGGGTTACCTCATGCCCATCATCACGGACGCCTTCTTTCCGGGCGCGAAGTTCGACGACAGCCACCTCCAGCCCGTCCACATGTCCGTCAACATGCGCCTGCCCCAGTACCTGCTGAGCGCAGGGTCCCTCCTCACGGGCGTCCTGTCCGGCCCCCTCGTCCATTGCTTCGACGACATCGCGGCAGCGATCCTCTGAGGCCCGCCATGGACGCCAGAGCCCTGCTCCTCCCCATCCTCCTTCCTGCGCTGGCCGCGGCGGCGCTAATGCTCAGGCATTTCAAAAGCCGCGCGGGCTTCTGCGCTTTCGTCGGAGGCACCGTCCTCTTGAACAGCGCCCTCCTCCTGTACCTTGCAGTCCGGCCCCCCGTGGGAACGCTGACGCTGCTCCGCCTCTCGCGCGACCTCTCCCTGGCCCTCCGCATGGATGGAGCCGGGGCGGCCTTCGCCGCACTGCTGGCGTGCCTCTGGCCCTTCGTCGCCCTCTACGGGCTCGACTACATGGGCCGCACTCCGCATCGCGCCAAGCCCTTCTTCGCCTGTTTCGTCCTGGCCTACGGTGCGGCTGCGGGCGTGGCCCTGGCGGCGAACCTGGCGACGCTCTGCCTGTTCTCTCAACTCCTGCCCCTGAGCGTCCTGCCCATCATGAGGCGTGAGGGACAGAGCATCGCCGAGGCGGCGCGCGCGCTCCCTATGGCCTGGGGCTCCTTCTGTACCCTGCTCTCCCTGGCCTTCGCCACGGCCTTCATCGGGAACGTGGACTTCGTGCCCGGAGGCTGCCTTCCTTCCGACGCGCTGAGGAAGCCGGACCTGCTGTACCTCATCTACCTCCTGGGCTTCCTCGGATTCGGGCTGGAGAGCGCCCTCCTGCCACTGCGCGGTTGGCCCCTCGCCTCCGCCGAGGCCCCGGCGCCCGCTTCCGCGATCCTCAACGCCGTCGCGGTGGCGAACGCGGGCGTCTTCGCCATCGTCCGCCTCACGTGGTACGTCTTCGGCCCCGACGTCCTGAACGGCAGCTGGGCGCACCTGGCGGCCTTCGCCCTGGCCTGCGTCACGACGGTCTACGGAGCGTGCATGGCCCTGTCCTCTCAACGGCTCAAGCTGCGCCTGGCCTGGTCCACCATTGGACAGCTGGCCTACGCCCTGTTGGGCGCTCTGCTCCTGACCCCCTCCGGGTTGTCCGCCGGCATGACGCAGATGGCCGCCCACGCGCTGATCAAGGCAAACCTCTACTTCTGCGCCGGCGCCATCCTGTGCCAGTCGGGGCGGAGGTTCCTATTCGACATGCGCGGCTGGGGTTTTGGGATGCCGGCGACGTTTCTGGCCTTTCTCCTGTCGGCCCTGGCGCTCGTTGGCCTGCCCCCCATGGCGGGCTTCATCGCGAAGTGGCGGCTCGGCGTCGCCGCCGCCTCTGCGGGAGCCTCCTCCCCGATCGGGTTCTTCGGGCTGGCGGCCATGCTGACCTCTGCGCTCCTCACGACGTTTTACGTCCTGCAGGTCCTCTGCGTCGCCGTCATGCCGGGGAGGGGCTTCAACCTCCGCGCCGCCAACTACGGCATCACGGATCCAGGTCCCGCCATGCTCATCCCCATCGGGCTCCTGGCCGCCGGTGCGCTGCTCCTTGGCCTCTGGGCCGAACCCGTCCTCGGCTTCTTTGAACGGGCCGTGCCCGGCACCCTGCCGGAGGCGATCCCATGACGTCCGCAAGCGGCAGCTACATGCTTCCCCTCCTCGTGCTGTGGCCCGCGGCAGGAGGTGCGCTCGCCTTCGCCATCGGGCGCTCCGACAGGCGTGTGTTGGACTGCGCCGTCTGGGCCGTCACGCTGATCGAACTGGCCGCCGTCTGCTTCTGCCGCGGCCTTACGGACGCCTCCTTCACCCTGAAGGGGGTCTGTGGGCTGGGCCTGTCCTTGAGGCTCGACGGCTTTCGCCTGATCTACGCGGCACTCACCGCGTTCATGTGGGCCGTGGCCGCAATCTTCTCCAGCGAGTACCTGACGCACCACAAAAACTGCAGGCGCTACCACCTCTTCGTCCTCATCACCCAGGGCACCATGATGGGCGTCTTCCTCTCGGCGGACCTCTTCACCACCTTCCTGTTCTTCGAGATGATGTCCCTCTCCTCCTACGTCATGGTGGCGCAGGATGAGACGCCGGAGGCGGCCCGCGCAGCCCAGACCTACCTGGCCGTCACCATCATCGGCGGCATGGCGACGCTCCTGGGTCTGGTCCTGCTCTACCGGGAGCTCGGCACGCTGGACCTCGACTCGCTGTCCCCCGCCGTCCTGGAGGCGCGGGCAGAGGACCTCCTGGGTCCGGGACTCCTGACGCTCGTCGGCTTCGCGGCCAAGGCGGCGATCTTCCCGCTGCACGTGTGGCTGCCCCCCGCTCACGCCGCAGCCCCCGCGCCCTCCAGCGCGCTGCTCTCCGGCCTCCTGACCAAGACGGGGGTCTTCGGCATCCTGATGCTCAGCGCCACCCTGTTCCGCCACGACCCGACCTGGGCCCTGATCCTGTTGCTGCCAGCCCTCGTGACGATGGTCCTTGGAGCGGTTCTGGGCGTCTTCTCCGTCAACCTCAAGAGGACTCTGGCCTGCTCCTCCATGTCACAGCTCGGCTTCATTCTGACGGGTGTCGCCATGCTGGGCTTCCTGGGGCCGAAGAACGACCTGGCTGCGCGCGGCGTCGCGCTCTACATGGTCGGGCACTCGCTGGTCAAACTGGTGCTCTTTTTGTCCGCCGGCGTCGTTCACATGAACACCGGAGCGCTGGACCTGAACGACGTTCAGGGGTTCGGCCGCGGCAAGCCGCTGTTCTGCTTCGCCTTCTCCATGGGGGCTCTAGGGCTGATGGGAATGCCCCTCTGGAACGGCTACATCGCCAAGACGCTGCTGCACGAGAGCATCCTGGAACACCTGTACCTGCTGGAGGCCCGCGGCAGCGCGGGCGCCGTCCCCGCCTTCCTGAACGTCTTGGGGCTGACGGAGCCGCAGTTTTTCAGCCTGGTCGAGTGGACCTTCCTCGTCAGCGGCGGACTCAGCGTCGCCTACGTCCTCAAGCTCTTCGCCGCCCTGTTCGCCGCACGCCCGGAGCCCCGGATCGCTGCTCAGGCGAAGGGAAGGTACATGACCCCCGTCAGCGCCGCAGCCCTGACCCTGCCGGCCCTCCTTCTGCCCCTGCTGGGCGCTCTGCCTCACCACCTGACGGACTCCGTCGGCATCATGGCAACGCCCTTTATGGGCGGCCCCACAGAGCACCACCCCGTCCATTACTTCTCGCCGGAGGCCCTGACCGGGGCCGCAATCCCGCTCGTCATCGGCACGGCAGTCTACGCGCTGTTCATCCGCCGCCTCCTGATGCAGCGCGCGCCGGGCGCGCGCTATCGTTTCCTGAACCGCTGGCCCGACGGACTGGACCTGGAGGGAGCGCTCTACCGCCCCCTCCTGCTCTGCGCTCTCCCCTTCCTGGGCGGCACCTTCGCCACGGCGATGGACCGGGCGGCCTCAGCGCTCCTGACCCTGCCCCTCCGGGTCGGGAGGCTCGCCGCCCCTGCACTGAACCGCACCGTAGAGGCGTTCCTGAGCGACCTACCCCGCATCGGGGCCTCCACGGCTCGCGCCCTGGACGCGCTGACAAGCGTCCCCATCCTGTCGGCGCTGGAGCGCGCGGAGGACGGGTGCCGCACCCGTCCCAGGGACGAGGCCGACCCGTGGAGGCCCGGGGCAGAACCGCCGTCCGACAACTCCCGCTGCCTGCCCATGGCCTGCGCGCTGGCGGCCTTCGCGATCCTCTTCGCGATCTTCATGGCAACACGGAGTTGAAGCCGCCGGCGCCGCAGAGGCAGACTCGTAAAAAAACCCTTCCCCCCGCAAGGGGGATATGCCATTATGTTACGGCGCTGCGGCGCATGATGGCGGGACGCCCCGTGCGTTCCCGCCAAAAAACGGGATAAGCAGGTGAAACTCATGAATCGTTTTAAGAAGCAGACGGCCGTGCTCCTCCTGGCTGCCCTCAGCCTGACCGCGGTGCCGACTTCGGCAACGGCTTTGGACCTGGGGGACATCCTGAAGAAAGGAGCCCTGATCGTAGGCGGCGGCGCGCTGGTAAAGGCCCTCGCGGAGCCACTCAACGACTTCATCAACACGGTGACCTTCAATCGGAACGCGAAGTTCCAGGGCTACACGAAGGTGGTCCCCATCGTCTCCATCGGGGACGGCACGCACATCGGGGCGGCACAGGTCGGCGGACAGGTGAAGTCTGCCGTGGAGCGAACGCAGGCTGCAGCCCAGTTGGAGGCGGAGTTCAAGGGGGTGCGCATCCGCATCCTCATCCCCATCGACTCCGTCAACCCCATCGAGAGGTTCAATCGGGTGCAGGGCGTGGGCGTCACCGCAATGATCGACGCGGATATCTAGCCCTTGGGGAACGCCCTGCTGACGGCCGGCGGCTTGGCTTCGCCGGTCGTCTTTTTCTACTCCTCATATCTTGTCAGGACTTGCGAATCGCCCGCCCCGCAACCCCGCCTTCTCGACGCGTTTCGTTGTCTTTCCAACCGACTTTCCGCGGAAAGCGCGCTATCATGACGCCATAAACAGGGGAATCCCCGATCACTTTGGGAGGCTTTGGGATGATTCGGAAGATCATACACATCGACAGGGACAAGTGCAACGGGTGCGGGGCGTGTGCCGATGCATGCCACGAAGGGGCCATCACCATGGAGGATGGCAAGGCGCGCCTCCTGAGGGACGACTATTGCGACGGGCTGGGGGACTGCCTTCCCGCCTGCCCCACCGGCGCCATCACGTTCACGGAACGCGAGGCCGCTGAGTACGACCGGGTGGCGGTGCTGCAGCACATGGCGAGCCGGAAGGCTGCGCAGAAGAACAGGGGAGAGCCGCCGATGGGCTGCCCGGGGCGTCAGGCGCGCAGCCTTCGCCCCAGGCCCGAGCCCGCCATGCCGGCAGCGTCCCAGGCGTTCGCATCGCAGCTGGCTCAATGGCCCGTGCAGATCAAGCTGGTCCCCGTGAAGGCGCCCTACTTCGAGGGGGCGAAGCTCCTCGTGGCGGCGGACTGCACGGCCTACGCCTACGCCCGCTTCCATGAGGAGTTCATGCGCGGGCGCGTCACGATCGTCGGCTGCCCCAAGCTGGACAGCGTGGACTACAGCGAGAAGCTGACGGAGATATTGAAGGCGAACGACATCCGAGACGTGGCCATCGTGCGCATGGAGGTCCCCTGCTGCGGGGGGCTGGAGCAGGCCGTGAAGACGGCGCTCATGAACTGCGGCAAGATGATCCCCTGGCGCGTCGTGACCATCTCCACCGAAGGGAACATCCTGGACTGAGGACGCCCCTATAGCGGAAGGGAGAGTTATACTCCATGGAACAGGATGTAAAATATGGAAGCGCCCGATTTATAGCTTCGCAAGCGTCTGAGAGGTGTTTGTCATGTTTGACCCATTTCGACTGAAAGATGTGCTGATTGAGTACAAGCAAAACTTCGTTTCCCAACGGTGGGGCAATGAAAAATACAAATGGGAAGCCGTGAAATGGTTTCAGGATCATTGGGATGTGAATGCAGCCGATTTTCCGGAAATGCTGAGCCGTTCTTTGGACAAGACCTTCAATTTGCTGACCTCCGCAAATCACTTTCCAAGGGGCATGATTGTCGATTTCGCCAGGTCTGCTCCTGAAGAGGTCCGCTCCATGTTCATTGCTCTGTTCGACGAGAGTAAAGATGTCTTTGAACGGATGGAAGATTTCAGGAAGCAGTCGTCCGACCTTCTGGAGAAGTACGGTAGCAACGACACGCAGCATTATCAGTACGAAAATGCCATCAGTACCTACTTGTGGCTCCGTTATCCGGACAAATACTACATCTACAAGTTCGGCGAAGCAAAAGCAGTCGCCCAGGAGCTCAATTCGGACTATCGTTTCAAGAAAGGTGCCTTTGCGGATAACATCCGAAACTTCCTGCGGCTTTATGATGAGATCAGCCTGGCTTTAAAAGAGGATACCGAGTTGGTGAACCTCTTTCAATCGCAGTTGACCGAAACATGCTACGCCGATCCCGAGTTGAAAACTCTGACCATTGACGTCGGATTTTACATCGGCAGATATTATTCTCAGAAAAATGCCGCTGCTGCGGAGCCTGCTAAATGGTATGGGACCGATTACGATCCCGGCCTTACTGTCGACGATTGGAGCAATCTCCTTAAAGACGAGAACGTCTTCACCACCAGCGCGCTTGAAATCATGAAGCGCATTAAGGACTGCGGCGGTACAGCATCCTGCACACAGCTCGCTCTGAAATACGGCGAAACAAAAAATTTCTACAATGCCGGTTCATCCAGCCTGGCAAAGCGCGTTTGTAAAGTCACCGGCATTTCACCAAACACCAGAGAAAATAGCTCCACACGGTGGTGGACGGTTCTTTATACGGGCCGTAACGCTGATAAGGATGAAGATGGCAGCTTCGTGTGGAAATTACGAGATGAACTTTCTGCGGCACTCGATAAGGCTGATTTGAGCGACATCAAACTGTATGCAACGGCCTCCTTTGATGCATACACGAAGAGCGATTTCCTCGATGAAGTGTATATGACGGAAAAACGCTATGAAAACCTTGTAGCCGTCCTTCAAAATAAAAAGAATATCATCCTTCAAGGCGCTCCCGGCGTGGGTAAGACCTTTGCCGCCAGGCGCCTTGCGTGGTCCATGATGGGAGAAAAAGATGATAGCAGGATTGAATTCGTGCAATTTCATCAGAGCTACTCCTATGAGGACTTTATGATGGGCTATAAGCCGGTAGAGAACGGTTTTGAGCTGAAGCATGGTATCTTTTATCGCTTCTGCCAGAAGGCCGCGAACCGACTGGATAAAGATTTCTTCTTTATCATTGACGAGATCAATCGTGGCAACATGAGTAAAATTTTCGGGGAACTGTTGATGCTCATTGAGAAAGACTATAGAGGCAGCAAGGCAACTTTGGCCTATAATGGACTTTCCTTCTCCGTCCCCCAAAATCTGTATATCATTGGCATGATGAACACAGCAGACCGCAGCCTTGCCATGATTGACTACGCTCTCCGTCGTCGCTTCAGCTTCTTTGAGGTGGAACCGGGCTTCGATTCTGATGGATTCATTCAGTATCAAAACAGCCTGAACAACGAAACACTGAATGAGCTGATCTCCAAGGTCAAGGACCTGAACCGGGAGATTTCTCTCGATAAGTCGCTTGGCAAGGGATTCTGTATCGGTCACAGCTATTTCTGCGGCAGAGATGTTTGCACCAGGGACTGGCTGTATTCCATCGTCAATTACGATATTCTGCCGATGTTGAATGAATACTGGTTTGACGACGCCAACAAGCTCCGACGCTGGGAGAGCATTTTGCTGGGCGTGTTCCAATGATAAAGGATAAGAGTATCTTCATAAAAAACATATACTACATGCTTTCGTATGCCTTCACGACGCTGAATCAGGGCGGTTATGAGGACCTCGCTACCGAAGAATTTGAGAACATGCATAACCTTTTTGCGGCGATCCTCGCCAAGGGTATCGGTCGCCAGCTGAAGCAGGGCCTGCATCGGGAGTATTTGAACCACAAAGAGGAGTTAGCCGTGGTCCGTGGAAAAATTGATATGCCGGGGACCATTCAGAATCGCCTTGCCAGAAAGTGCGTGCTGGCCTGTGAGTATGATGAACTGTCAGAAGACAATCTCTTAAATCAGATATTGAAAACGACCGTCATGCTCTTGCTCCGGCATACGAAGGTAGACCAGGAGTACAAGAACAATCTGAAAAAAGAGATGCTGTTTTTCTCCAATATAAACACGATTGATCCCCGTGCGATCCAATGGTCGGCTATCCGTTTTCAGAGGAACAACAGCACCTATCGTATGCTCATCGGCCTATGCCAGCTCATTCTTGAAGGAATGCTGTTGACCACGGATTCCGGCGAGTATAAGCTGGCAACCTTCGTTGATGAACAGCGCATGAATCGCCTCTATGAGAAGTTTATCCTCGAATATTATGCCAGGGAATGCCCGCAGGTGACGGCAACGGCCTCACAGATCCCATGGGCGCTCGATGATGGCACCGGAACAATGTTACCGGTTATGCAGAGCGACATCATGCTGACCAAGGGCAGCGAAGTTCTTATTATTGACGCCAAGTATTATACGCACACGACGCAGACGCAGCATGACGTCCACACGCTTCATTCGGGCAATCTGTATCAGATTTTCACTTACGTTAAAAACAAGGATGTGGATTTCGGAACCAAGCCACATAAGGTTTCCGGTATGCTGCTGTATGCAGCGACGGACGAGGTCATCCAGCCGGACAACGTTTATCGGATGAGTGGAAATCAGATAAGCGTAAAGACGTTGGATCTGAACCGGGATTTTTCACAGATTGCATTCCAGCTGAATGTGATCGTAGAGGAGCATTTTGGAAAGTGATTATTTCAGAAAATCGTTGCACATGACGGAAAGTCAAAAATATAAACTATTGATAAAGCGTGATCGTTACAAGAGAATCGTCGTTGTGCTAAGGAGAAAATATGGATATTAAATTATTTTGGAAAGACGTTCTGGAACAAAATCGCGAAGAACTAAAAAAGTATTTTTGCTCTGATGCTGAAATACATTGGCCATGCACAAACGAGAAGTTTTCGGCGGATGAGTTTATACGCGTCAATTGTGATTATCCAGGCGAGTGGGACGGTGAAGTTGAACGTGTTGAAAACACTGACGTGGGATGCATCACCGTGACAAGGGTCTTTGCGCGGGACTCATCGGCAGCATTTCATGTCGTTAGCTTTTTTACCTGTCGGAATGAGAAAATATCATTCGTTGAAGAGTATTGGGCCAATGATGGGGTGGCACCTGAATGGCGTCAGAAGATGAAAGTAGGGGACCCGATCCGAAAGTGAGCGAAAAAAACAAGTGCCGTATCAGTAAATATTTCACTGGTCAGGCATATTGCCCTTGAACTTTGTACATAATCATGACATAATAATGAGCAAGAGAGGGGGCTAAAACATGCCGCAAATCCGACCGATTACAGACCTGCGCAACACAAACGAGATTTCTGAGCTTTGTCATGCGAGGAAAGAGCCTGTTTTTATCACAAAAAATGGCTATGGTGACCTGGTTGTGTTGAGTATCGAAGCCTACGAGGAATTGATGGAAAACGTAGACACAGACGCAGCGATCCGAGAAGCGGAACAGGAAGTTGCGGAGGGTGGAAAACTTCTTGACGCCCGTGAAGCCTTACCTCCTCTCCGAAGGAAGCACAACTTATGAAATATGCCGTCAAAATATATCCCCGCGCATATCGGGATTTAGACGGTATCTATTCCTATATCGCCAAAAATCTTATGGTACAAGGAACGGCTGAAAATCTGCTTACTAGCTTGGAGGACGCTATCTTCAGTTTGGAGCAGTTTCCGGAAAGGGAGCCTGTCCGCCGTATCGGGGCCTATGCCAATCAGGGCTATCGTCAGTTGTTCGTCAAGAATTATACCATCATTTATCGTGTGCATAAGGAGAAACGAGAGGTACATATCGTAACCGTGCGCTATTCGCGGAGCGAATTTTAAATCAAATTTTGGAAACGGGCGAGCGGAGAGGCAAAAATGGACAGAAAATTGGAGGAAATGAGCCTGAAGGAGCTGTGGCAACTGTTCCCCATCTTCCTCGTCCGGCATCATGAGGGATGGAACGATTGGTACGTTGAGGAAGAGAGCAACCTCACAGCGCTGCTCCCGCGCGAAACGGTTAAGCGAATCTCCCACGTCGGGAGCACGGCCGTCCCCGACATCTGGGCAAAAAACATCGTTGACATCCTGCTGGAAGTCGGGAGCGATGACGACCTGAACAACGTCGAAAAGCGGCTCCTTCAAAAGGACTGGCGGTGCATGAGCCGGAGCGCTCACCGGGTTTCGATGAACAAGGGTTACACCCCCAGCGGCTTCGCCCGGAAGGTCTTTCACCTTCACGTTCGCCTCTGGGGGGATAACGACGAGCTGTACTTCAGGGATTATCTGCGGGAATTCCCCGCCGTCGCAAAGGCCTACGAGGCGTTGAAGTTATCGCTATGGAGACGGTTTGAACACGATCGGGACGGCTACACCGAAGCCAAGGGGGACTTCATAAAAAAATACACCAGCCTGGCAAGGCAGCGCTATGGCGCAAGGTACTAAGGAGCGCGGATTGGGCGAGGCACTATCAAACTTGACGTAAACGTGCAGCGGATCGTTTCCCGACACGTCGGAGATATCCCGGCGTGCCTTCGTCCACCGCGATGCGACTCAATCTAAGCCGTCAGGGAGCATCACCCCGCAACGTCCGATCGCCGTCCGCCGCGTCGCAGACAGCGCCTCGTTCGCCTGTCATCGTGGCCTTCTCACCGTTGATCAGAGATGCGGCCCTCAGGATGAAATCCTCCGGGGCGTCCCTGAACTGATCGAAGACGGGCGCCTCGATTCCGGTGAGGACGGCAACGACATCCCGTCTGGTGAGGTCGGTGGCCTCGGCCAGCCTGCCGATCAGGTCGTACTTCACGCTCCGAGCTCCCGCCCCGCCAGAGGCCTCGTAGGCCTCGACCCCCTCCTTCACGAACGAGGTCCCGGAACGCAGGGCCTCCTTCGACGCCATCGTCCCCAGGACGCCGGACTCGACGCGGGCGAGGGCCTTTGGGAGGCGCAGCCCCCCGTTCAGCGCGCGGACCGCCCTCCGGATCAATTCATCGGCCTCGAAGACCACCGAGTGGACCGGCTTCTCGTCGACGCCGGAACACATCATGACGGGTCTCTCTGGTTCAATGGTCGGTTCTGTGCGGCCGTTGCGGGCGTCCTCCGGCTGCAACACACGGACGCCGCAGGTGGCGTCGGGATTCGCGACGACCGCCTCAGCCACGCCCTCAGCTTCATCCGCAAGCTCTGCCTGCAGCCCCCGCGCAAAGCGGTCGTAGCTCTCGCTGGCGATGATCGTGAGCACGTTGACGTCATGGACCTCATCTCCGAGGGCCTCCGCGTCCATGCGCTCCCCGTCCTGGTTGACGCAGAGGCGCAGGCCGCGCCCCACCTCCTGACGCTTACGGACCTCGCTTCCGCTTCGTTTCAGCGTGCAGATCTGAAAGACGTTGGGGTTGTCCCAGCCCTCGCGCAGAGCGGAGTGGGAGAAGATGAAGCGCACCGGCGACCGCCTGGGGTCGAGGTCAAGAAGGCGCTCCTTGTCCCTCATGATTAGGTCGTAGGCGTCGACGTCGTCCGAGGTACGCTCCCGCCTGTCGCTCAGGCTGCCGTTGGTCATACGCCCCCGTCTGTCGACGGAGAAGTATCCGGCGTGGGTGCTGTCCGGCGCAATCGCCTCCAAATACGCCATGTACTCCTCCTCACCCGGACCGCCCCGCGTCGCGGAAACGACGTCCCGATACTCCTCCTCGAACATCCGCGCAAAAAGGCCGTTTTGGGGCCATCCGTCGGTGTCGTACTCCCGGTAGTGCGCGACCTCGTCGATGAAGAAGAGGGACAGCACCTTGATGCCCCTGCGGAACAGCCGCCGCTCCCGCTCGATGTGGGAGAGGATCGTTTCGCGGATCTGGATGCGGCGCAGCCGGTCCTCGTTCAGCCGGCCGACCGCCTCTCCGGCGCAGAGCCTGACGCCGTTCAGGAACTCCACGGAGTTGTCCCGGCCGTCGATGGACTTCACGACGAAGCCGTCCCGGTACTCCTCCAGCCTGCCGGAGCGCTCGTAGAGGTCGTAGCCGACGCCCGCCGTCCTCGTAACCTGCCGAACGCCCGACGTCCCCCTGAAATCGAACTGAACCGTCGCGGTGGGGGCCGCCGCCCTGGAGAGGTTGAGGCCCTGAAGGTAGACGTAGCCCTCCGTCGCGGCGCCCTCTGCTTCCGCGATGCCCTTGACGGCAATTCGCTTCACCAGCCGTTCGTTGTAGGCCTCCATCGCGCCCAGCCGATAGACCAGGTTGTAGAGGCTGTCGGGCCGGTGGGTTGCGGAGTAGCGCAGCGTCATCATGGGGTTGAACTGCCTCAGACCCTCTCTGGTCCGCCTGCCCTCGACGGACTGAGGCTCGTCGATGATCACGATCGGATGGGTCCCGGCGATGACCTCGATCGGCCTCCTCGACCGGAACTCGTCAAGCCTCATGTGAATGCGACGCGCGTCCTTCCCCCTCGCATTGAAGGCCTGCGCGTTGATGATCATGACGTCGATGGAGCGATCCGACGCAAACCGGTCGATCTCCGCCATCTGCACGGAGTCGTAGACGAAGTATCGGACCCTCCTCCCGTACTCCTCCGCGAAATGGTCCTGCATGACCTGAAAGGACTTGTAGACGCCCTCGCGGATCGCAACGCTGGGGACGACGACGATGAACTTGCTCCAGCCGTACCGCCCGTTCAGCTCATAGAGGGTCTTGATGTAGGTGTAGGTCTTTCCGGTTCCCGTCTCCATCTCGACCGTGAGGTTGTAGCGCCCCTCCAGCCTCTCGGACGGCTTGATCCGGTTGGCGCTCTGCACCCTCCGCAGGTTCTCCAGGACCCGCGCATCGGTCAGCTCCGGGACGACAGGCAGGTTGCTCCACCCGATGCAGCCCTCCCGCGGCAGCCGCGGCTCTCCCGCACCCCCGTTTGCCGGCGCTCGATACGGCTGCCCGGCGAACACGTCCGCGACCGCCCTGGCCGCGTCCTCCTGGAACTTCTGGCGTCGGAACCGAAGTTTCACCGCACCCCCCTCCCTCAGAGGACCTTGAGCCTCGCGGTCGGCGCCAGCGCCTTGAAGAGCTCCACGGCGTTGATCCTGGACGGGCTGTCCCTGAAGCTCGCGTCGCGGAACACGGCGCGAAGCGGCCTGCGCCTCGCGATCTCCCTGACGACGGAATCCGGCACGTCCTCGGCGAAGCAGGCAATCAGGTCCCCCTCGTTCCACGTGTGGACCCTGCAGCCCTCCACCTCCTCGCTGCGGTGCGGCATGGAGAGCGGAAGCCCCCACTCCAGCAGGCAGCCGAATAGAAGGTCCATGTCCGTGCGATCCGGTTTTACGTTGGACGCGAGCGCAGGGAGCAGGCTCTGGCGATACTCTCCGGCGGCGTAGTAGACGTCCCTCATGTTGCTCTCGTCCAGCCGGAGGACGCGGAACCCGACGTCCGTCTTCCTCGCGCCGTCCGGTCCCTTCGCTCCGATTCGCGCGCCGGAACGGCGAATGCGCTCCCTGCCCAGCTCGGCGATGTCCTTGAACCCCATCTTGAACGCGATGGTGTCCGGGGGCGTGCGCTCCGGAATCTGGACCAGGATAAACCTCCTGCGCCCGCCGTCCTCGGCGTTCATCCTCATGATGGCGTCCGCCGTGGTCCCGGAGCCGGAGAAGAAGTCCAGGACGAGGGCCTCCTTGTCCTGAGCGCAGACCATCCTTGTCAGCGCCTGAACCAGGGAAAGCGGCTTCGCGTAGTCGAAACATTTCCCAAGGCCCAGCTCCTCCAGCTCCCGGACCGCCGTTTCGTTCGTCCCCACGGCGGCCTCCCGGTTGAGCTCGACCTTCAGGAAGTTGGTCGGCGTCTTGTAGGCGCCCTCCAGCTCCTGCCTTTGAAAGCGGATGGAAAAACGGTCAGACTTGACGACGAAACAGGTCCCGCGCCTGACCTCTGCCTCCAGGGTCGCCTGCTCCCACTTGAACTCCCCGACGAGTCGGACCGCGTTGGCGTTCAGGCCGTCCTCCACGCGCAGCTCGTCCAACAGCCGGACCCTGCCCTTCTCGCCGGCAGGGATGAGCCCGTCGCGGAGGAAGGGGAAGCGAATGCTGCCCTGTGGGAACCGGAGCGTCTTTTCGGGATTCCCGGCGTTCAGGAGGGGGGCGTCGCCGCCGTCGAGGGGCGCGCCAAAGTACTTGAGTGCGCTCCGCCTCTTCTCGTATGCCAGCACGTATTCCACGGTCTTTCGGCACTTACAGGAGAGCGCGGGCGGAGTGCTGGTCCTGGTCCAGAGGAAGGTCGCCGCGTAGTTTCTCTCGCCGAACGCCTCATTGCAGAGCTTCTGCAGGTTGCTGACCTCGTTCTCGTCGATCGAGATAAAGATCACCCCGTCGTCGCTCAACAGGTTCCGCGCCAACAAGAGCCGGGGGTACATCATGGAGAGCCAGTCCGAGTGAAACCTTGGGTTAGCGGGGTTGTTTTCTCTGAAGAGGACCGTCCCATCCTCGCCCTTCGCGCCGCTTCGCTCCAGGTATTCCTCCGTGCTGACGGCGAAGGCATCGGAGTAGACGAAGCGATCCGACCCCGTGTTGTACGGAGGGTCGATGTAGATCATCTTGACCTTTCCGAGGTAGCTCTCCTGCAGGAGCTTCAGCACGTCGAGGTTGTCCCCCTCGATGTAGAGGTTCTCCGTCGCGTCCCAGTCCACGCTGTCCTCCGGGCAGGGGCGGAGCGTCTTTCGGATGGGCCGGTTCGCCTCGGCGATGGCCGCCCTCTTTCCCACCCACGTGAACGCATAGGCCTCGTCCCCCGCGATCGCCTCGTCGGAGAGCTCCTGACGAAGCCGCTCGAAGTCGATCGCCGCCCTGAGCCTGCCGTCCGCGCCCCGCGCCTCCGTCACGCAGCCGGGGAACAGCGCTCCGATCCGTTCTACGTTGCGGGCGATCCCGTCCGCCCATTCCATTTTCATCCTCTCGGCCATTGAAAGCGCCTCCAGTCCAGACCACGGCCTCCGGCCCATTCCCCGCCGTGCCGCCGATCGGCATCGCGTTAGAAAAAGTCCCGGACGCCCCTGCCGCGGCTACAAGTACCTTCCGGTCACGCTCCTTGCGTCCTCCCTGATCTCGCGCGGCGTGCCGGTCGCCACGATCGTACCGCCCGCTTCCCCGCCTCCCGGCCCCATGTCGATGACGTGGTCCGCGTTGCGGATCACGTCGAGGTCGTGTTCGATCACGATCACGGTCGCCCCGTTCTTTATGAGCGTCTGAAACACGTTGAGCAGGGTCTGCACGTCCAGCGGGTGCAGCCCGATCGTGGGCTCGTCAAAGACGAACACGGAATCGGCCTGCTCCCTTCCCATCTCGCTCGCCAGTTTCAGCCTCTGGGCCTCGCCGCCGGAAAGGCCCGGCGTATCTTCGCCCAGCCTGAGGTAGCCAAGGCCGAGGCTCTGCAGCACCCGCAGCTTGGACCGGATGGTTTTCATCTCCCTGCAGAACTCAAGCGCGGCGCTCACGTCCATATCCATCAGCTCCGGCAGGGAACGGGAAACACCGGCGCCATTCGTGTGCCTGACCTGGTAGGCCACCTTCGCATACCTCGACCCGCGGCAATCCGGGCACGGAACCTCCACGTCCGGCAGGAACTGCACGTCCAGACTGATGGAGCCGGTCCCATCGCAGACGGGACACCGCAAGCTCCCCGTGTTGTACGAAAAGTCCCCGGATTTGAAGCCGTGCTGCCTTGCATCCTGCGTGTGCGCATAGACCTTCCGCAGCTCATCGTGGACGTTCGCGTAGGTCGCCACCGTAGAGCGGACGTTGACGCCTATGGGCGTTGCGTCGATCAGCTTGACGTGCTCGATGCCTTCAGCCGCCACCTCGACGACGTGCTCCGGCACCTTCCTTCCCTGCGTCACGGACTCCAGCGCAGGGACGAGGCTCTCCAGCACCATCGTCGTCTTGCCGGACCCGGACACGCCCGTCACCACGGTAAGCCGTCCCCTGGGAATGGCCACCTGAAGGGGCTTGACGGTATGGATCGCGGAAGTCACAAGGCGTATCGTCCCTTCGGCAAACGTTCCGTCGGGACGGAGGGGGCGTTCCCGCTCAACCCTCCGCCCTCTCGCAAGGAACGCCCCGATCTGAGAGGCCACGTTCTCCTCTACGTCCGCGATCGTGCCCTCCGCGATGACCCTGCCGCCCTCAGCACCCGCCTGCGGCCCCATCTCGATGAGCCAATCGGCCTCCTTCAGAACCTGCATGTCGTGATCGACGAGCAGGACGGAATTGCCGTCCGCCACAAGATCGTGCATGACGGCGTTCAGCCCTGCGATATTGGCCGGATGCAGCCCAATGGACGGCTCGTCCAGCACGTACAACACGCCCGTCGTCCGGTTTCGCACCGCACGGGCAAGCTGCATCCTCTGACGTTCCCCCGTGGAAAGCGTGGACGCCGCACGGTCAAGGGACAAATAGGCGAGCCCCAAATCCATCAGCCGTCGCGCCGCCGTGCGGAAGGACTCGCAGATGCTGTTCGCCATGGGCTGCATTTCTCCCGGAAGGGAGCCCGGCACGGCCTCAACCCACTGGAGGAGCTCCGACAGGGGCATCCTGCAGACCTCATCCAAGGACACTCCGCGCAATTTGGGCTGCCGCGCCCTTTCGGACAGTCTGCTGCCGCCACATTCCGGACAGATTTCCTCCTTGAGGAACTTTTCCACGCGCTTCATGCCCTTTTCGTCCCTGACCTTAGCGAGCGCGTTCTCCACCGTATAGGTGGCGTTGTAATACGTGAAATCCATTTCGCCCGCCACGTTGGAGTTCTTTGCCTTGTACAGGATGTGCCGCTTCTCGGCGGGGCCGTGATAGACGAGGTCCTTCTCCTGATCCGAGAGATATTTAAACGGCACGTTCGTGCGCACTCCCATGGCCCGGCAGACGTCGGTCATGAGGGACCACATCAGGCTGTTCCAGGGGGCAACGGCTCCCTCGTCTATGGTGAGGGACTCATCCGGCACAAGCGTCGCCTCGTCCACCGTCCGCACCATGCCCGTGCCCCCGCAGCGCTCGCAGGCCCCCTGACCGTTAAAGGAAAGCTCCTCAGCCGACGGCGCCTGAACCCGCTCCCCGCAGACGGGGCAAACCAGCTCCTGCTCCGCCGCGACCGCAAGCGTGGGCTCCTGCACGTGTCCGTTGGGACAGACGTGGTTCGCCAATCTCGAATACATCAGCCGGACGCTGTTCAGGAGCTCCGTTCCCGTTCCAAAGGTAGAACGAATGCCCGGAACGCCCGGCCTCTGGTGCAACGCAAGGGACGCGGGCACGTAGAGCACTTCGTCGACGTCCGCCTTCGCCGCCTGCGTCATGCGCCTGCGCGTGTAGGCGGACAGCGCCTCCAGGTAGCGCCTTGACCCTTCGGCGTACAAGACGCCGAGCGCGAGCGACGACTTGCCGGACCCAGACACCCCCGCGATTCCGACGATCCGGTTCAGCGGTATGTTCACGTCGATATTCTTCAGGTTATGCACCCGCGCACCTCGGACCTGAATCTCCCTTGGCGCATCTGCCTCGTCATTCATCCTGCGCATCTCCATTCCCGCCCCGCAATCAGGGAACATGCCGCGTTCCCTAGCAAAAGGCTATGCGTATAGTCTACCTCATCATGCAAGATGGTTGGACGCACCGGTTCGCCGGGGCAAGTGTCCCTCCGACGCACCGCCCGTAATCGTCAATTATTTTTATCACGAACAGATTAAAAAATCAGCGATGGATTGTAGCCCATCAGGGTGGACTTTCATTGAGCGAAGGCAAAAGAAAAACCCGCTTCGCAGCGGGCTTTTTAGACGATTTTGGACGTTCGTAAAAAAGGTAATGGTGGACTGTGAGGGACTCGAACCCACGAC
The DNA here is from genome assembly GCF_938030725.1 of uncultured Fretibacterium sp. Lineage (GTDB taxonomy): Bacteria > Synergistota > Synergistia > Synergistales > Aminobacteriaceae > Fretibacterium. The sequence goes on along the minus strand of NZ_CALHIQ010000042.1, from coordinate 22 downwards.
CCGCTGATTAAGAGTCAGCTGC
>NZ_CALHIQ010000041.1 GCF_938030725.1 uncultured Fretibacterium sp. | reverse complement strand
TGTTCCGCCGCCTCGCGGCGCACCCTGTCAACGTAATTCCGCGTCGCCGTTTCCTGATCAAACAGCATCGTCATGATGTCCATCACCGTTGCCTCCCCGTCCTCATTATACGCCTCGCGGATGACGAGAATGGATTATAATTAAATGATTTACCCCCGTTAACGTCCGAACGGGAACGGGGAGGCAGGACACACACGGGAGCTTGAACACAAATCCCCCTGTCAGGGCGCGAAGGGGTACGAAAGGCGAGGTAAGGTTCATGAATCTTCAAGTGTTTCAGGGGATCCTGATCCCCTTTCTGGGGACGTCCCTCGGCGCAGCCTGCGTGTTCTTCATGAAGGGGGAGCTCAACGACACCATTCGACGGGCGCTCACCGGCTTTGCCGCGGGGGTCATGACCGCCGCGTCGATCTGGAGCCTGTTGATCCCCGCCATAGAGCAGAGCGAGCCCCTTGGGGCCTTCGCCTTTTTCCCTGCGGCGGTCGGCTATTGGGCAGGGACCCTGTTCCTCCTCCTGCTGGACCGGGTCGTCCCGCACCTGCACATGGACGCTCAGGAGGCCGAGGGTCCCAGAACCCACCTCCCGCGAACGACGATGCTCTCCCTCGCCGTCACGCTGCACAACGTCCCCGAGGGCATGGCCGTGGGGATCGTCTACGCGGGGCTCCTGTCCGGCGTGGAGGAGATCACTGCGGGTGGCGCCATGGCCCTGGCGCTCGGCATCGCCATTCAGAACTTCCCGGAGGGCGCCATCATCTCCATGCCGCTCCACGCGGAGGGGGAGAGTCGGCGCCGCGCCTGCGTCGAGGGCATCCTGTCCGGCGCGGTGGAACCCGTCGCCGCCGTCCTGATGCTCTGGGCGGCGGAGGTCTTCACGCCCCTCATGCCCTACTTTCTGAGCTTCGCGGCCGGAGCGATGTTCTACGTCGTGGTGGAGGAGCTGATCCCGGAGTTCTCGTCGGGCAAGCACTCCGACGTCGGCGGCCTGATGTTCGCCGCCGGGTTCACCCTGATGATGGCTCTGGACGTGGCCCTTGGGTAATCGAATGGGGCCCGCGGAGCCACGTTTTTGAATTTTTATCGACTGGAGGGATTTCTCATGAAACCGAACTACAAGAACTGGGTGCCGAAGGGCCTGCTCGTCGCCCTCGCCGTCGTAACCGCCGTCGTCCTGCTGTTCTTCCTTGCCCTGGGAGTCCTGGGGACCGGCGTTTCCGACACGGCGCGGGGCGTTCTGGCCGTCGTGCTGGGGCTCGCAAGCGCCGTCTGCCTCGTCCTTCTGACGCTCGGCATCGCGCTGTATCGGGCCTTTGACTACAACGGCAAAAGACAGCTCGCGCGGGCCATCGTCGAGGGGGTCGCGCAATACGTCCATCTGCCCGACGGCGGATGCGGGCTCGACGTGGGCTGCGGCAGCGGCGCGCTGACCATCGCCTGCGCGAAGAGGAACCCGCGGGGAAGCATGACGGGGGTCGACCTGTGGGGGATCACCTACGCCTCGTACAACAAGAAGCTCTGCGAGGACAACGCCCTGGCGGAGGGCGTGAGCAACGTCCGCTTCCTTCAGGGCAACGCGGTGAAGCTCGATTTTCCGGACGAGAGCTTCGACGCGGTCACCAGCAACTACTGCTACCACAACATCGTTGGAGTAAACCGGCAGGACGTCCTCCTGGAGACGCTGCGGGTCCTGAAAAAGGGCGGGACCTTCGCCCTGCACGACCTCATGTCCCGCGCCAGGTACGGGGACATGCAGGCGTTCGTCGAGAGGCTGCAGGGCATGGGGTATCAGGAAGTGCAGATCATCGACACGACGCAGGGCCTGTTCATGAGCCCCAGGGAGGCAAAATTCCTCTTCCTTGGAGGGTCCACGCTGCTGATGGGACGAAAGTAGCCCGTCCAGCGCCGCCCCGTCAGGGGAGCGGGAGCGCCATCCTCTCTCAGGGCCGGCCCTTGTCCGCAAAGGCCGGCCCTTCGCCTGACCGCCCTACAGCAGCGACTGCACGAGTGCCGGAGAGGGACGGGGGATCACCGTGGAGGCGACCATGAGCTCCGCCTTCGCGGCGGCTGCGGCCACGGCCGTCCTGACCGCCGACACCTGGCCCGTCAGTGTGACGAACCCCTTGCCGCCTACGGCCAGCCCCATGCGGACCTCGATCAGCGACACGTCCGCGGCCTTCGCCGCGACGTCGGCCGCCTTGACGGCGCTCGCGATGGAGAAGAACTCAAGCACCCCGACGGCTCCGAACGTCCGCACCTGAGAGGTCATCGCGATGGCCGGGGCCACCTGCGGATGGACGTTCGGGAGCAGAAGACAGTCCACAAGCGCCGGTCCGGCATTGGCGCGGCCCGTCTTCATGGAGGACTGCACGGCGCTGACCTCTCCGCCGACGATGACGATGTACTTTCCCGGACAGACGGTGGACGCCCTCAGGAGGTCCACCTGAGCGGCCTTCACCATAAAATCACACGTCTCTATGCCGACCGCGATGCTGTTCAGCTCCACCATGCCGATCGCGTTGTTCAACATCCTCTCCCCCCTCTTGATTGTCCTTCCCTGATGCAGCCTGATGCAGCCATCCCCACAGCGAAACGGGGCCGTCAGCCGGCGACGATGAGCGCGCCGTTCTCGTCGATGGACTGCACCAGACCGGCAAGGCCCGTGTGGACGTTTGCCGACACGCCCTCCTGAGCGGAGGCGACGAGCGCGCCGCGCTCCACCCGGTCCCCGACGTGGACGATCGGGACGGCGGGCTTGCCGATGTGCTGTCGGAAGGGGACGTACACGCACTGGGGGGCGAGGGAGCGATGGGGCTCCCGGACGTGGACTCCGTGCCAGCCTCCCAGCCCAAGGCGGGCGTAGAGGCGGGACGTGGGCACGCGCCGCAGGTCGAGGAAGCGCTGCGCCAGCGGCTCCATGTTGCGCTCCTTGTTCAGCCCCTTCTCCCGAAACCTCTGTTTGAACCAGCCGTTGATCCGCCTCGGAGAGAGCCCCATGGGGCACGAGAACATCTCGCACAGGCCGCAGTCGCAGCAGTTGAGGGCGCTGCCGAAGCAGCGGACGTATTCCTCGTCGGGGAGGTTCTCCTCGCGCCAGACGTTTCGCATCACCTGGTGCGGCGTCACCTCGTGCCCAATGAGGTGGCGCGGGCACATGTCCGTGCACATGCGGCACTGCACGCAGGCGCTGCGGGCCTGGTGTTTCATGTTCTCGATGGACAGGACCGCCCGCGTGACGAGGTAGTGGTCCATCGGAAGGATCGCCAGGTTCCCCGTCGTCTTGGTGACGACGTTCCCGTCGATCGCCTTCGGGTCCGTCAGCACCCTGCCCATCATGGGGCCGCCCACCAGCACGGCGTAATCGCCTCCGACGGCGAGGTCCGCCGCCGCGGTACACTCGCGGACGTTCGTCCCCAGCGGCACGCGAAGGACGACGGGCTTCGCCACCGCGCCCGTCACCGACAGGAACTTGTCCGTCACGGGCTTCCCCTCCAGGGCATCCGCGACGTTGAGCATCGTCCCCACGTTGTCCACCACCGCCCCGACGTTCAGGGGCAGGCCACGCTCAGGGATGCTGCGGCCCGTCACGAGCTGCACCATGACCTGCTCGTCGCCCGCAGGGTAGAAGGCGGGCATCTCGCAGAAGGTCACGTCGGCGCCCTGGACCCGCACGGCCTCCTTCAGGGCCGCGATCTCCGCCCCGTACTCCGCCTTGATGGCGATGACGGCACGGCTCGCGCCGACCTGAGCGGCAGTCGCGGACACGGCCTGAACGATGCGGTCCGGGAAGGTGCGGCACAGGTACTTGTCCGTTTCGATCAGGGGCTCGCACTCCGCCGCGTTGACGATAAAGTACTCCGCCTTCGCGTTGAGCTTCACGTGGGTGGGGAATCCTGCGCCCCCCGCACCCACGACGCCGGCGGATTTTACGCACTCAAGAAAGTCCATGAACCATCCCCCCAGATTCCCTCCGCCGCGGACGCCCCACGGGCGGCGTTAGAACGCTTCCTCGTACAGCGCGATGACGTCGGCCCGGTCGAAGGGCCGCGGGTTCGTCGCCCCCACCGTTTCCAGAAGCGCCCTGTCCGCCAGCAGGGGAAAGTCCTCGCGCTTCACGCCGTGGGCCCTCAGGGACTCCTTCAGACCCGCCTCGCGCTTCACGTCGTCGATCGCCTTGAGGCAGGCCTCCGCGTTCTCCCGGTCCGGACGCCAGTCGTGGGCGACGCCGAAGGCCCTGGCGAGGGCCGCGAAGCGCGGGACCGTGTCGAAGGTCAGGTTGAAGCGGCACACCGTAGGCAGGAGCAGCGCGTTGCACAGCCCGTGGGGCAGGTTGTAATGCCCCCCCAGCGGGTGCGCCATGGCGTGCACCAGGCCCAGCCCCGCGTTGTTGAAGGCGATGCCTGCCAGGAAGCTGCCGTAGCACATGCGCTCCCGCACCTCCACGTTCGTCCCCTCCTGCACGGCCCGCGGGAGGTTCTGAGCGATGAGGTTCGTCGCCGCCCAGGCCCGACCGTCCGTCAGGGGCGAGGACTCCGTCGAGACGTAGGCCTCAATGGCATGGGTCAGCGCGTCCATGCCCGTGGCGGCCGTGAGGGCGGGGGGCATGGAGAGCATCATCTCCGGGTCGTTGACGGAGATGGTCGGCAGCATGTCCCGGTCGTTCAGGGTCATCTTGTTGTGGTTCGCGTCGGAGATCACCGCGAACTGCGTCACCTCGCTGCCCGTCCCGGCCGTCGTCGCCACGGCGATCAGGGGCGGGATGGGGGTCCTGACCTTATCCACCCCCGCGTAGTCCTCGATGCGTCCGCCGTTCGTCGCCAGGATGCCGATGCCCTTGGCCGCGTCCATAGCGCTCCCGCCGCCCACGGCCACCAAAAACCCACAGCCCCTTTCCCCGTACAGGGCAAGGCCCTCCATCACCGTCTCCTCGAGGGGGTTGGGCGTCACCTTGCAGAAGAGCTCCGCGTCGATTCCGGAGCCCTTCAGGACGTCCGCAACGAGCTGCGCCTGAGCCAGTCCCACGTCCCCCGTCGAGGCCACCACCAGGGCCGTCTTTGAGCCGAAGCGCGCGGCCATGGAGCCGATCTCCTTCACGCTGCCGCGCCCCACCACGTTGACCGTGGGGATGGTGAACACCTTCATGAAACTTCCCTCCATAAGACAACGGTTTTTCGGATGAAATCAAATGATTCTGAAGGCTCCGTGCAGCACGCAGCGCCGCGTTCGACAGAACGAGGCCGGGGTCGTTGGCCCCTCGCCCGTGGCCGTCGCGATGGTGAAGGCGGTCGGGCAGTCCCCGCCCACTCCGATGGCGGCCAGGGTCGGCGCGTTCTTGACGAACACCGTGGTCTGCATCTCGCGCGCCATGCGGCTCATGTGGTTGACGTTGCTGCTGTGGATGCAGGCGGAGTGGCGGAAGCCGTGTTCCAGGCGCTTCGCCATGGCCAGGGCCTCCTCGAAGTCCGCCGCGCGGATGAGCGGCAGGATGGGCATCAGCATCTCCTCCTGCGCGAAGGGGTGGTCCTCCCCCGTTTCCACCAGGATGATGCGCGTCTTGGGCTCCACCTTGTACCCCAACTGCTCCAGGAGCAGCGAGGCCGAACGCCCCACCCACTTTCGGCTGGGCTTGCCCTTCTCAAGGGTCATCTTCAGGAGCTCGTCGACCTTCGCCGGGTCCTTCAGCTCGAAGGCGCCATTCCTCAGCATGGCGGCCCTCAGGTCGTCCGCGATGCAGTTGACGGCGATGATCTCCTTCTCCGCGATACACTGCAGGTTGTTGTCAAAGCTCGCACCCGTGATGATGTCGATGGCCGCCTGCTCAACGTCCGCCGTTTCGTCCACGACGACCGGCGGGTTGCCGGGCCCCGCGCCGATGGCGGGCTTTCCGGACTGCAGTGCCGCCCGCACCACGCCCGGCCCCCCCGTAGCGGAGATCAGGTTCACGTTCGGGCTCGTCATGAGCTCGTTCATGGCGTCCAGCGAAACGTGCTGCAGCGAGGAGATCAGCCCGTCCGGCGCGCCGCTCTCGCGGAGCGACTTCATGACGATCTCCACCGTCCGGTGCGTGCACTTCGCCGCGCCGGGGTGCGGAGCGAACACCACCGCGTTGCCGCCCGCGATCATGCAGATCGTGTTGTTGATGACGGACGCGACGGGGTTCGTCGAGGGGCAGATCGAGGCGATGACGCCAAAGGGCGCCAGCTCCTCCAGCACCAGGCCGTTGTCCCCGGACACGGCGTGCGTCGTGAAGAACTCCGGGCCCGGCGTCTTCTCGATCGCCACCCTTTTCTTCAGGACCTTGTCCTCAAAGCGGCCCATCCCCGTTTCCTCGCAGGCCATCTTCGCCAACTCCTCGACGTGCGGGCGAAGGTCCTGGCGCAGTTTGGTGATGACGGCCGTCTTGGCCGCAATGTTGAAATCGCCGTGCCATATCGCCTGAGCAGCCCGCGCGCGCTCCGTCAGGACCGCGACCTCGCTCCCGTTCCCCTCGCCCCGCTCCTCCTGCATCTTGAGGATGACATCGCGGACGATCTTCTCCATCTGCCGGGTGTCCATTGCCTGGCGCCTCCTCCTGGGGCCTCCGCCCCGCCCTAAAAGTACCGAACCTCACTGCGCCTGCGCGCCCGTCTGCCGAAGCCCTTCAAAACAGCGCACCGCCGCGTCCGCCACGCCCGTATCCTGCTCCACCGTCCCGCCGCTGACCCCCACTGCGCCCACGATGACGCCCTTGTCCATCAGGAGCCGGCCGCCGCCGAAGACCACGATGTCCGGGTCGTTGTTCAGGCCGTAGAGCGGCGCGCCCGGTTGGACGAGGGGGGTCAGCCTGTCCGTGTCCATCTTCATCTTCAGCGCCGTCGCCGCCTTGCTGGCGGACAGGCGGACGCTCACCGGAAGGGAGTCCTTCATCCGCTGAAAGGCGACGGGAACGGCGTCCGGCGAGCAAACGGCGACGACCACAGGAAGCCCGATCGCCTCCGCCGCCGTCCGGGCGCACTCGATCACCTCGAGCGCCTCGTCCAGCGTGACCTCCTGCGCCGGGACCTCCGGTCCGCGCGACGGCTCCGCCTCCCCCTCGCTGATGGTCCGGACGATGCGCGCCACCTGCGTTTCCACGTCCGCCTTGTGCGCCAGGACGTATAGGAGGTCCGACAGGCGGTTGATGAGGCGGTAGGCCTCCTCCTCGATCACCCCTCCACCGTCCCACAGCGGCAGCGCCGCCCGCTCCGCCCTCCGCGCGACGGCCCGCGCCGCGTGCAGCGCGCCGCCCGCGGGAGAATCGCCCGGAAGGACGAACTCTGGCCGCATCGGATAGCCCTCCAGGAGCTCGTCGATCCACGCCTCAAGGGAGGACGCCACCGGGACCTTTGCCTCCCGACGCCCCCGCGCGACGTACGCCATCAGGTCCTGCAGCAGCCTCTGGACCCTCAGCAGGTCGTCCTGCATCGCCGCCGGCCCCAGGCCACGCGCCAGCCCGATGAGGGCACCGGCCTCGTCCAGCGTCCCGTTCAGCTCGATGCGCGGGTCCCGCTTCGACACCCTCTGTCCGTCCCAGAGCCGGGTTTCGCCGTGGTCGCCCCCGCCCGTGTAGATTCGTGCGCTCATCGCCAAGCCCCCCTCAGGAGAGGTCCACCTCGTCCACGATGCCGATGATGCAGGCATCGATGGGCGAATCCGGAAGGGACACGGCCGCGCGCGCCGTGGACCCGCTGACGAGGAGGACCGTTTCGCCGCGGCCCGCGCCCACCACGTCCACGCTCACTAACATTCGGTCGCGGTCCCCGTCCAGCGCCCCATCTCCGCGCCGGACCAGCGGCTCCACCAGGAGCAGTTTCTGGCCCACAAGGCGCTCGTCCTTGCGGGTGGCGACGATGGAGCCGACCACCTTTCCCAGCATCATGAGATCTTTCCTCCGTTTCGCAGGGCGTTCAGCACCTGATCGATCTGAGAGGGCGTGCCGATGAAGGCGACGGAGTTGATGTGCTGCGGGCAGTTGCCCAGAAGCTCGGTCACGGCCACGTCCGCGGCCTTCGCGCCGATATCCGCCGCGGCCAGCACCTCGATGACCATGCCCTGCACCAGCAGCACCGCACCCCAGTTCGGCGACCCCAGGGCCTCGGCCCCCCGCGCCCGACGCCGGATCATGTCCTGCGTCCCGCGCGACGGAGCCCGAATCAGCTCATACTTCATCGACACGTCCTCTCCCCCCGACCCTTTGGACCCGCCGCACGGCCTCGGCCCCGCGGCGGCTTCAGCTTTAAACGAGCAGCGCGATCCGAAGCCGCGCCAGCCGGTCCCGCGCCTCCGGCGTCAGCCGCGCCCCAGCCTCCAGGCGCACGGCAGCGACGCCCTTCAGGTCGTGCCGCGCCGTCAGCTCGCCCCAGGTCGTCCACCCCGGCTCCTTCAGGACCAGCGTCTGCCCCGGAGCGGCACCGGCGGCCGAGGTCCCAAGGACCTGGACGCCCCATTCACCGAGGCGGGCAAGACATCCTTCAAGCCAGGCGCTCCAGGGCGACGCGCCCCCGCGCCAGCGCTTGATCCGCGTTCCGTCCAAGAGCACCGGCACGCCACGCGCGAGGCACCCGAAGATCAGGGCCCCCTCCGCCGTGCAGGGGATGCCGCCGAGGAGCTCCCCCAGCAACGGGAGGGGCGGCTCCAGGACGGCCAGCAGGCGAAGGTGCGCTCCCTCCTCCTCCGGGCACCAGACGCCATCCAGGGCGCCGTCCGCGCCGCGGGCGTAGGCGATCCACTCGAAGCGGTCCGTCTTGGGCAGCGGGGGCAGGGGCGCAGAGGCCACCAACCCGACGCGCGGACGCCGGAGCCGCTCCAGCACCCTCTCGACCAGGACCTCCAGGTCATCCTTGCCCAACGTTCCCACCTCGCTTCCCGATCTGCCGCTCTCCTCCGCGAACGTCGCGCCAAAGGCTCAGGGCGATCCCCGACGGCGTGACCAAAAGAGGGTGGGGGGTCATGGAAACCGGCGCCCCCACGGCCGCCGTCAGGACAGCCGCCGCGCCGGGCAGGTCCGCGCCGCCGCCGCAGACGATCGTCGGGACCCGGCCCCAGTAGCCGCTCGCCTCGAGGTGGTGCCTCACGATCGAGCCCATCTTCTCCAGCACCGGCCTCAGGACGGGGAGCAGCTCCCTCTGGCGCGCAGGGGTCCGCTTCACGGCCTCCGCGGCCTCGAAGCTGACGTCCATGTTCCCCGCCAACACGAGGGTCATGTGCGTGCCGCCCGTGGGCTCGTCCGCCGTGTAGACGGGCCTTCCGCCCTGCAGGATCGTGATGCCCGTCGTGCCGCCGCCGATGTCCACGATCGCCGCGTCCTCCAGCCCAAGCGCGGCCGCGGCCGCCGTCGGCTCCTCATACAGCCCCGCGCAGTCGAAGCCCAGGGCCTCCACGACGTTGGCGCATACTTTGGCCGTCTTCTCGCTGACGCCGGGCGGGAAGGCCGCCGCCCCCAGGGCGCTGAGGCCCGCCCTACCCAGACGGCGTTCCAGCCGATCGAGGCACCTCCGCATCCCCTCGACCGAGGCCATGTAATCGACGATTACGCCGTCCCGGACGGAGGACCTGGAGCTCTCCATCACGGCGGACACGGGGCGCCCTTCCTCGTTCAGCGCCACCAGCACCAGGTTCGTCGTCCCCAGGTCGAACCCGAGGAAGAGCTCCTTGAAGCCGTTCAGCGGCTCCTCCCGGTGCAAAGCGCCCTCAAGAGCGCCGAGGAGTTCCACGGCCTCCGGGTCGAAGGACGGTGCCGCCACCTCCCTACGCTCCGCCGGGCCCTGCCCCACCGGGCCGGCCTCCTTACCCTTCGCGTTTCTCCCGCCGCTCATCGCAAGAGCCAGCCCCCTCGCCGCTCAGTCCTCCTCGACGCGAAAGTCCCTGCGCCGAATCCTTCGCTCGCCGTCCTCCGGGGCGGGCTCCTCCGGACGCAGGAACAGCCGCTCCGTCTGCTCGTCCGGCCGCGCGATCACCGCCGCACTCACTTCGGCTTCCTCCGGGCCGTGGAACGCCGCTTGCGCGGCTTCTTCGCCTCATCCTCCGCAGGCTCCGGGGCGACCTCGCCAGCCTCCACTCCGCCCGCGACTTCGGCGGACGTCCGCTCTCCCGCTTCGGCGGGCGCAGCAGGCTTGACCTTCATCAGCGCCCTCGGCCCAGCCACGGCCAGTCCGGCCTCATCCAGTCGCGACGACCGGTCCTCCGCCGGGAGTTCAGCGTCCCATTCGGCCTCGGATTCCGGCTCATCGGCCGCGGTACCCGCAGCCTCCTCAGCTTCGCACGGCGCCGGCTCAGGCGGCGCGGGCCTGAGGAGTTCCGCCCCCATCGTGTTCCCGTTCCGGACGAGGCGGTCCCCAATCCCCTCCCCAGGGCGCGGGATGGTGAGCACGGAGTGAACGCCCCGCACGCCCTCCGCGACGGCGCGGGCCGCCGCCAGCGCGGCCTGCACCGCGGCGACGTCGCCGGCTATCTTCACCGTCATGAAGCCGCCGCCGCGGGAGTTCTCGCGCCCGACCAGGACGACGTTGGCCGCCTTCAGCGCGGCGTCCGCCGCGGCGATCGCCGCAGGAAGCCCTTCCGTTTCGATGAGGCCGACGGCGCCTCGGACCCTCTCCCTATCGTTCACCTCTCGTGCCCCCTCCCGAATCCGACTCGGCCATGCCCGTGCCGTCCCCAAGTCCCAGAAGCCGCCTCATGACCTCCTGCGTCACCCTGGCGACCAACGCATCCACGGCCCTCTCGCGCTCCTCCGCGTAGGGCGCGCGCATGGGAAGGAGCCCCACCTCCGGCTCCGGCAGGGGCGAGGGCGCAGTGGGCGGCGCAACGGGGTCGGGCTCCGGTTCGTGGTCCGGGACCTCGCCCGGCCGCGGCGGCATGGGCTGCCCCTTCACGATCCGGGCCGCCGCCTGGCCCACCCAGCGCCAGTCCGCCGGCCCATCCGCCCCGACGTCCAGCCACGGGCGGTCCGGAATCTGCGCGACGCCGACGGCCGCCCTGGCCTCCATGACCAGGACCCCCACGTCCAGGCGGGACCTCAGAGAGGCCGCGTGGGCCGTGTCCTCCGGCGTCAGGGCCCTCTCCCAGGCGGCGGGGATTCCCTCCTCCTCGCACCCGGTGCCGATGGCCTCCGCGACGCGCTCATCTACGCCAGCCGCCAGCAGGAGGACGATGCACGGCCGCTCCGGCGGCACGTCGGCCAGGCGCTCACACCAGCCCTTCATGCCCCGACCTCGTCCAGGTAGGAGAGCACCAGGCCCGTGGCCACCGCGTTGCGCGGCCCTTCCGTCCCGCGGATGTTGCCGCGCCCCGCCACGACGCCGTACTGGGACAGGACCTGCGTCACCATGGGGGAGATCTCAAAGTCCATCGAGGACCCTCCGACCAGCACAACGAAGTCGATCAGGCGGACGTTGCCCGCCGGCGCGACGCGCTCCAGGGCGCGAACCGCGTTCGCCGCGAAGACCTGCTGTTTTGCGCTGCGCCGGATGCTGCGGATGCGGTCCATCGGGACGTTGTTCAGAGGGAGGGGCTCCAGGTCCGTTTCGCTGTGCAGGAGGCAGACCCGGCCGAAGACGTGGGGAGGCAGCGGCTTGTCGAAGAACCGCACCGTCCCGTCCTCAAGGCGGATGTTGTAGACGCTCTCCGCCTTGCAGAGGGGCGTCCGCTTGATGGCCTCCGCCAGGTCCATGCTGTCGATGCCCAACTCGCTCGCGATGATCGTGTTCACCATCTGGCCCGCTCCGGCCAGGTGGATCAGGCTCTCCGAGCCGTCTTCGCGCATGAAGGAGGCGTCCGTGCTGCCCGCCCCCATGTCCAGGATGGCCATGGGCTGCCGGGTCCCCGGCGTAGTGAGGGCGCCCTTGATCGCCATCTCCGCCTCGATGCCGCCGATCTCCACCTTCACGCGCAGGTCCGCCTCGATGGCGGCCGCGAGGCGCTGCATGGGCAGGTCCACCGTCTGCACCATCACCGCCAGGGCCACGCCGTTCTCCAGCGAGAACTCCTCCGCCAGGCCCCCCACCACCTTCTGCGGCACCTGGGTGTCCACGGCCAGGAGGTCGCGGATGTGTACGTCCGCCAGGGGGATCTCCGTCAGGTTGGACATGGTGCGGCGCACGCGCTCCATCATGCCTCCGACGTTCGTCCCCGGCTCTCCGAAGACGTCCGAGATGGGCTGCGAGGAGGAAACGAGCTTCATGATCTTCTCCGCCCCCTCGTCCACGGCGATGCCGCGCTTGCCGTTGGGGCCCGCGATGGTCAGCTCTCCCGCGGGGATGCGGCGCTCCTTCACCTCGCCGAGGGGCGTCCGGATCACGACGGCCGACCGGTTGCCGACCAGGGCGCGCGCCACCGGAACCACCTGACGCGTTTCGTCCGGAGAGAGCCCGAAGATCGTCGCGATGTCGTAGGGGTTGGCCAACAGCTCCACCACCCTGCCCGGAGGGGCCACCTCCACGCAGGCCTGCATCCCCAGCGGCACGCGGTCGATGGCGCGCACCTCGTCCACGATGGGGATGACGCGCGGAAGCCGGTTTGCGATGAGGACGCCGTCGTCGTTTCGGCAGATGGCACAGGTGACGTCAACGCCGCGCTCCATGGCGGCGGCGATGCCCGCGGCCGCCCGTTCGTAGTCCACGGAGCCGGGGACCACGACGGTGCAGGCCTTGCCCGGAACGCAGTTCGCGAGCCCGTCGAACGCCACCGTTTCCCCCTGGCCGACGCCGACACCGCCAGGGGTGGAGGGGTTGTGCCCGATCATGGTGGACTCCGTGATGATCGTCTCCGTCACGGTTTCCATGGCGACCTCCCCGATGACGGGGGCCGCCCGGTTGATGCGGATGAGGTCCACCTTTGAAAAGTCGTCGCGCTCCCATCCCGCCCTCTCCAGGGCGTCGGAGAGGGCGTTGCGGACGCCCAGGACGTTCTGCGTCGTCCCCTTGATGCCAGAGGTGAAGGCGATGGAGGAGGACAGGAAATTCACCCGTCCGCCCTCCACGCGCCCAAGGGCGACTTCGGTCGTTGAGTTGCCGATATCGATACCCGCTATAACCGCCATGGAACAGCCTCCTTCACCGGCAAACGTCCCTGCCGGCGCGACCATCAGGCCGCGCCGGCCCGGTCCGTGCGCGCGGGTGGAACTTCGATCAGGACTCCGGACGATCGCCGCGGAGGAGCTTGCGGCGCTTGTACACGTCGGCCGCCTCGCGGACGTGCGCCGCGCAGGTGTGCGCCTGATACTGATTGTCCAGCTCGTCCGCGATGGCGATCAGCTCGTCGAACGTGGAGCGGTGAGGCCGAAGCGCGTTGTAAATCTCAAGCACCCGCTCGTCGGCAATGCGCGTCAGCTCGGCAGCGCGCCGCATGTTGCGCCCGATCTGCGGCCTCCCCGCGGACTCGGCCACCTGCGCCTGAAGCTCAAGGGCCTCCGGCGTGATGGTGAAGTCCTTGAACGTGGCCACGTCCTTCATCACGGCGTCCAGCGTCAATTCGTCAAGCTTCTTGCCGGTGGGGGACCGGATCAGGTCCGGCCTGTTGGTCCCAAGGGGATAATCCTTCGCCGTGACCTTGCCGCCCGGCGCCTCTGGCCGCTGCGGCGCGGGCGCGCTCTCCGCAGGCGCGGAGCCGGAGGCCATGCCCTTCAGCACCTGCCGCACCATCTCAGCGATAACCTGTTCGTTCATCTCAGCCATCATCAGTCACCTTCTCTACACGATCTCGACCTTGAACTCCACGGGGGCCTTGGTGCGGTCGAGGAAGCTGGCCTCCTTGTTGTGGAGCAGGGCCGCGATGCCCTGGTAGCGCGGGCGGGCCATGGGGTCGTTGCGCGTCGGCACCGGCATGGGGTTCTCGCCCTTGGCGTACTTCGCCGCGTTCCGCCCGATCTGGCGGAAGACCTCCGCGTCCAGGAGCGGGCTCTGAGGGAAGAGCTCCAGGTTGGCCAGGGGGGCCAACTCCCGCTGGTGGATGACGGCCGTGCCGCGCGAGAGGATGCCGATGCCGATCCCGGACCCGGAGAGCCGGGCACCGGCGTGGGCGATGAACGCGACATCCGCCGTATGGTAGACCTTGACGACGCGGTAGTTGCAGCCCTCCTCCTCGATCCCCGCGAACACCTGGCGCAGCACCTCGGTGTGGGGGACGTTGATGATCGTGGCATGGAACTCCGTGCCGAAGGCCGGCGGCAGCGCCACCACAACCTCCTTCGGGTCCGTGCCGCGTTTGGCGGGCCCCACCTCCGTGAAGCGGAGCTTCGCGCCGGCGGGCAGGGCTCCCCCGGCCGGCACCGCCGGAGCTGGCTCAGGCGCCGGAGTCGGCGCGCTCTGAGCCGCGAACTCCGCGATGACCTCCTCTATAACCTTACGGACAAGATCTTCATTGACCTGCATCGTCTGTCCCTCCCCTTATACGTCCTCAGGACGAATGGCCCACGGAATGTTCTTGATCTCCTCCCAGCGCTCCGGGGAGAGCTGGTAGCCGGTGCCCGGTCCCGTGTACGTGTTGGGATCGTTGACGGCGCTCCAGACGTAACCGTCCTTCGCGACCCAGGAAGAAGTCTGCAGGTAGTCCCCGGAGATGCGCTGCTTCAGCATCATCAGGACGTTCTTTGCGATGTCCTCAAAGCCGCCCTTTGCAAGTGCCTTCACGACGCTGACTCCGTTGATGCCCTCCTTCAGCAGCCGCTCGGCCGCCTTGAGGTCCTCGGGGATGTTGCGCGGCGTGATGTCCTTGCTGCCGTTGGCGTAGGTCGCGAGCTCGACCTCCTCGTCCGTGATGGGCGGGAAGCCCAACTCTTTATAGACGGCCTGAAGGGCGCGGGCGGCCTTGTTTCGGACCGCGACGACGTCCGCCTCCAGCACCGGGCGGTTGCCGCCATCCACCTTGAAGTCGCGCTGCAGCGCCAGGTAGTCGTCCTCGTCCTCGATGTCCCAGTTCGAGCCCGCGAACATGTTGTCGTAGTTCGGCACGCCGGAGTAGCCGGAGAACACGAAGTCCGTCCCGGCAAAGAACTGAGGCATGGTGCGGGCCGTGCGGCGCAGGTCGGAGTGGGAGAAGGTCTGGTCGTTCCCGGAGGCCACCTCAAGGTCCAGGGCGGTGGTCACCAGGTTCTCCGCGGCGACCGCGCGCAGTCCGGAGGGGACGGCGCCCGGAACGCCGATGCAGGAGATGGACCCGTTCTGCAGCCCCTGCACGCCCGCGCCCTTCGTCAGCATGATGCAGAGGACCTCGAGGTACAGCATGGACTTGCCCTCGGCGGCGCCCATCTGCACCTCGCTGCCCGTCCCGGAGGTGAAGCGCATCTTGAGGCCGCGGGAGGCGTAGCAGGAGGCCAGGAACGCCTTGGACCACGGGGTGTCGTCGCCGTCGATGAACACGTTCTCCGTGCCGTAGACGGAGATCGTCTCCGCGTAGGCCGTCAGGCCCCTCATGCCGATCTGAAGCTCGAAGGCCTCCTCCAGGGAGCACTGCGTCAGCGTGCCGGGCCGGCCCGTCTGAGAGCCGACGAGCAGGGAAAGGGCGTTCAGGGGCGCATAGCGCACGACGGCTACCGTCGTTTCCACCTCGAGGAAGCCGCGCAGGGCGCCCTCGGCCGCGTCCGCCACCAGGAGCACGGGGTTGTCCGTCGCGCTCGTGATGTGCGCCTGGTTGCCGGGCTTCCCGCGGGTGCGCATCTTGTGCATGGCCAGGATGATCTCCGCGATGTCCAGCTTGTCCATCACGCCGGCGATCTTGGCAGGCGTCAGGCCCTGCATGACCTTCGTGCACTCCGTGCGCGGGACGTTGATGTCCACCAGCATGTGGGCGATCTCCTGCTCGCTCATGGCCATGGCCTTGGGGGCCATAGCGAGGTCGATCGCGTAGTCCGCCACGAACTGCTCGTTCATGTTGAAGTCCTCGCGGCGCACCCCGTCCATCTCCACGACCCTGCCGTTCTCGATCTTGATGGAGGGCTTGGGGTCGTTGGGGCTGCCCATGGCGTAGAGGCCGACGTCAACCCACTCGCCGATGAATCCGTCCTTGTGGACCGGCCGGTTTTCGAGGACCTCAAACCGCTTGTTGCGTTTTGTCTTCGGCAAAACAGTTCACCTCCACGTACTCGCGCCCTGACGCGCTAAATGTAGGAGACCGAAGCGGACTTCGGCTCCGACCCCATGGCGCCCAGGAGCTTCAGCCCCACGTCGCGCGCGGCGCGGATGGCCTGGCGCACGGCGCCGGAGTCGCCCGTGATCGAGATGAACGCCTCGTTCGTGTAGGACGTCTTGGACGGGGAGGCGTAGGAGAGGACCTCCACCTCAGCCGCCTTCACCGCCGTATCGCAGATGACGACGCCGATGCCCGCCGGAGCGCCCAGCACAAGCCCGTAGGCCTTGCCGAGGGGGCCGCCCAGGCCCTTGTTCACGGCGTAGCTGGCGCGCGCGGTGTACTGCAGCTCGAGGTACCCCACCTCGTTGCCCCACACGTCGCCGAAGTAGTTCTGGACGTTGGAGAGCGCCACCTCGACGGCCCTCCGGGCGTCCGAAACGTCCTCCGCGCCCAGCAGGATGAGGCAGCCGTGGCCCGCGCCGCCCTCGGTGTCGCGCGGCAGCTCAATGGAGAGCACCTCGGTGTTCGTGGCCTTGACCGCCTCGTCCGTCGCCATGATCTGAGGGCCGGCGCCGATGCGGTCGGAGATGATGCCGATGGAGCGGTACTTCGGGTCCAGCCCCATGATCTGGTGCAGGATGGGGTCCACGTTGGCGATGACCGCGCCGATGGTGTGCCCCTGGGCCGTGCCGACGAACTCCGTCACCCCGATGTTGGCAAAGCAGGGCTCCACGCCGGCCGACGCCTTCTCCGCTACAGGGGCCGCGGGAGCGGGGGTGTCGCCCAGCCTCTTCATCACTGCATCCATAACCTGATTTACCATGTCCTTATCCATAACTCACCCCTCCTTAAAATCGAGAACCGTGCATTATCCCGCTCTAGAGGGGACTACTCCCCGGACTTGGGAAGAAGCTTTTCCGTGTCGGAGTGGGGTCTTGGGATCACGTGGACCGACACGACCTCGCCCACGCGCTTCGCCGCAGCCGCGCCGGCGTCAACGGCGGCCTTCACCGCACCCACGTCGCCGCGGACCATGACGGTCACGTAGGCGGAGCCGATCTTCTCGTATCCGATCAGGTGGACGTTCGCCGCCTTCACCATGGCGTCTGCGGCCTCGATGGCCCCAACCAAACCGCGGGTTTCGATCATTCCAAGAGCTTCACCGTTCATAAACTACCGCACCTCCTCAAAGTATTTGTTGATGCAATCCCTAAGAGCATCCACGCCCTCCCCGGTCACAGCGGAAACCATAAACACCTCCTTGGCGCCAGCCTGAATCAGCATCCGCCTGGCGAGGTCCAGACTTTCAGGCCCCGCGATGTCCGCCTTCGTCACGACGCCGATGGCGTGAGCCCTAAGGACGGCGGCGATCTGCGGCGGAAACGACGAATGTTTCAGCGGGTCCATCAGGAGCAGGACCACCTCCGCCTTGGCGGAAAGCGACATAAACGTGTTCTTGAAGATCGGGGACTCCAGGAACTCCCCCGGCGTGTCGATGCACTCCGGCGTGAAACACACCGCCTCCGTCTTCGTGACGGGGCCGCTCCGATACCCCATGGCCGTCATGAGCGTCGTCTTGCCGGCGCCGCTGCGGCCGATGACCATGACGCGGCGGGGGCGGCTCATGAGTGGGTGATGGAGGCCGGGAAGAAGCCGAGGATGTCCTTCAGCGACTGGACGGTGGCCCGCAGCGCCGTTTCCACCGCGGAGACCTCCCCCGTGAACAGGAGACACCCCGTGAAGCGGTCCACGAACTCGATGTTGACCGCCGCGGACTTGGACGCGATGTCCGCCGCGATGATGGACCCCTCGCCCGGCGTGATGGTCATGAGCCCCAGCGCCCCCGGATGGTCCACTCCGACGGAGGAACACAGGGACTTCCTGGGGTTGCGGATCACGTGGGCCAGCGTCACCTGCTTGCCCGGAACGTACTCCAGGGTCCCGCGAAAGTTTCCGGAGGAGCTACGTCCCTCCTCCGCGTCCTCCCTCTGAAACGGCGAATCCGGCATCGCTATCCCCTCTCCTTCCTCAATGCCCCGACATAAAAAAAGGGGCACTGCTGAGGTCGTCGGCGCACAAACGCGCACCATGACGCTCAGCAGCACCCCGAACTCCTCGCGGGAGGCTGCACTATGCCGCATGGATCGGTCTCCTGGCTCGTCTTCACCCTCGGCTGCCCCTTCCCAAAACGCTCAGTGGCACGGCAGCTTCGTCAGACTTACAGTGGCGGGCCCGCTCCGGAATCTCACCGGACTTCCCATAACATCGACGCGGCACAACACCAAACCAGTTCTTCCTTGTCTGTAATGATACAAAGTTTCTTTTTGCGTGTCAACCTCGCTGAGGTGCTTTTGTCGTTGTACTTTGTCGTTGTTCAGTGATAATGTCACCTTACCCCCACGAGAGGTGGCTCTTTACCAGACTTGCTAAGAACTCCCTGACGATACACATTTACACATTAAGGTCCAGGCATAGCTTTCGAACTTCCTAAAATTGTTGCAGTGAAAGATCGGTAGCTTATTAAAAATTCTTTTATGCAAAACATGTTATAATAAATAAAGTTTTATCTATAATGGAGATAGATTGGGATTTTATATTTAATGAAAGGATATATGATTATGATACCCCTGAATTCATATAGCGGCATTGAATATCGTTTAAATCAAGTATGTCCTAAAAAACTAAAATATTGCATCGTAGGGATATTATTTGCCAACCCTCATCATAATTTGGTAAAAGAAGAATTTTTGCCGTTTTTAAAACAATTTGACCTTGATTCCCAAGGATTTACACATATTTTCTTCGCCGGTTATATTTCGGAAAAAGAAAAACATTCGTATGAGGATGCAGAATACGTTCTTCAGGGACCAAATGGTATAAATTGGTATTTCAGCCACAAAGCTTTTAAGAATATACAAGAGGAATTTCACTCAATGACAACGTGGCATTTTAGTGGTGGCGTGGATCTTTTACTTTTTGACGCGATACGAGATTCCAGTCAACACTGGCATTCTCAATTATCTCTGAATCTTAATAGGGCGGTCATTTTGGATTTGTTGAGAGCTAGAAATAAGGGCGATCTTCCCCACATATGCCAGTTTTTAACCCCTGTCTTTCAAGAGGCTAAACAACATGAAGGGACCTGCATTGCTCGTATTCAACAACTCGGACTCATTGAAGGAAGGCAATCCGTTATTGAATTTTTTTTAAAAATGTTTATTCCATACGATATTATTCAAGCTTTAAAATCATCTTTTCTGTATATTGCAAGGGATATTTCCCTCAAAGACAAAAAGGGAAGCTACTCATAGGGAGTAACTTTTTGGCATGGATGTCCATTAATATTCCTTCACATCCGCGGCGGTTCCGCCGACGGCCAGCACCCTCAAGACGCACAATCAGCGTTTCCCCCCTGTCCGGAAGCCGGTTTTTCGATACACTGAAGTCATAGGGGCCGCGGGCGAAGCACCGCCCTGCGGGCCCGATCACGATGGGGGGAATATGTCATGGAACTGCTGAACGTCTGCAAGTGCGCGAAGTGCGGCAACATGGTGGAGGTGCTTCACGTGGGCGGCGGCACGCTGTCGTGCTGCGGGGAGCCCATGAAGGTCATGGCGGAGAACTCCACGGACGCGGCCCAGGAAAAGCACGTGCCCGTCCGTGCGGGCAAGGACATCAAGGTGGGCAGCGCGGCCCATCCCATGGAGGCGGACCACTACATCGAGTGGATCGAGGTCATCAACGGCGAGCGCGTCTGCCGCTGCTTCCTGAAGCCGGGCGAGAAGCCGGAGGCTGCCTTCGACAGCGCGGAGCCGGGCGCCACAGCGCGCGAGTACTGCAACAAGCACGGGCTCTGGAAGGCGAAGATCTAAGCGCTTCAAGACGGCCCATTCAAACAGCAAATTACGTAAGGGGGACGGCCGTCGCCGTTCCCCTTCCTTCAATTTTGGGAGGCGATCGCAACGTCCGACACGGAGGGGCGGGACCGGAGGCTCAGGGCGTTCCTGGAGGGGCTCTACTTCGCCTACAGCCGACGCGAGCTCATCAGCCCGGACCCCCTTGAGTTCCTGGAGCCCTACGAGCTGCCCGACCGGGAGGTCGTGGCCCTCGTGGCGTCGTCGCTGGCCTACGGCCGCGTGGCGCAGATCCTGCGGAGCGTCCGCCGCGTCCTGGACGCGCTGGGCCCCCACCCCCGCCGGTTCCTCCTGGAGCGCTCCGGGCGTTTCCCGGAGGCCCTCGCCGGATTCAAGCACCGGTTCACCACGTCGGAGGACGTGGTGACGCTCCTCGCCCGTGCGGCGCAGGCCCTGCAGGAGCACGGCAGCCTCGAGGGCCTTCTGCGCGCCTGCCTGGCGGAGGGCGGGAAGCGGAACCTCCTGCCGGCGCTGGACCGCTTTGCGGATGCCCTGTGGCCGGCGGATCGAGGGGGCTTCCCCCTGATCGCAGCCCCCAGGGACGGCAGCGCCTGCAAGCGCCTCTTCCTCTTTTTGAAGTGGATGGTTCGATGCGACGGCGTGGACCCCGGCGGCTGGACGATCCTTGGTCCGGAGGACCTCATCATGCCGGTGGACACCCACATCCACGCCATCGCCGCGAGGCTCGGCCTGACTGGTCGGAAGCAGGCGGACCTGCGCTCCGCCCTTGAGATCACGGACGCCTTTCGGCGGATCTGCCCCAGCGACCCCACGCGCTACGACTTCGTCCTGACGCGCTTCGGCATCCGCAGCGGGATGAGCGAGGAGGACCTGACGGCCGAGGCGCCCCGCTGAAGCGTCACCGGGGCCAAAAGATCGCTGCGGAGCCCCGCGCGGTTGGCTGTTTTGGACGATAGCAATCCGCGCCGCCTCCTGTATAATGAAAAGTCAAAAAATCTTTTGCCCCGCCCCATCGCGCGGCTCCGCGGGCAAAAAATACAGATTTCGGAGGCCTCCCATGACCTTTTTATCGCCTGAGTTCAAGCACGAGGACCTTTTGAAGATCGCGCCAAAGGACCTTCCCGCCCTGGCCAGCGAGGTGCGGCAGGAGATCATCAGGACCGTCAGCGAAAACGGCGGGCACATCGGCTCCTCCCTGGGGGTGGTGGAGCTGACCATCGCCATGCTTCGCTGCTTCAACCCCGTCCAGGACCGCATCATCTTCGACGTCGGGCACCAGTCCTACCCCTACAAGCTCCTCACCGACCGGGCCGACCGCTTCGGCACGCTGCGCCTGAAGGGTGGGCTCTCCGGCTTTCCCCGACGCTCCGAGAGCCCCTGTGACCACTTCAACACGGGGCACAGCAGCACCTCCATCTCCGCCGCGCTGGGCTACGCCAAGGCCCGCGACCTGCTGGGCGAGGACCGGCACGTCGTCGCCTTCATCGGGGACGCCTCCCTCATCAACGGGCTGGCGCTCGAAGCCCTGAACTACGTGCAGGAAACGAAGACGAAGGTCATCATCGTCCTGAACGACAACAAGCACTCCATCAGCAACTGCGTAGGGGGCTTCTCCACGATGCTGGCACACCTCTCCGCCAGCACGTCCTACAACAAGATCAAGTCCGCCATCAAGGACGCCTGCCGCGTGCTGCCCGCGGGCGGCGTCCTGCAGCGGAGCCTGGAGGGCATCCACGACCAGATCAAGAGCCTCGTGAAGCCGAACAACATGTTCGACGACCTGGACATCAACTACTGGGGGCCCTTCGACGGCCACGACGTCGAAGCCTGTCAGGTGGTCTTCGAGCTGGCGAAGCGCTACGACCGCCCCGTGCTGCTGCACTTCAACACCGTGAAGGGAAGGGGGATGCCGGAGGCGGAGGCGGACCCCACGAAGTACCACCAGATGTCCCCCCGCTCCAGCGCCAAGGGACCCAAGCGGCGCAGCTGGAGCGAGGCGGCGTCCGAGGCAACGGAGGAGATGGCAGAGGCGGATCCGCGCGTCGTCTGCTTCACCGCCGCCATGTCCACCGGCGTCAAGCTGGAGCGCTTTCGGACGCGCTTCCCGGAGCGGTTCTTCGACGTGGGCATCGCCGAGAGCCACATGCTGACCATGGCCGCAGGCCTGGCGGCGGGAGGGATGAGGCCGTGGGTCTTCATCTACTCCACGTTTCTGCAGCGCGCGATGGACCAGCTGATGCACGACGTCGCCCTGCAGAACCTGCCCGTCGTCCTGATGGTGGACCGCGCGGGGCTGGTGGGCTCGGACGGGGACACCCATCAGGGGCTGCTGGACGTCCCCTGGTCCCGCCCCATCCCCAACCTGGAGGTCTACGCGCCCTCCGACGAGCCCTCTCTGCGGCAGATGATGGCCCGCGCGGCGCGGCGCGAGGGCCCCACCCTGATCCGCTACCCCCGCGGCTCGCTGCCCGCCCGCAACGACCTCTTCGCCGGCACGGAGCCGCTGCGCGCGTTCCAGCTCCGGGACGGCACGGAGTGGGCCCTCATCGGGCACGGGGTGACGGTGCACACGATGCTTGCGGCGCGCGAGGCCGCGGACGCCGCCGGGCTGCCCCTCCCCGCCGTCTACGACCTGCGCCGGCTCAAGCCCCTGGACGTGGAAACGCTGGACGACGTCCTGCGCCGCTTTCCCCTGGTGGCCGTCGCGGAGGAGAACTACATGGAGGCAGGCGTCGGGGAGGCCATCGCCGCCCGCATCGCGGAAACGGGCTCCCCCACCCTGCTGCGGCGCTTCGGCGTGCCGGACGTCTGCGTCCCCCACGCGACGCCGGAGGAACAACGGGCGCTCTACGGCATGACGCCTGAGAACGTCGTCGAGGTCTGCCGGCCCTGTCTGGGCCTCTCCCAGGCCGTCTGACCCGTCCCGCGGCGCCGTTTCCATGGAAGGCTGAACCATGAAGGCCAGGGAGAGGCTCGACCGGCTCATGGTGGACCGCGGGCTGGCGGAAACGAGGAACAGGGCGCAGGCCCTGATCATGGCGGGGCGGGTGCGCGTTGAGGGGCGTCCCGTCACGAAGGCGGGGACGGCCATCTCTCCGGACGTTCCCATCGAGGTGGACGAGGGCACGCGCTGGGCCAGCCGGGGCGCTCACAAGCTCCTGCGGGCCTTTGAGGCCTTTCCCGGCCTCTCGGCGGAGGGGCGCGCCTGCGCGGACCTGGGCGCATCGACCGGCGGCTTCACGGACGTGCTGCTGGCCCATGGGGCCCGGAGGGTCTTCGCCGTGGACGTCGGCTACGGGCAGCTCCTGTGGCGCCTCGCCTCCGACCCGCGCGTCGCCGTCATGGACCGGACGAACGCCCGCAACCTGACGGCGGCGGACTTCCCGGAGGCGATCGACCTCGCGGTCTGCGACGCCTCCTTCATCTCCCTGAGGCTGATCCTGCCGGCCGTCGACGCCCTCCTCTCCCCGACCGGAGAGGCGGTCGTGCTCATCAAGCCGCAGTTCGAGGCGGGGCGCGAACGACTGGGGGCCCACGGCGTGGTGCGGGACCCGTTGGTGCATGCGACCATCCTGCGCGAGGTGACGGGCTTCGCCGAGGCGGAGACGGGCCTCTTCGTGTCGGGCCTCACCTGGTCCCCCCT
>NZ_CALHIQ010000040.1 GCF_938030725.1 uncultured Fretibacterium sp. | reverse complement strand
CCCGCCTCGCCCGCCCGCGCCGCCTCGATCGCCGCGTTGAGGGCCAGGAGGTTCGTCTGGTCCGCGATGGACGTGATGGAGCTCACGAAGCCGGAGATGGCCTCCACCGACTGCGCCAGGTGGCCGATCTGCTCCATCGTTTCCTCGGACTTCTCCTCAGCCAGCTTCATGCCCTCGACGATCCGCCCCACGCTGTGAACTCCCTCCGTCGTCCCGGTGCTGACGGTGGCGGACTGGGAGGCGCCCTCCGTGGCCGCCTGGGCGCTCGACTGGGCTCCGGACGCCACCTCGCCGATCGCCGCGTTGATCGACTGAAGGGCAGAGGAGCTCTCGCCCAGCAGGGTGTCCGACTTGCCCATCAGCCCGCCGACGCTCTCCATCGAGGCCAGCAGGTCCCCCGATATCTTCGCGAGCTCCTCGGACTGGCGCGAGTTCTCGGCCACGCCGGTCCGGATGCGGGAAACCACCTCGCCGATGGAGCCCGCCGTCCGATTCAGCATCCCCGATATCCTGGAGAACTCATCCTTGCCGGAGTCGTCGAAGTGGGTCGAGAGGTCGCCCGCCTCCAGCTCCTCCATGAGGTCGGTCATCCGGCGCACGGAGCGCGTCATGCCCCGAATGATGCAGAAGAAGGAAACTCCGACGATGATCAGCGGCGTGACCGCGACGCCCAGCAGGATCAGGAGCAGGGTCTTGAGGATGCCGGAGATCACAGAATAGGGGAAGAACGCGCCAAGGTAGAGGTCGTACCCCACAGGAGCGTAGAACATCAGGCGCCGCTCACCCTCGTGGGTGTACTCGGTGACCCCGCTCTCGCCCGCCGTCATCCGCCGAACCGTCTGGCGGACGCTTTCCGGAGAGGCCGGGTCCGTCAGGAGGTTGGTCTTCATGACCTGCTCCTTCTTGGGGGAGGCGACGATCAGGCCGTCCTTCCGGATCAGGACCCCGGAGCCCTGGCCGAAGACCTTCAGGGCCGCCGTCTGCGAGCTGATCTGGTCCACGTCCAGGTCCGCGCCGACGACCCCCAGGAGCTTCCCTGCATCGTCCCGGACGGCGACGGCCATGGTGATCCCAAGGCTGTTGGTCGCTGCAATGATGTAAGGCTCTGAGCAGATGACCTCGCCGTCCCTGGCCGCGACCGCGAGCTTGTACCAGGGGCGAGTCCGGGCGTCGAAGTCGTCGGGGGCCTTCCAGCCGCCTCCGTCCGCAAAACGGCCGTCCGACTCGTAGCCCCAGAACAGTTCCTTGATGCCGTTCGGCCTGTTCTTGGCCAGGAGGGCGGCGGCGGCCCGAGCCACCTCGTCCTTAGAAACCGCCTGGAAGTTCACGAACGCATACCGCAGCGATTCGGCGGAGGCCGAGAGAACCGCGGAGGATCGGGTCAGGACGCCTCGAAAAATCTGGGCCGACTGGGATACGCTCTCCACTCCGGCCCCCTTCAAAACGGAGGACAGCGTCGAGCCGCCCCAGAGGTAAACGACCCCGATCATCAAGAACAACACCAGAAAAACCGCCGCGACCGTCCCCAACATCTTGCTCCGAATCGTCATCTTTTCGTCTCCCTTGCTAAGCAAAAATACTGAAGAAACATCCCGTAGTGCCGTAGCGCGAACGCACAAACCCGGAGGGCCGCTCCTGCCGAACTCTCCTCCGGCTCGCTAAAACGCCCACCCTCCGGGATGAAAAAACGACTTTATCGCTATTATAATACGCAACCCCGAAGATCGGCAATACCTCTGAAAAACTCTTGACAGCCTGCCATAGGGGTGCTATTTTAGCTAAAAATTCACCCCGCTTGGGGGAGTACGCGAGAGTGAGGACGAGAGCGATGAAACGCGACGGAGAGGCCGCAATGCAGCTTCGGAACAACGGGATGTGGTGGTGGCAGCCTTAAGCTGCCCTCTGTCCGTGCGCGTCGAAAGCTAAGAAAGCGCTTAAGGGCCGGAGGGAAATCAACCCTCTGGCCCTTTTGTCTTGAGAGCGTCACAGCCTGGGGCCGACCTTTTGCCCCGGGCTTTTTTGTATCCCAAAAATTTTATACTTTATTCAGGAGGAGATTGCAATGGCAAACGACGTCGAGAGGAAAGCTGCAGTCACGGGATTCTTTGGGGAGTACGGTGGGCAGTTCATCCCCGAGGCCCTCAAGAAGCGCCTGGACGAATTGGATGAGGCCTTCCGGGACGCGATGGCGGACGAGGCGTTTCAAGAGGAGTATCTGACGCTCCTCAAGGACTACGTGGGCCGTCCCTCGGCGCTGACGGAGTGCCGCAACATCTCGAAGGACCTGGGAGGGGGACGGCTCTTCCTGAAACGGGAGGACCTAAACCACGGCG
>NZ_CALHIQ010000039.1 GCF_938030725.1 uncultured Fretibacterium sp. | reverse complement strand
TATTGTTATAAAGCTGAGATACGACAGCATTCACAAGGTTCTGATCGGAGACAAAGGCGAGGCTACCTCGAATGGAATACTCCGACAAGGCCCCCAGAGGAGCCTTGGCTAACAGCGCGTAGAAGGCATAGCAGCGATCGATGGCCTTTTTATGCTCAGGCGACCGTTCCTCTTCCCTTGGGGCCCAGCCGTTTTCCGCCTCTAGGGCTTCCCGGAGTTTTAAGGCGGCAAAGGTCCTTGTGCTGTCCCAATCCTGCAAAGCATCCGGCGTATGGTCTTCTGAGCCCAGCCGTTTTATCAGGTCCTCAACCACCTTCTCTTTATCGATGACATCGTTGAAAGTCTTGAAGAATTCGGACTTCTCCCCATACGCCATGTTGTCCTTAAGCCCGTCGAGGAGTTTGTGGTAGAACCCTCCCCTCGGACAGGAATCAATGGTGGATTGATCGACCGTCACGGACATCCTGTCGTCCGGGTTGTGGAGGATAACCCAATAGCCAACATTTTCCCCACGGCAGCGAATCAATTCCGCCTTGGCGCCACTTCCAGAAAGAGACACGCTGAGGGCCTGGCCGACGTTTTTAAAGCGGCAATCGCGGATATCCAGGTCATAGGCAGATAAACTCCGAGTGTATATGCACCAGCCCACCCCCTCAAACGTGCACCCATCAAAGGTCGTTTTAGTGCTGGGACATATTCCCGCAATTTCTCATCCCTTTCCTTCCTTTCCTTTAAAAATTACATTTTTAACGACGACCGGTTTTGACAACGCGTCGGCATAGATGCCGCCGTGATAATTGTCACATTCGACGGTCATATTCTGGAACGTCAGCATATCGGCTGTGGTTTTGGCCATGTACCCATGTATAAGAGCCACAGGAAAAAACACAGCCGTCTCTAAGGTCCTCACGACGTTTTTCTTGGCGGAGCTTTCTGCGTCAAAAACAGGCTTGTCCTTATCCTTGGGACTGAGAATGACATGCGTTCCTGTGCCTGAAAGAGAGGAGACCCACCTGGGGACAATAAAATTGCCGCTGATGGAGGAGGTGATCCTTATGTCCGTTATCCCGTCGTCCAATGCCTGCTGCAGTTCATCAGCGGTTCGGACATCTCTCGTCGTTGCGGAGGCGCAAAAGACGAAAACGAATAAGGTTAAGCAAATTGAAATCAAACAAAGAGCAACGCTCCGAACAACAATCCTGCCAAGCCTTACGAAAATCAATTCCATTCCCTCCTTGATGCTGGACTGTCAATATCAAACACAACGGACAAATTCTTTCTTCGGTTTCTCCCCTCTGCGCACTTGCCGACCTCAGCCGAAAACAACTCGATTTTTGCGCGGACATTGTCGATTATAACAATAATGTAGACACGGAAATCAACTTTAGGACGTTATTCCTCTATCGTCCGTTGGCGAGGTCTACGCTCAGGCCATGACGGCGTCCACGATAAAGCGGGGGACCTCCTCGTTCCTCAGCCCCATGAACACGATGCCCCGTTGCCCCGGGCAGAGCGGGGCCAATCCGGACCGCTCCGCGGCCTCAGGAAACAGAAGGCACTTGCACATCGTCCATCCCCCCATTTTTTGATCGCTTGTCACCAACTCTTCTGGTAATATAGGCACTGGACCGGGAGCTGTCCAGTGCATCTGATCGAGCCTGGCAGCATCAGCGTTTATAGGCGAAAATCCTGGAATGGAGGCGGGGGCCTTGCCGAAGTTCAACCTTACGGACGACATGATGGCGCGGCTGTCCGCAAAATTTTGGGAATTTCAGGCGGAACGGAAGACAGTTCGTGCCCTGATGGGCGACTACGCGGCCGATTACCGCCGTTTTAAGGGATCGGAGCTGGCGCGGCAGGAGTACCTGCGCGAGCGGTACGCGAATCGGGCGCCACAGCTCAGTCACCTGGTCTGGGACGACGAGGACGGCCTGTACTGGGGCCCTGCGGACATCGCCATCCTGCTGAATCGGGACCGGTCGGCGGTGTCGCGGACTCTCGCTAAAATGACGGCGGACGAGGAGTGGCGCGCACGGCTGTCCGTGCTCCGCAGGGATTTTGGGCGAAGCGCGTCCATGCCGCTTTACGCCTACCGGCAGGAGATTTTCGACCTGATCGTCGATTATTACGAGGAAGATTATCTGCAACGCTTCATCAAACCGCGTCGGGGAAGGTCCCGAAACGAGGACACGGCGCGGGAGGTCCGCCGCTACTGGAGCCACCTCAAAAATGCCGCCCGCGTCGCCCCCGAACGTTTTCGGGAGGAAAACGGCCCCGCGGGTCTGCCGGATATCCCGCCGATGGGGCTTAAGGATGCCCTGCGCCTGATCTTCTCCAGGGTCCTGACCCTGCGGACGGGGGCGCTGTTCACCGTGCTGTTCGCCCTCGGCTACGAGCTCTCGCACCGCTGGCCCATCCTGTTCCTCTGGCTGCCCCTCATTGCCCTTCTGGTCTTTTTTCTCTGCATCGCGCTCCTTCGCCGTGGGAAATTCAACCCCGCGCACGTCGCAAGCCTTGGGGCCGGCGCGCTGCTCTTCTGTCTGCTCTGGACCGTGGGGCTGCTCTCCGGGGAAGGCTCGCTCCGCACCCCCGGAGGCATCCTGCAGATGCGGAATGTGGAGCGCAGGGCCAACCTGAAGCTCAACCCCAGGATATGGAACGACGGCATCGTGCGGTTCACCATCGACACGGACGCCGATGTTCGCAATATCCTGCAGTATTCTTACCGAATCAGCCCGGACGCGGAGTACCGGTCCACGGGGTTCATGAGGGAGATCAACCCAACCACCGGGGCACAGTACCCCAACATGGCCATCAACACCGGCCGATCGGAGGGCGTCGTCGAACTGGACGTCCAATACCTTGGGGCCGACGGCGCCGAACGAGGGCCATATCCCTTTAGCTTCGACTTGGACGCGGTGCGCTTCGAGAACGGCAAGGACTGGGCCCTCCACTTCGTAGACGAATGGATATCGGTTTATCGCCTGGAGGACCCGCAACAGGAAGGAGAGGGAACGACCTTCGTCATGGTCGACCCCGGCCTTTTCAGCGACGAAGCCCTTGACGCCGTCCTGGGTATCGTCTACGGCATCAACACCAGAACGCCGGACACGGAGATTACGATGGAAGAGCTCCTGAAGCTCAAGGAGCGAGGCGTCCATGAATTGCTGACGAGTGAGAAGGACGCCATCGCCTGTGTTTCCGCACGGCTGCTCTTCAGGGACGGGACCTCGTCGGACGTGCGGGTGTTCGAGAAGACGGTTCGTTAAACGGGCGCCTTCATGGTCCGACGGACTCCCGTGGCCCTACGGCTTCAACGGCTCGTCCCAGAAGGGGAAGTAGATGCGGAGGTGCGTCACGTTCCGGAGCGCGTCGTCCACACGCCCGGAGACGTCCGGGAGGCGGGTCCATGGGCCGCCGTCCAGGCGGCAGAGGGCCAGGGGCTTGCGTCCGTAGGTGCTCCACAGGTCCTCCAGCCGGTCCTTGAGCTGCGTTCCGGGGACGAAGGCGTTTTTGAAGAGTGGCGGGGTCCCCGCAAGCTCGCGGCCCGGCAGCGGGGCCAGGATCATCCACTGGGTCAACTTCCAGGCGTTGGCCATCTCGTGGGAGGTGAGGGCGTGGATCAGCGGCATGATCTGGATGCCCCCCACCTGGTCCCTGGATGCCGTCGCGATGTCGATGACGCCCGCGTGAGAGGCGCGGATTCGGCCGCGGCCCTGAAACTGCGTCCCGCCGAAGCGCCCGACGCCTCCGATGGGGCGCACGACGCGGGCCTCGACGCGGGGCCCGTCGGCACCCCACACGATGACGCGCCCGCCGGGGCGGTTCTCGATGTCCACCATCCAGTCCCGTGGACGGCGGGGCAGGGGCGAGCGGATCACGAGCGTTTCGCCCTCCTTCGGAGTCCCGTCCAGGGGCCTCTCGCCGTCCTCCCCCAGGATGGTGACGGGGGAGCCAACCAGGGGCGCGAAGCCGCCGAAAGGCCCCGTGCCAGCGGCCGCGTCCAGGGAGAAGAAGGCCCCCGCCGCGGCAGCAGGGGCCACGGTCACCGCAGGAACGAGGCTCAGGATGCGCCCGCGCCCCTCCTCCACGTCCACCAGCAGGTGAATGGCGTTCACGGCCGTGGCACAGACCGTCGCCGGCGCGCACCACTTGCTGGCGGTGTAGGCCGGCCAGTTCGTCTTGACGGGGGTCATCAGGACCCGCCCCAGGGTTGCCTCCGTGCCATCCGGCATGAGGGCCGTCACGTTTTCGCCGGCCTTCATGGGGACGCGCAGCTCAAGCGTTTCCCGCCGGTCGGCCCCCCGCGCGGGGAGTGCAAGCAGGGCCAGAAGCAACAGCGCTGCAAGGGTTTTTTTCACGACGATCGAACCTCCTGAAAATAAGGGGCGTCTACGGGATCGGAGCCCACCAGACGGCCCAGACGTTGCACAGGGCATGGTAGAGGATGGAGGGCAGGACGGAGCCGTGGCGCCAGCGCAGCCACCCCATCACGAGCCCCGGAAAGAACGTCGCCACGCGCAGCCATCCGACGAGGGCCACGAGGTGGATGAGTGCAAAGGCCAGCGTCGCCAGGGGGATGCCCGCCCACGGCCCCCACCGGCGCACCGTCAGCGTCTGGAGCCAACCGCGAAAGAACGTTTCCTCGATGAAGGCCGCCGCCACCCCGCCCCCCAGGCTGTCCAGAGCCTGCCAGGGCGTCAGGCTCCTGGGGCCCGGCCCGCCCCACTCCGCCGGCCAGTGCATGGAGACGAAGGTCAGGGGGACGAGGGTCAGGAGCAGGGCCAGAATCACGTCCCGCCATGCGCCTCGCCCCATGAACCACTTCAGCCCGAAGTCCCGCTCATCCTCCCTCTTGAGGCGGCACCAGGTGTAGGGAAAGTAGAGCATGAAGGCCGCGGCGGCCAGGCCGGCTGCGGCGGTCAATATCCCGCGCGACATGAGGGGCCTAAAGGGACTTCATGGCTTCGGTGAGGAAGCTCGCGGCGTTGTTGATGCCGAGGACGATGTCGATGCGGTGGACGTAGAGCAGGCGCGAAGCCCTCCATAAGAGGACGATGACCGGCACGGCGACGATGAGCGCCCCCAGCTTGTAGAGGACCTTGGAGGGAATCCGTCCCCACCCCTCAAAGAGCGCGTCGACGAGCCAGCCGGCGGTCATGAGGGCAAAGCCCAGAATCCATAAAGACAGCCCCAAAATTACCCTTGTGTCGATCAAGCGCATGAGCTCGTCCTCCTCGGTCCAGTGTGAAGCGCGAGATGGAAGACGGCGCGGCCGTCCTCCGGCATCCCCGCTTGTATTATACAACGGGACGGATACGCAGTTTATCGTCTGTCCTGCAGGGGACTTTGTGTTAGAATTCCTAAACGTGTGCGGTTTTTTGAGATGTCCCGCCTTGCGGGATAAAACAGCAGGGAGGAAGAGAATATGAGTAAGCAGTTCAAGTTGAAGTTCGCAGCGGTCCTCGGCGTGGCGGTCCTCGTGGCGGCCTGCGCAGCCTGGGCAGCGACCGAGGCGCCGAAGCCGGCCGAGGAGAACAAGGTCCTGGCCCGCGTCGAGGGCCGTGAGATCACGGAGGCGGACGTCAACGCGGTCCTTCAGTCCATGGGGCCCCAGGGCATGATGATGTACGGGAACCCCGAGGGGCGCCGGCTCATCCTGGACGAGATCGTTTCCATGTACCTCTTTTCGCTCGAGGCCGAGAAGGAGAAGCTGGACGGGGAGCAGGACTTCATCGACTTCATGGCCCGCGTCCGCACCCAGAGCCTGGCCCAGCGCGCCATGCGGAACGCCGTGAAGGATGTCCAGGCGACGGAGGAGGAAGCGCAGAAGTTCTACGACGAGCACAAGGACCAGTTCACCCAGCCGGAGCGCATCCATGCCCGCCACATCCTGATCAGCGACGACGCCACCAGCGCGGACACCATCGCCAAGGTGCAGGCGGACCTCAAGGCTGGCGCGTCCTTCGACGAGGAGGCGAAGAAGCTCTCGACCTGTCCCTCCGCTCCGCAGGGCGGCGACCTGGGCGAGTTCACGAAGGAGCAGATGGTCCCTGAGTTCGCCGACGCCGCCTTCGCCCTGAAGGAGCCCGGCGACATCTCGGAGCCCGTCAAGTCGCCCTTCGGGTGGCACATCATCCGGCTTGAGGGGCGCACACCGGCTCAGCTCACCCCCTTCGACGAGGTGAAGGGCCAGATCCTTCAGGAGCTCAACGGTCAGAAGCAGCAGGAGCGGATCAAGGCGAAGGTCGAGGAGCTGAAGAAGGCCTATAAGGTCGAGATGCTGGCTCCCGTCTCCGACGACGTTGCTGCCGAAGCGACCTCGGACGACGCGAAGAAATAAGGTCGAAAGCGAAGTCGAGCCCGATCGGCACGGATAGAGCGGAGGGGGAGGGCACCTTCCCCCTCCGCTCTTTGTCCAGCCCGCGGCAGGGGCCGCGCCGACCGATCGTCGGCTCAAGGGCTAGAACTCCATGCGGGAATCGTGGCTGCCGGTGATCTCTCCGGTCTTGAGGTCGATGTGGATGGCGTTGACGTCGCCCATGTAGGGCTTCAGGCTGAGCTTGTAGCCCATGTCCGTGAGGGCCTCCACGTCCGCCGCTGACAGGCCGTTGTCGTGCTCGATGCGGAGCTCGTCAGGAAGCCACTGCATGTGGAAGCGGGGAGCGCTGACGGCCTCGTTGATGGGCATGTCGTAATCGATGACGTTCTGGATCACCTGCAGGGTCGTGGTGATGATGCGGCTGCCTCCGGGGCTGCCCACCACGAGGACCGTCTTGCCGTCCCTGGAGACGATGGAGGGGCTCATGGAGCTCAGGGGACGCTTGTAGGGCTCGATGGCGTTTGCGTCGCCGCCCACCAGGCCGTAGACGTTCGGTACGCCGGGCTTGGCGGAGAAGTCGTCCATTTCGTTGTTCAGCAGGAAGCCCGCGCCCTTCACCGCCGCTCCCGTGCCCCAGGACTCGTTGATGGTGTAGGTGACGGCCACGGCGTTGCCCATCTTGTCCACGACGGAGTAGTGGGTGGTGTTCGTGCCCTCCTTCAGGGCCTCCAGCCCCGGGCGGACCTTGCTGCTGGGAGTGGCGCCCTTTGGGTCGATCCCGTCGTAGATCTTTTTGGCGTAGGCCTTGGAGGTCAGCTCCTCGACGGGGACCTTCACGAAGTCCGGGTCGCCCATGTACTCGCTGCGATCGGCGTAGGCCTGGCGCATGGCCTCGGCCATGACGTGCAGCGCGGCCGGGGTGCGGCAGCCCAGAGCCCTCATGTCGGCGTTCTCCATGACGTTCAGGATCTCGGCCACGATGGCCCCTCCGCTGGAGGGTGGACACATGGAGACGATCTTGTAGCCGCGGTAGTCCGCCGTGCTGGGCTCGCGCCACTTGACCTCGTACTTCTTCAGGTCCTCCTTCGTGATCAGGCCGCCGTTGGCCTTCATGTCCGCCACGATGAGGTCCGCCGTCTCCCCCTCATAGAAGCCCTTTGGCCCCTCGGCGGCAATGCGCTTCAGCGTCGCTGCCAGGTCCGCCTGCTGGAAGAGCTCTCCCGCCTTGTAGGGCGTCCCGTCCCCGTGCAGGAAATAGCCCTGGGAGTGGGGGAACTTCCTGAACTTGTCCGCAAAGTCGGCCATGCTCTTCGCCTGGCGTTCGGAGAGCTCATAACCCTTTTCGGCCATCTCGATGGCGGGGGCGATCAACTGGTCCAGCTTCATCGTCCCGAAACGTTCCAGCATGGCGCTCATGCCAGCCACCGTTCCGGGGATGCCCACGGCCTTGTAGGTGCGGGTGCTCTCCTGAGGGATCACGTTTCCGTCCTTGTCCAGGTACATGTCCCGTGTGGCTGCGCCGGGAGCCATCTCACGGAAGTCGAGGGCGTAGTCCCCGCCATCTGCCGTGTGGATGACGGCGAAGCCGCCACCGCCGACGTTCCCCGCCTGGGGGTGGAGGACCGCCAGCGCGTACCCCACGGCAACGGCGGCGTCGATGGCGTTGCCGCCCCTGTCCAGAACGTCCTGACCGGCCTTGTCCGCCAGGGGCTGGGTCGAGACGGCCATGCCGTTTCCGTTGCTGGTCAGGAGCTCATTTTTCGGCGCGGCCAACGCGCCCGACACGCCAGCGGCCAGGAGCAGCGCCGCCACGGCAATGGTGAACCTCCTGCTGCGCAGAACCTTCATTTCACACAACCTCCTTGCGGCAGATTACCTGCCATGTTTTTGATGAGCGCAGCCCGTGGGCTGCGGAGGGGGTCCCATAATCAACAGAATTTTCAGTAAAATCCTGGGGCAAAAAAAGGAGTGCGGCGCAACCGCACCCGTGTAATCATAATACTCAGTCTTTTGCCCTGCGTCAAGCGGCGAGGGGGAGCCTCGCTCCACGGGCAAAGCTTTTAACGTGGAGGGAGACCGGTTTTATGCGTCTTCCGCCGCACCTGAAGGGGGTAAGTCCAGGATCGGCTTAACCTGTGCCATTGATCCCCGATAAGGCCATCGCAGCCTGTAGGTTGCGGTTGACCGTCCTCGACGACTTAATCACTATTTTCTCAGTCAGGGGCCCTAAGGCGGACCGGGATGCGTGTGCGATGTGGCGCTTGTTTTCAGCTGTAAACTGCAACGGTGTTGGGGATGTCGGATACGTTTTGAAAGCAAGTCTGCGATTTTGAACCGTATTTTTTTCAAAAAACTGTGCTATCCTGAAAAAAGCTGACGGCTGTGGGCTGACTATGGCCGTCAAAATCTTGGGAAGGGAAGCGGAACGGGTTGCAGGAGAGGACAAAGGCGCGCGCGCTCTTGCTGAAGGGCGCCCTGGTCTGGACGGGACGCGGCGATGGGTTTCATGAGCTGGACGTCGCCGTCCGGGGCAGCCGGATCGTGGCGGTGGGGAAGGGGCTCTCGCCCGAGGAGGGCGCGGAGGTGGAGGACCTGAAGGGCTTTCGCGTGACGCCGGGCCTGATCGACGCCCACACGCACATTGGCGTCTGCCCGGAGGGTTTCCCTCAGGCGACGATGGCGGACGACAACGACATGGTGGACCCCGTGACGCCGCATCTGCGGGCCCTGGACGCGCTCTACCCCGACGACGCGGCCTTTGAGGATGCCCTGTCGGGAGGCGTGACCTGCGTCCAGGCGCTGCCGGGAAGCGGCAACGTCATCGGAGGACAGGGCGTCGTGGTCAAGACGCGGCCGGACGTGGTGGAGCGCATGACCGTCGTTCCCTGCTCTGCCATGAAGGCTGCGCTGGGCGAGAACCCCGTGAGCGTCTACAAGCCGAAGGACAAGTTGCCCACGACCCGCATGGGGAACGCGGCCGTCTTGCGTGGCGCGCTGGTGGGCGCTCAGAACTACCTGGCCCGTCAGGAGGCCGCCAGGAGAAAGGACGAGCCGGCGGAGCGCGACCTGGGCATGGAGGCGCTGGCCGCCGTGCTGCGTCGGGAGATGACCCTCAGCGTCCACTGTCATCGGCTGGACGACATCCAGACCGCCGTCCGCATCGCGGAGGAGTTCGGCCTGAAGTACAGCCTCGAACACTGCACGGAGGGGCGACAGATCGCCGCGTGGCTGGGGGCGAAAAAGGCCTTTGCGGCCGTGGGGCCCATGCTGACCTCACGCTCCAAGATCGAGCTGAGAAACCAGTCCTGGCAGAACCCCGTCGACCTGTGGCGGGCCGGCGTACACTTCTGCCTCATCACGGATCACCCCGTGATCCCCATCTCAAACGCCGTCACCTGCGTTGCGCTGGCCGTGCGTGCGGGCCTGCCGCCGGACGAGGCGCTGCGGGGGGTCACGCTCTACGCGGCGGAGCACCTGGGCCTTGAGGGGCGACTGGGCTCCATCGAGCCGGGGAAGGACGCGGACCTGACCGTCTGGGATGGGGACCCCCTGGACGCCCGAACCCACGCGGTGACGACCTACGTCGACGGCGTGGCCGCGTGGAGGCGACCCTGAAGCGCAGGGCCGGTGCGAGACGATGAAGCGGGGAGCCGTCCGGCTCCCCGCTTCCCTCTCAATAGCTCACGTTCCCCTTCGTGTGGGGAGCGGGCTTATGCCTCCGGCTTCGTCCCCATGGGCATGATGCAGAGGACGTCGTCGTCGTCCTTCAGTCTCAGGAGGTCCTCGACAGCGTCCTCCCGGACGGAGCGGATGTAGCGCGTACCGACACCCACGGCTCCGGCGGCCAGGTAGACGTCCTGAGCCATCGCCCCCGCGGCGACGGCCGCGAACTCTTCCTCATCGTCGTCGTCCTTGAACTTCCTGGAGAGGGCTTCGGAATCCGAGACGAGGATCAGGGTGCAGGGAGCCTTTGCGACGAAGTCCTGCTTGCCGATCCGCCCCCGGACGTCCTCACCGGAGACCTCCTTCAGCGCGTGGGCCTTCCAGTCGTACAGGAAGACCCCGTCGGCCCGTGCCACGTAGACTTTGACGTAGGGCTCCATCCCCATGGCCATCGGCACCGTCCAGCCCTTCTCCCCGCGGTTCAGACCCGTCGCCGCCCACAGGATCGTCGAGAGCTTCTCCGGCGATACCTCCCCCATGGAGGCGAAGTCGGCCCCCAGGGCCGAGGCGCGGCCTCCGATGGCGTCAAAGAGACCCGGCCCGCCCGTCCTCTGCGGGGCAGGGAGCGGGACGTCGGCAGACGCCACGCCAGAGGGGAAAAGGACCGCAACAGCCAAAAGGAAGGCGAAAAATTTCTTTAAAGCTACAAACATGATTGACCTCCTCGAAATTGATTTCGTGACCGTTATTATAATTGCCCTTCGAGGAGCTTCGCCTCCGCCGTTCTCTCCTTCTCCATGCGAAAATCCTGACCGACGCCTACTTTAATTTCCGGCCTGACCGTCCCTGGTCGTCTTCATGAAGTAGGCCTTTGGGTGCCCGCAGATGGGACACATCTCGGGCGCCCTCTTGCCCACCACGATGTGCCCGCAGTTGGCGCACTGCCAGATGGCGTCGCCGTCGGAGGAGAAGACCAGCCCCTTCTCGACGTCGTTCAGCAGCCTCTTGTAGCGCTCCTCGTGCGCCTTTTCGATGGCTGCGACGCCCTCGAAAAGACGGGCGATGTCGTCGAAGCCTTCCTCCCGCGCCACCTTTGCGAAGGTGGGGTACATGTCCGTCCACTCGTCGTGCTCGCCGGCCGCAGCGGCCTTCAGGTTCTCCGCCGTGCTGTCGCTGATCCCGCCGAGGATCTGGAACCACATCTTGGCGTGTGCCCTCTCGTTGTTCGCCGTCTCCTCAAAGAGGTCCGCGATCTGGTTGTAGCCCTCGGCGCGGGCTTTGGCCGCGAAGAACGTGTACTTGTTGCGCGCCTGGGACTCCCCCGCAAAGGCCGTGCACAGGTTCTCGCGGGTCCTCTTGCCCTTCAACTCTTCCGCTCTGCTCCTCAACATGTCCGCCATTTCAAAATTCCCCCCATGATAAAATAGCCCCACGCTCCGGCGGGGCCTGCGTGAGCCCTTACTGCGCTCACCTCATTATCTTACCACGGACGAATGGATTGTGGTCCTGTCCCGCCCAAAACGACGGCGCGGAGCTTCACGCTCCGCGCCGTCTGACGCACTATGGATTCTGGCGTTTCGCGATCTCCTCGCGCTGGAGCTGCCTCTGGATGAGGAGGCGGACGACCAGAGTGTCCGACCACTTTCGGCCCATGCTGGCCTCCACGAGGACGGAGGCAAAAGCGATGGCGAGGCATCCGAGCAGCACCGCCGCGACGATCGCGATCTGGCGGCGCAGGTTGGGCTTCCTGTACGAGCTTTGAATCTGAACGTCGCTCTTCACCTCAAGGCCCTGCGCCCGCTGCTTGTCCCGTTCCCACTTTTCCCAAAGACTCACGATGCGTCCCCCCTCGTCATATAGCGAATATGCGCGAATATGCGAACCTCCGTGCGATCAGCGGCCCACGCCTCACCGGATGCGGCGCTCCAGGAACAGTGCGCCGACGAGTGCCGACAGGATGAGGCCCAGGCCTGAGGCCGCGTTGCAGCCTCCGCCCTCCTCCTTCTCCTGGGGCTTGGGCCTGACGTCGTCCGACGAGCGCCCCGACTCCGGATTGGCCCCTGCGGCATCCACGTAAAGGCCCAGGTTCCACACGCCGTCCGCCGCCCCGTCGCCGATCAGGATGTAGGGGATGCCGTCGTCGCGGAACATTTGCAGGTAGGCCGTGTAGCCCTCCCGCGGACTCTTGGCGTCCGCCAGGAGGAGGATGAAGTCCAGGTAGAGCTCGTCGTTGTAGAGGAACGCGCTGATGCACTCCGCAGGGTCCACGCCGCGCTGGGAGATGGCGGTGAACAGGTTCGTGTCCCGCTCGTTCGTCCTGCCGGAGCGCAGCCAGACCGTGCCGAAGCGCATGAACTGCTTCAGCAGGGCCTTACCGTCCGCCGCCGCGTCCAGGTCCTCCCAACGGCCCACCAGCATCTGCTCCCGGCGCGGGATGCGGAGGCGCACCCGCATCGGCTGAACGGCGATGGTCGCCGGCACGTCCCGCGACACCGTCTGGACCACGTCTCCGGAGACGTCCTTCGACACGAGGACGTCCATCGAAACGTCCATGGATACCAGCCCGGCGGGGACGTCGGTCTTGATCTCGAAGGCGTTCAGGGCGCTTGAGCGGACGTAGGCGTCCGAGGCGCTGACGGCGCTGCCCCCCAGGGCGGCGGGCTTGCCCATCAGCTTCTCCAGCTCATAAGTCGTCTGCTCGTCGTTCTGCACCACGTCGGCGAACTGGTCCCAGCGGAAGCCCTGTACGCGCCAGCGTCCGTTGGCCTCGGAGGCGCCTCCCGCCAGGGTCATGCCCCCGACCCGCCGGTAGCTGAGGCGCAGGTCGTGGTGCCGGGCCTCGGAGAAGGGGTAGAGGCGGAAGGACTCGCTCGTGCCGTAGGAGGCGTTCAGGGTGTTGTAACCCGTGCCGACGCGGTTCTTGTAAACCGTGATGAGCCCCGGCGCGATCTGGCTGTGGGCGTCCAACTGGAAGTGGGCCGGCAGGCTGCCGTAGAGGTCCGGGGTCAGGTCGTACTTCCAGTGGTCGGGCCGGATGTCCCGAAAGGCGTAGCGCGCCTTCATGTCCCAGGAGCCGCCACCTACGTCGCCGGAGCCGGTGTTGTCCCTGGGGCCTCCGATCATGTCGTAGCGCTGGAGGCGGTAGCGCGTGCCGGTGCGGTTCGTGATCCGCGTCTCCAGATGGTAGCTGGGCAGGCCGTTGTTCAGGGAGTGGCGCATCATGTAGAGCGCGCCCAGGTTCTGGGTCATCTCGCGGTCCGCGCCCCAGCGAAACTGGATGCGCTTCTCGATGTCCCCCACGGAGACGACGGCGTCGCCACTGAGCGTCCTGTTGAAGATCATCATGTCGAAGTAGAGCTCGTTGCCGGGGTCGGAGGCCGGGCCGTCGTGGACGTTGGCCACCACCACGGGGACGTGGTGGGACTCGCGCCAGCCGACGTAGCCCGTGTCGAAGCTGGCGGACTGACGGAACGCGATGTAGCCCAGCCTGCTGCCGTAGGCCTCCGGGTTCTCGGCCGTCAGGCTGACGTTTGCGGTCATGGATTCACCCGGCATGACGCGCTGAGGCCTGTTGGGCTGCACGGAGACGGTGTACCCCTCCGCGTTCAGGAGCACGTCCTCCATCACGTCGCGGGAGATGACGTCGCCGGACAGGGTGGGCGACGGGTTGATCGGGTTATGGCCGCTCCCGGACTCGCGCCACCAATAGGGGAAGTGGCGCGCGTAGTGGTTGGCCAGGGAGACCTTGAACTGCCCCCGTCCTTCGGGGAGGATCAGGGCGATGGACTCGACGGGGTCCATGCAGGCGTCGCGGTAGCGCGTGTCGGGATAGGCGGGGTAGGGCTGCGGCTCGTCGACGTAGACGGCCTCGAAGTCGTAGAGCAGGTCCGCCGAGGCGGTCAGGGGCACCTCGGGCGTCTCGCCGCCCAGGGTCCGCCGGTAGAGCAGACGCCCGTTGAGGTCCTCGTTGATGTAGCGCCACAGGTAGTTTTCGTAGCAGGTGGCGAACCACTGGGCGCCGGCGAGGGTGTGTCCGTCGCGCGCGCCGCTCACGTCCCGAAGCTGGTAGTTGTAGCCGTAGTCCGTGGTGTGGTCCCCGAACGTGTAGTAGCGGTCCGCGTCGTCGTAGTCGTTGAAGTCGGGGTAGTCGTGGATGGGGTCCGCCACCGCGGCCCAGGCCGCACAGCCGGCAGCCAGCGCGGCGAGGAGGACGAGGGCCCCCGACACCAGGCGCACCGTCTTGCTCATCAATAAAACCTCCCGTGGGGCGTCGCTCGAGGACGCCCTGAAATTTTTTCTGAACGTGGAACGCGG
>NZ_CALHIQ010000038.1 GCF_938030725.1 uncultured Fretibacterium sp. | reverse complement strand
CCATGCTGCGGGAAGGGATGTCCCCGGAGTCCGTCGCGCGCTTCACCCGCCTTTCTCTGGATGAGATCGAGGCCCTGAAGGAAAGCTGAACGAATCGGGCGTTCCTGCACACCTTACGTTCCGTCGATGCAGGAGTGAGTTGACGAAGCTGCCCCCCGGTTGTGGCCGGGGGGCAGCTTTTGTCGATCGGTTCTTGCGGGTTACCTTAAGACCTCAAGAGGCTCAGGACGTTCTGAGGAAGCTGGTTCGCCTGGGCCAGCATCGAGGTACCCGACTGGTTCAAGACCTGCAGCTTCACGAACTCCATCATGGCCTTGGCCATGTCCGCATCCCGAATGCGGCTCTCCGCCGCCGTCAGGTTCGTGCTGGTGGTGGTCAGGTTCGACACCGTGTGCTCCAGCGAGTTCTGGTAGGCGCCAATCTTGGCGCGCTGTGTGGAGACCTTTCCGATGGCCGTGTCCAGGATGGTGATGGCCCGCGCGGCGGACCCGCGGTCCGTCACGATGACGCGGGTAACGCCCAAGGCGTTCGCCCCCATGTTCCCGATGTCGATCGCCAGGTCCTCGCCCTCGTTCGCCCCCACCTGGAAGATCGTGCTGTTGTCCACGATGTGCAGCACCGTCTCGTAGGGCGTCCCGTCGGCGGACAGGACGAAGTTCCGCAGGTTCTCGTTCCAGGTCACCTTGATGTTGGCCATGGGGTCGAACTCCACGTCCACGTTCTTGTGGATCACGCCGATGAGCTGGTTGCCGGACACCTTCACGTTGCTCGCGATCGTCGCGCCCGTGTGGGCGTCGTACACGGAGGCCGTGAAGGAGTTCTCCTTCGCCTCCTGCACCACGTTCAGGGAAAGGGCGTTGACCAGGTCCTCGTTGCCGCTGAAGGAGAGCCGGCCCGCCGCTCCGGCCACCAAGGAGCGGATGATGAAGGTCCCCGGCACCGTTTCAAGGCCGTAGTCCTTCTCCGTGCCCTTGCCCACGAACGTCACGAAGTCGTTAGCGTTGCTGACGGCGAAGCGGGCCTGCCCCAGGCCGTTGGCGATGGCGTCGTTCAGCTTGCTGCGCAGCTCGCCCAGCGTGTCCGTGGCGTGGAGCGTGATCGTGGTGCTCTTGCCGTCCCCCTGGGAGATGGTGATCGTCTGGGGGTCCGTCAACATGAAGACGCCCTGGCTGGTCCAGAACTTCTCCAGATCCCGCAGCTTCACGTCGCTCTTGGCCACCTGCCCAATATAGGCCGCCTCGAACGTGGCCAGCGTCTTTCCCGCCGTCATCTCGGTCTTGTTGGTGGTTAGGACGATGTCGCCCTCGTAGACCGTGCCGTTCTTGTCGTTGAGGTAGAAGTTCCGGAAGTGCAGCTCCTTCTCCATCACCTTCTTCGCGTCCAGGCCAAACTTCAAGGTGGCGTCGGAAACCGATCCGCCCCAGTTGTAGGGCCACGTACTCGTCTGTTGCCCTTCGATCTCCACCGTCTGAGCGTTTGCAGCGGCCTTCTTCGTCACATTGTAGACAAACTTGTTTCCAACGCTGAAGAACCTCGTCATCCCTTCCTTCAGGCTCATCTGAAGGGCTCCGTCCGTCCCATTGGGGGGAGTGACCGTCCCCTCCTTGCCCAGCCCCAGGCTCTTGCTGAGGTCCACAAAGGCCTTCTCCGTTAGAACGATGTTATCGTTCACCCTGTTGACCACACTGCCGTCTGGCCTCAGCACGTTGGCTGTCGCCTTCAGCGTCACGCTCTTCGACTGAGCGTCGACCGACACCACCTCGTAGAGGATGCTAGCGTTGTTCTCAAGGTCCGCGTCCTTTACCTTCGCGTCGAGAATATCGGCAAAGGTGACGTTACGCTCCACACCATTAGCCGCGGTGGAATTAAAGGGCACAGTTGCTGTAGGAGTACCAGCAGTCGCTCCCCCTGAGAGCTCTATCTTGACGTCGTCCGCCTGGCCCCCCACCTTAAAGGCCTTGATGACGATCTTGCCCTTGGTTCCGCCGCCGCTGGTGTCCATCTCCGCGCTCAGGGTGACCCCATCCAGCGTCGACTTGGCCAGCTCCGCCTTGATTTTGGTTAGGGCGTCCTCCAGAGATTCGTTAGTAAATGTAATCTCGTTGCCGATCTGGGTTCCACCGACCTTGATTGTCAGTTTTTTATCGCCATTCCAGGTTATTGCAGCACCTTTGTCGTTAACCTGAAAGGACGTGCTCTCGGCAGTGTAGGACTTGCCCAATTTGAACCCGTACTGCCCCGTCAGCGTCGCGGCGGAGTCTGCTGGCGCAGCGGCCGTCTTCACCGTGTAGCTCCCTGCTGGAAGGTTGTCCACCCGCAGCCCGGCAATCCCGGCCTGGTCGTTCAGACTGACCCCCATCGTGACGTTCGGGTGCTTGATTCTAAAGATGTCCGTCTTCTTGGCCTCGGCCTGCCCCGGCGTGGCTGTAATGCTGATCTTGTAGTTGCCCTCAAAGGCGCTCTTCTGGCCGAACTGGTCGATCTCCCGCAGGGAGCCGCGGATGTACGCCTTCGTGGCCAGATCCGTGGAGGACCAGATGCCCGCCGAGGTGCCGTCCAGGAGCTTCTTGTTGTTGAACTGGGTGGCGGTGGAGATGCGGTTGATCTCGTCCTTCAGCTGATCGACCTCGAGCTGAATGTACTCCCGGTCCTGCTGGGTCAGCGTGTCGTTCGCCGCCTGCACCGCGAGCTCCCTCATGCGCTGGAGGATGCTGTGCGTCGAGGACAGGGCGCCCTCCGCCGTCTGCAGCA
Source organism: uncultured Fretibacterium sp. (assembly GCF_938030725.1). GTDB lineage: Bacteria > Synergistota > Synergistia > Synergistales > Aminobacteriaceae > Fretibacterium. Next base: position 11,574 of record NZ_CALHIQ010000038.1, on the reverse strand, counting down.
TGGAAACGCCGTCCTCCGCGTTGCGGACCGCCATGTTCATGCCGCTGATCTGGGCCCGCATCTTCTCGCTGATGGCCAGCCCCGCGGCGTCGTCCGCCGCGCTGTTGATGCGCAAGCCCGTCGAAAGGGTCTGAATGGACTTCTGAAGCGACCTGTTGGTGTTGTTCAGTGCGTTGTACGCGAAAAGCGCCGGTACGTTGTGGTAAATCCTCATAACTGTCCTAACCTCCTGCAGACGGGCCATCCTGTCCCGTCTCCCAAAGTTCTGAAAAGCCTCCAAAGACCATCCTGGTCCACACCGAAAAGAGCGCGCAGAACAAACACAAAAGACGAAAAGCCTTACTTTATGTAGTGTACCACATCCCTCAACAAAACGTTCGGATGAAGTCCGAGAGCGGGCTGCGCCCCCGACCTCCCCGCAAGTCGAGCCACTACACTTATTTTTATCGGCGCTGAGGGAAAAAACTTAAGCGCAGGGCATAAAAAAACGACGGGGTCTCCCCCGTCGAACGAAGCTTCGCCTCAAACAGGCTACTGAGAGATGGCGCTGACCGGGCAGGTCGAAACGCAGCTGCCGCACTCGACGCACTTGCCCTCGTCCACCTGCGCGTGTCCGTCCGTCATCGAGATGGCGGAAACGGGGCATGCCCCAACGCAGGACTCGCACCCGACGCACGTACCAGCATCCACTTTGGCCTTAGCCATAGAAAAAACCTCCCCCCAAAAATTAAAACCGTTGAAGCACAAAATCCTCGCCGGGGTCGAAAAACCCCGACTGTTACATTATATCACAAGGCCCCACAGCAGCGGGAGACATTCAGTCCTCGTCGAAGATTCCTCCGGTCCTGGCACGCTCCAACGCCTCGAAGGCGCTCTCCTCGTCCAGCAGTATCTGCCGGGGCTTCGTGCTGTTGGGCATCTGGGGCCCAACGATGCCCAACTGCTCCATCGCGGTGATGAGGCGGCCGGCCTTGGGGTATCCGATGCTCAAGAGCCTCTGCAGCCCGCTGGCGGAGGTGATGCCCGTCTCCATCACGGTGCGGATGGCCTCCTCCATCTTGGGGTCATCCACGGCGCCGTTGCCGCCGCGGCCGTCCCCGCCCCCGCCTCCGTTGCTGTCCGCAAACTCGATGTAGTCCGGTGGGCCGAACACGTCCTTCATGTACTCCACGAAGTCCAGCGTGCGCTCCTCCGTGATGAAGGGGGACTGAAGGCGAAGAGGGCGGGGGAAGCGCGTGCTGCGGAACAGCATGTCCCCCTTGCCCAGCAGCTTGTCGGCACCCCCTGTATCAATGATGGTGCGTGAGTCCGTCTGTGACGGCACGGCAAAGGCCACCCGCGCGGGCACGTTCGCCTTGATCAGCCCCGTGATCACGTCCACCGAGGGGCGCTGAGTGGCGAGGATCAGGTGGATGCCCGCCGCGCGCGACTTCTGGGCCAGGCGGGCGATGAGGCCCTCCACCTCCTTGCCCGCGGTGTACATGAGGTCCGCCAGCTCGTCCACCACCACCACGATGTTCGGGTACCGGTCCTTCGGCAGCACCTTCTCGTTGTAGGGGGCCAGGCTGCGCACCCGCGCCCGCGCGAAGTTCTCCGTCCGGGTTTCCATCTCCTGAACGGCCCAGGTCAGGGCGTCGATGGCCTTGCGGGAGTCGGAGATGGGCCGGGCCAGGAGATGGGGCAACCCCTCATAGATGGCGAACTCCACGTGCTTTGGGTCCACCAGGATCAGCTTCAGCTCGTCCGGCGTGCGGCGCGAGCACATCCCCAGGATGCAGGCGTTGACGAATACGCTCTTGCCCGACCCCGTGGTCCCCGCCACGAGGAGGTGGGGCATGTCCTCCAGGCCGCAGACCAGGAAGCTGGAGTCCACCTGCATCCCCATCTGCAGCGGCAATACGGCCCGACACTCTGCAAACTCCGGGGACTCCATCGCCATCCGCAGAGGGATGCCCCGGCGTTTGGAGTTGGGTATCTCGATGCCCACGTAGTGCTGCCCCAGGATGGGGGCCTCCACTCGGACGGAAACGACGGCCAGGGCCATCGTCAGGTCGCTGGCCAGCCCCGCCACCTTGTTGACCTTGGTGCCGGGAGCCAGCTCGATCTGAAACTGGACCACCGACGGGCCGATCACGATGTGGGCGATGGATGCGGTGATGCCGAAGTTCTTCAGCGTTTCGACGATGACCTCTCCCTGAGCCGCCGCCGCCGCCGTGGCCTTCTGGTCCGCCACGTCCTCCACCGGTGGGCCGAAGAGGTCCAGCTGCGGCGGAAAGACCCCCTCCAGAGAGCGCCTCTCGTCGAGCTCCTCAGGCAACACCACCTCCGGCACCTCCGCCTGAAGGGCCGTGCTTCGTCCGTCGCACTCCGCATCGCGGGCCCGTGCCTCCGAAGCGCTAGCCGCTTGAGGCTCAGGGGCCTGCGGCGCTGGGGGTGTCGTTTGCGGCGCCTCCGACATGACCGGATCTTTTGGTGTCTCCGCCGGGCCGCTTGGCTGGAGGGGCGCCTCCCACGGTTCGGTCGAGTGAGGCGTGACCTCGCCGTCCATGGGCTTCAGCAGGTCCGGACGCACGGAGAAGGTTCCGGCCTCCAGCGAGGAAAGGAGGTCGTCCAGAATCTCTACCGCCGTCTTTCTGGGTTGAGCGGTCCCCGCTTCCGGGACTCCGCCACGGGGCGCTTCACGGGGGGCCTCCGCCCTGTCCGGTGCCGCGGAAGGGGGACGGTCGGAGGCCGGCGACTCCGCCGCCTCGGCTTGCGCCTCCCTCTCCGACGCCTCGCCAACTACCTGAGCCGCCGGAGAAGAAGGCTCGTCGGCTGGAACGGCCGTGTCCTGCCGCAGGAAGGGTGACGGGCTCGGGGATTCGACCTCCTCCGGCCCAGCGGGCACGAAGGGACCGTCCGGAGGGGGCGGAACGTCCACAACCTGCCCCTGAGGCACTCGGCGCGGCTCCGGCGCGGAGCTCCGGCCCGCGAGGCCGTTCGGGGTGACCGGCGTCAGGGGGTCGAAGGGGACGCCGCCGGTGGAGGTGTGACGCACCAGGCGCGCCCCATCCTCCGGCGCCTGCGCTTCCGACGAGAGCAGGGCGTCGTGGAGGGGGTGGACCTTCCCCACCCGCTCGACGTAGACCTCGGACCGGGCGGCGGCCTGCCGGGCCGGGGATGAGGGCGGGGGGGACGGCTCTCGTCCGGAGTCGGCGTCCGCCTCCGGGTCCTCCGAGTTCCCCGCGGGCAGGGCGGCCACGAGCAGCGCAAGGATTCGGGAGCCGAAGAAGAAGGCCGCCAGCAGGAAGGAGGCCGCCGCCGCCAGGAGAGCGCCCAGCATCCCCAAGTTCAGGACGAAGAGGCGCGCCAGGCCCCGCCCCACCGACCCCGGCTCGAAGAAGCTCCACGTTGGGTTCCAGCCCACGTATTGGGCGATGCCCAGCATGAAGGCCAGCGAAACGTAGAGCTGCGCTGTCCCCAGAATCTGCCCCAGGGGCCGGGGGATGCGGAAGCGGACGAGCCGCGCAAAGCACAGGTACAGCAAGAACAAAAGAGGGATCAGCACCGCACCGCCCCAGACCGTGCGCAGGTATTCACCGATCTGCCCCCCCGACTGCCCGACCCAGGAGCTGTTGAAGAGGGAGGCCATGACGTAGACGTCAACGGCGATCAGGAGCAGGACGACCAGCTCGCCCCAGTTTCCCCTGGACGCGGCCGCCCTGCGGCCACCCTGTTCGCCGGACCCTCGTTCCGCATCGTAATTCGAGGCCACCTGGATACCTCCCTTCTACAGTCCGGAGCGCGCCCTGTCCACGTTGCGCAGGTGCTCCGCATAGGTCTTTGCAAAGTAATGGTAGCCGTCCTTCCCCGCTACGTAGTAGTAGTCCCCGCCGTCCTCCGGGCTGAGGGCCGCGTCCCAGGCGGCGCTGCCGGGGACGCAGATGGGCCCCGGAGGCAGCCCTGAAACGCGATAGGTGTTGTAGGGGGAATCGATCCCCAGGTCGCTCCGCAGCACCCTGGTGAGCCGACGGCCCTGGAGTTTCCAGGCGTAGACGACCGTAGCGTCGATCTGGAGCGGCATCCCCTCCTTCAGCCTGCGCTGGATCACGCCGGCCACCCTGGGCGCCTCGGAGTCGTGAAGGACCTCCCGCTCCACCATGGAGGCGATGACGGCCGCCCGGTGCAGCTCCTGCTTCGTCATCCTCTCTGCGGCAGCGCCGAGCCGCTTCCACCAGTGGGCGCTGGCCGCTCGGACAAGTTCGGCCGGGGTGCGCTCCAGCACGGGATAGCTCTCCGGCTGAAGGAAGGCCAGACGCGAGGACTCGTCCTCCGGCAGCTTTGCCCGCATCGCTTCGGGGTAGTTGGCGTCGTCCATGACCGCCTGATGCAGCGCGTCGTCCTTCGACGCGACGTCGAGGGAGAGGGCTTCGCGCAGCGAGTACGCGTCCGCGCCGGGGATGAGGGTCATCCGCAGCAGGTAGGCCCGCGCCTCCCGGAGCTGCCGCGCCGCATACCAGGGGGCGGAGCGCACCACCTTGTAGTATCCGGGCTGCATCCGCCGGTCCAGTCCAAAGCGGACCATCCATCGGGCCAGGTCTCCGGCGCTGCCCTCCAGGGCCCCCTGATCCTCGAAGGCCTGGGCGATCTGCCGCGCGTTCGTCCCCGGCGTCACCAGGACGGTGACGAGTTCCCCCTCCGGAACGGGCAAAAGCCCCTCCCAGACGGGACCAGGGACCTTGAAATAAAAGGCCGCACCGCCGGCGCACAGCAGGAGAACCGCCAACGCCGGGAGAAATTTCCTGACCGGTCGATTCATTGTCCATCCGCACCTTGTACTTTCATAATCCATGCCCTGTCCGCGCCAAAGGCCCGGCGCCGTAGCGCCTCAGCGCTGTATGAACATGGCATCTCCGAAGGAAAAAAAGCGGTATCCCGCCTCCATCGCCGCCTTGTAGACGGAGAGCAGCCGGGCCACCGCCCGCTCCTCCCGCCCCTTGAAGCCACCCAGGTTCGCTGCAAAGGCCGCGACCAGCATCAACAGGGAGCTTTTTGGAAGGTGGAAGTTCGTGATCATGGCGTCCACCACCTGAAACTCGAAGCCCGGATAGATGTACAGGCCCGTGTCCATGAGGCCCGAACGGACCTCTCCGCCTCCAGCGGTCATGGATTCCAGCGTTCGCACGACGGTGGTCCCGGAGGCGATGACGCGCCCTCCCCGCCGCCGGCACTCTCGCACGGCCCACACCGTCTCCTCCGGGACCTCGCAGGGTTCCTCGTGGATGACGTGTTCCCGGATGTCCTCCGCCTTGACTGGGCGGAAGGTCCCCAACCCCACGTGAAGCGTCACCCAGGCCCGATGGACGCCCATCGCGTCGATGGCGTCCAGGAGGCCGGGAGTGAAGTGCAGGCTGGCCGTCGGGGCCGCCACGGAGCCGTCCCGCTGGGCGAAGACCGTCTGATAAGCCTCTCGCCAGTCGCCCTCGCTGTGAATGTAAGGAGGGAGCGGCACGTGGCCAAAGGCGTCGAGGAAGCTCAAGACGTCCCGACGGCCCTCCCCCACGCGCACCAACCGCACCCCGTCGTCCTCGCAGGCCTCAATCCTGAGGGCGCGGTCCCCCACCTCCACCTCCGCCCCGACCCTCAGACGCCGGCCAGGTCGGACCAGGGCCCGCCAGCAGCACAGGTCCTGCGACGCAGGACTGAGTAGCAGGACCTCCGCCGCTCCGCCGCCGGGGACGCGCCTGCCCAAGAGCCGCGCGGGAAGGACCCGCGTGTCGTTCAGCACGAGCAGGTCCTCCGGCCTCAAGAAATCCAGGATGTCGCGAAAGTGGCAGTGCCGCACCCCGTCGGAGCCCACGTCCCAGATCAGCAGCCTCGACGAATCCCTGGGCTCCGCAGGGGTTTGGGCAATGCGGTCCTCGGAGAGGGGATAGTCATAGGTCTCCAGGCTGAACAGCGCATCGTGGGAAAGGGGTGGCATCCGATCCGTGGAAGCCGTACCCGGCAGCGGCAAGAGAGGCGCCATCGTCGTCATCGGTAGCGTTTGACCTCCGTCCCCGGGTAGTAATGCATCAGGATGCGTTCGCCCTTCCAGCCGTTCTTCGCCAGCGTCAGGCTCCCCCACTGGGAAAGCCCCACGCCGTGCCCCCACCCTCTGCCGCAAAAGACGAAGGTGTCCCCTTCCCGCGCCACGGTGAAGCCGCCGCCCCTCACGACCGGCGCGACAGGCGTAGCAGGCGCGACGGGGGCGGGCTTCCGTACGGGCTGTGGGGCCGGCGCGCTGCCGCCCGTCCGCTGAAGGCCGATGTAGAAGTAGCCCTTCTTCTTGTTCGGGTTGGAGAGCATGTCCACCAACTCCGACGTCGTAAAGACGCCGTCCGCCGTCATCTGCGCCAGGCGCTTTTCCTGAGCAAACGTCATGGGGTCCCTCGACGTGGGGACGGGGGGGAGCGGCCGTCCATCCACGGGCGCGGGACGGCTTTCCTGCGGTGTCACCGGCTGTGGCTGCGGCGTTACGGGCGGAGTCCCCGCCCGTGACGTCAACATGGTGCTCTTCAGGAGGTTGGGTCCTATGGCCGTCCGAAACTGGCTGGCCTTTACCGAGCTCGTTCCCCGGCTGCCGGTGAAGGTCAGCGCCGTAGCCCGCCCGCCCTTATCGACGTTGACGACCCGAACCTCCGAAAGAGCCCCGACGCCGGCCTTGATCCTCGCCAGGGCGGCCTCGATGCTGCCCCTCGGTATCCGGACCGACCAGGAGGCGTTGGGCGAGGTGTAGGCGACGGGCTCCCGTACGCCGGCAAGGTAGGGCAGGGCCCTTCCCCAGACGTCGGCGTTGTTCGCCGTATGTCCGCCGCTGTCGGAGTGGAAGGGCGTGAAGGCCAGCTCGCTTCCGTAGGTCAGTATCTCGCGCTCCGTGCTGGCCACCGCCTGATTGGTCGCCGCCGTTTCAACCCCCGCTCCCCTGTAGACCTGGTCGGCGACGGTGTCGGTGACGTCATAACCCCGGCTGGCGCGGGCCAGGCTCTGCCGCAGCGCGTAGGTTCGGGAGATGATCGCCTGCACCCTCAGCGCCTCCATGGGCCAGGAGGCCCCTACCTCGGCGGGCAGCACCCCCCGCAGGTAGTCCTCCAGGTCCAGAACGTTCAGAAGGCCCCGGCTCGTGATCAGGAAGGCGCCGCGATAACGCCGGTTGTTGAAGCGCATGAGCCCTCCGCCGGTTATCCGGATCGGCAGCGCAAAGGCCGCCTTTCCGGCCAGGAGCCGTCCGCCGGCGACTCGCAGGGCCGCAGGGTTCCCCAGCGGATGAGCCTTGCCTCCGCCGTCCACCAGCATCATCGCCCCGTCCGAGGCCACGGTGTAACTCCCCGCGGCGGAGAGGCGGACGTAGATGTCCCGCGCCTCCGCCCTCGTCGGAAGCTGTGCCAGAAGCAACAGGGCCAGAAGCCCCCACAGCCGCAGGGGCCTCGTCAGGGCGGGCGACACCCCGCCCGCCCCCTGCACAGCGTTTCCGGTCATTGGTCCTCCTCCTGTTCCGCCCCGAAGGGAAGGCGCAGTTCCTCGTCCGGCCGCCGCCTCATGGGACACCCAAGGTAGGCGTAGGCGTTGGACGTGGCCCGCCGCCCCCGCGGCGTCCTCTCAAGAAACCCCTTCTGGATCAGGTAGGGCTCGTAGATGTCCTCGATGGTCTGAGGTTCCTCGTTGATGGCCGCCGCAATGGTCCCCAGCCCTACAGGGCCGCCGTCAAAGCGCTCGACGACCGCTCTCAGGATCTGGCGGTCCCCCTCGTCCATGCCCTCCGCGTCGATGTCCAGCATGTCCATGGCCCGGCCCGCAATGTCCGCATCGATCTCTCCCGTCCCCTTGACGGCGGCCACGTCGCGGACCCGCCTCAGAAGCTTCAGCACCACCCGCGGCGTCCCCCGCGCCCGGCGGGCGATCTCGACCGCGGCGTCCCCCGCGATGCGTATGTCGAGCACCCCGGCGGCCCGCAGGACGATGCGGGCCAGCTCCTGCTCCGTGTAGAGTGAAAGCTGCTCCACGATGCCGAAGCGCGCCCTCAGGGGCGAGGTCAGAAGGCCCAGCCGCGTGGTGGCCCCGCAGAGCGTGAAGCGCGGCAGGGCGAGGCCGATAGTCTTGGCCAGGGGGCCCTTGCCCACGACGATGTGCAGCTCAAAATCCTCCATGGCGGGGTAGAGGATCTCCTCCACCTGGCGCGGCATGCTGTGGATCTCGTCGATGAAGAGGACGTCGTTGGCCTCAAGGTTGGAAACGATGGCGGCGAGGTCCCCCGCCCGCTCCAGGGCCGGGCCGGTCGTCTTGCGAAGCTGCCCTCCCATCTCCTGGGCGATGATCTCCGCCAGCGTCGTCTTGCCCAGACCGGGAGGGCCATAGAAGAGGACGTGGTCCAAGGGTTCGCCCCGGCCCCGGGCCGCGTCGATATAGATGCGCAGCTTCTCGCGCACCCTCTCCTGGCCGATGAAGTCCACAAGAGCGCGCGGGCGGACGGTGGCGTCCTCCGCAGCGCGCGGAGAGGAGAAAAAACGCCCCTCGTCCTCCGCCTCGATGGGGGTTCTCGCGTCCTCGGACATCGCTAACGGCCTCCTCTGTGCAGTTCTCTCAGGGCAAGCTTCAAGAGCGTTTCCGCATCCAGCCCGTCAAACACCTCCCCCTGTGCGGCGCGCAGCAGCGTCAGGACGGAGGCTGCATCCGCCTGCGTAAAGCCCAGCCCCACGAGGGCCTCCGCCACCGTGTCGGCGGTCCGGCTCGGTGCACTCTCCCCCTGGGCTGCGGACTGGATCAGCCCGTCAGGCAGGAGGGACCGCAGCTCGAAGCACAGCCGCTCCGCCGTCTTCTTCCCAACGCCCGGCGCACGGGTGAAGGTCGCGACGTCCGCCAGGGAAACGGCCCGCAGCACCTCGTCCACCGAGAGCGCGGAGAGGATGGCCATCCCCGTCCTGCCACCGACGCCCTTGATCGCCACGACCTTCAGAAAGAGCTCCCGCTCGCGCTCCGAGGCAAATCCGTAGAGCGCCGCGCCAGCTTCTGATATCTGGAGGTAGGTCGTGAGCCTCACCCTCTGCCCGGCAGAGCACAGCGCGGCGGCGGCCCGTGTGCAGAGGAGGTCGAATCCAAGCCCGTTCACATCCAGCAGGACCGACATCTCCGAAACGCCGAGGACGACGCCCGTCAGGGACCGGATCATGACCCAACCTTCAGGGGGCGTCCGACCAGTGGCCTATGGTTCCCCGACCTCATGCCCCGACCGTCCTCAGTTCCGCGTCCCGCATGAGCGCGAAGCCGGTGATGGCGGCCGCCAGGGCGTCCGCCGTGTCGTCCGGCGAAGGGACCCGGTCAAGCCCCAGGAAGCGCTGGGTCATCCGCTGGACCTGCTGCTTGTCCGCCCCCCCCGTGCCGCAGACGGCCAGCTTGATCTGGTTCGGCTTCGGCTCGACGACCGGCAGGCCCCGCTGGGCCGCCAGGAGCATCACCACGCCCCGCGCCTGCCAGACGAACTCCGCCGTCGTGGCGTTGTGGCCGAAGAAGAGGCGCTCCACGGACATAAAAGCGGGGGCGCAGCGTTCAAGCTGTTCCCCCAACTTGGCATAGATCTGCAGGATGCGCTGCATGAAGGACAGCTTCGGGCTGGTTTCAATGCACCCGTAGTCCAGGGCTCGAAAGCGCGAGCCGCTCCGGGCGACGGCGCCGTACCCCACCCGCGCCAGGCCAGGGTCCACCCCAAGACAGACCCTCTCGCCCGACGGCGCCATCACTCCGCGTCCAGCTGAGCGGCGACCTCGTCCGGGATATCGAGGTTCGAGTAGACGTTCTGGACGTCGTCGTGCTCCTCCAAGACGTCGATCAGGCGCGCTGCCTTGCGCGCGGCCTCCACCTCCGACACCTCGACGGGCGTCTTGGCGATCATGGAAACCTCTGCGTTCTCCACGACGTAGCCCGCCTTCTCAAGGGCCGCGTGGAGCGCGTCCAGCTCCGCAGGCTCGCAGTAGAGCGTGTACCCCTCCCCCGACGGCTCCATGTCCGTCATGCCGGCGTCCAGACCGCAGGTCATCAGGGCGTCCTCGTCCAGCCCCTCGCCCTTCACCTCAACGACGCCCCTGCGGTCGAACATCCAGGCGACGCTGCCGGACTCGCCCATCTGTCCGCCGTTGCGGGTCAGGAGCGCGCGGATTTCGGGCGTCGTGCGGTTCCGGTTGTCCGTCAGCACGGAGACGAGCACCGCGATGCCGCTGGGCCCGTAGGCCTCGTAGAGCAGTTCCTCGTAGGTCACGTCGCCCAGCTCGCCCGTGCCCCTCTTGATGGCGCGGGTGATGTTGTCCTGAGGGACGCTGACGGCCTTGGCCCGTTCGATCGCCGTCTTGAGCCGCATGTTCATGCCGGGGTCACCGCCGCCCTCCTTCGCCGCGATGATGATCGCCCGCACCAGCTTCTGAAAAAGGTTGCCCCGCTTGGCGTCCTGCGCCGCCTTGCGGTGCTTGATGTTAGCCCACTTGGAATGCCCTGACAAAAAGATCACCTCATCGAAAGAATTTCATCCTGAACCCCAGCCCGCCCTCAAGCTCTCAAGGGGGCCGGCTCCTTATAAGGGTTAAATTTTATCTTATAACCTGCCGTATATCCAGTCCCAGGGCGTCGGTTCAGCCCGCGTCGCCTCAGACGCGCGGCACGCAGATCGGGACCGGCAGGCGCTTGTGCCCGCTCCTGCGCCTCATGGCCTCGACACGCTCCCGGAAGGGTTCGTCCCGTGTCGTCCCGTCGCTCAGGTAGCGGTCCAGGTCGTCGTAGGTGAAGCCCATGTCCCCCTCGTCCGTCTGTCCCTCCCAGAAGCCGGCGCTGGGGGCCTTGGCGACGATGCGCTCCGGGACGCCCAGGGCGCGGGCTGCGGCGCGCACCTCACACTTCAGGAGGTCCGCCAGGGGCAGCAGGTCCGCCGCCGAGTCCCCGAACTTCGTGAAGTACCCCGTTTCGTACTCCGAGCGGTTGCTGGTCCCGCAGACGAGCAGCGACAGCGTCTGGGCCGCTGCGTAGAGCGTGCTCATGCGTAGCCGCGCCTTGAGGTTTGCCCCCGCTTCCCTCGTCGGCTCCACGCCCGCTCCTTTCATCGCCAGGACCAGCGCGTCGTAAGCGGCGGTGAGGTTCACCGTCTTGTGGGGGATGTCGAGCGCCTCGGCCACGAGAAGGGCGTCCGCCGCGTCGCCGGGAAGGCTGTGGCAGGGCATGATGACGGCCAGCATGTCCCGCCCGAAGGCCCTGCGGCCCAGGGCGGCCGCCACGGCGGAATCGACGCCGCCCGAAAGGCCCACCGCGATCCCCCGCGCCCCGGCCCCGACCACCTGCTCCTTCATCCACTGCTCTATGAACGCCGTCACCTTGTCCGCATCGCGAATCCGCAAGAGAAACGCCTCCCCAACTCAGCCCTTCCTCGACAGAGGCGCCGGCCCCTCAAGGGCGCGGCGGCAGGCTGCCGTTTCATTATAGCGCACCTCGCCCCCCTTTCGGAACCGCAGTGGCGCGGCCAGCGTTTCCTAAATCGCCTTAGGGAAACACTGATTAAGTCGTTAAGAACCGTCAACCGTA
>NZ_CALHIQ010000037.1 GCF_938030725.1 uncultured Fretibacterium sp. | reverse complement strand
GCCCGGCACGGAGCACGTGCTGGAGATCGACGCCGCAGTCGTCGCGCTGGGCAACATGTCGAACCCCCTGATGGCGAAGACGACCGCGGGTCTGAACGTCAACAAGCGCGGCAACATCATCGTCGAGGAGGAAACGCAGAGGACGAGCCTGGACAAGGTCTGGGCGGGCGGCGATATCGTCCTCGGGGCGGCGACCGTCATCCTGGCCATGGGCGAGGGGCGCAAGGCGGCCGCCAACATCAACGAGTACCTGGCGAAGAAATAACGGAGCGCCTTCTTTGTCGAAGGACGTCAGCTTGCGTTGGGGGCGGGGGTTTCTCCGCCCCTTTTGTCTAAGGGAGTGCGGTTGACCTTAAGAAAGTTGTTGGAAGCGATCAAGGACCATCGACAATGAGGGGTCCTCCAGCAGTGCAGCCTTTGTGAAGGGAAGTGGATTTTGAATGAGAGTGGCGGAGCGTTTCAGCAAGTTTAAGCCGTCTGGCATGATGCGCATGTTTCGGGCCATCGCCCAGACGGAGGGCGTCTTGAACCTCAGCATCGGCGAGCCGGACTTCACGACGGAGCCGGACATCATCGACGCCGCGGCGCGGGCCGCCCGGGCGGGCAACACTCACTACCCCCCGCTTCAGGGCTTTCGCGACCTGCGCGAGGCGGTGTGCGGCTATTGGGAGCGGCACCATGGCCTCAAGGTGGGCCCTGAGGAGGTCGTCGTCGCGAACGGGGGCCTTCAGGCGACGCAGCTGCTCTTTGAGGCGCTGCTGGACCCGGGCGACGAGGTCCTGCTGCTGGAGCCCTACTTCACGGTGTACGAGGTGCAGATTCGGGACTGCGGGGGCGTCCCCGTTGGGGTCCCCACCAGGGAGGAGAACAACTTTGCCCCCACCGCGAAGGACCTGATGAGGGCCGTGACGCCAAAGACGCGCGGGATCGTGGTCAACTCGCCCGGCAACCCCTCCGGCAGCGTGTACTCCCGCGAGCAACTGGAGGTGATCGCAGCCTTCGCCGCGGAGAGGGACCTGCTCGTGATCAGCGACGAGATCTACGAGTCCCTGGTCTTTCACGGCGAACACGTCTGTTTCGCTTCCCTTCCGGGGATGCGGGAGAGGACGATCACGATCGGCGGCGTGTCCAAGAGCCACTGCATGACGGGATGGCGCCTGGGCTATGCCATGACGCCGCCTGACGTGGCCTCCACGATGTGCCTCCTGTCTTCCTCTCAAACCTATGGCGTGTGTACGCTCGCCCAGAAGGGCGCCGCCTACGCGCTCAACACGCAGGACGCGAAGGTCGAGGAACGACGGGCCGTCTTCGAGGAGAGGCTCAGGGCGACGGAGGCCAGGCTGAACGCGATGAAGGGCGTCCGATGCCGGCCGGCGGAAGGGGCTTTCTACCTGTTCCCGGACGTCAGTGGGACGGGGCTCTCCAGCGAGGAGTTCTCCTTGCGCGCCCTGCGGGAAGCGGGGGTCGGCGTCCTGCCGGGCAACGCCTTTGGGGAGAGCGGGGAGGGGCACATCCGCATCGCCTGCACCCAGGCCATGGAGAGCCTCATGAGGGCCATGGACGCCCTGGAACGCTTTACGGCCGCCTTGTAGCGTCCTGCCCTCGTGCGTAAACAAAAGTGCTGTATTAGGGAGGAACGACCATGCTGAACGATACCGAACGGGATTTTCTGTCAAAACTGAATGGGGCGGAGATTGAGCGGGACCTCAGGGAGATTACCCGATACGAACGCCCCTCGGGCAGCGAAGGAGAGAGGTTGGCTCACGATTACGTGGCCAGTCGCCTGGAGGAGAATGGAATGACCCCCTCGAGGACAACGTCTCCTGCATGGACATTTTC
>NZ_CALHIQ010000036.1 GCF_938030725.1 uncultured Fretibacterium sp. | reverse complement strand
CTTCCCGCCGGGTCGATGAACCCCCACCGCCCGCCCGAGCACACGGCGGCCACCCCCTCGCTGAAGCGGGACGCGCGATCCCAGACCGGCTGCAGGAACCAGTCGATCCGCGCGGCCCCGGCCTCGCCGCAGAACGTCAGCAGAGCGGCCAGAAAGGCAAAGGTGGCGTGGAGGATTCCTGTCCTCCGCATGGCATCCGGAGGTTAATTCGAGGGGGAGGTCCGCCGAGGGGCTGGCAGGACGTCGGGGGACGCCTCGCTCCAGAGGGTGTAGAAGCCCCACTCGTCCGTCTCCTCCTGCGCCCCCAGGAAGTCCAGGACGGCGCGCCCCACGCTCTGGAGCCGCGCCACTCCCTCCTTCGATATCCCAAAGTGGTTGAAGGCCCTTCCCGTCCCGGCATAGGTCACCTCCGTGCGACGGACGTGCCTGCCGGAGGGCATGAGGAGGACCTGCAACGGGGCCGCGGCAAGTCGCGTCAGGCGCGTGCGGCCGTCGTCCTCCCTCTCGAACTCCGCGGAGAGGATGCAGGTCCGCTCGCGAGGCAGCGTGCGCTGGAACGAGACGAAGTTCCCCAGCGACCAGGCGATCGCCCGGGCCGCACCGTCCTCTCCGACGCGCACCTCCACGGGCTGAAGGACGTGGGGGTGCGTCCCGATCACCAGGTCGGCCCCCTCCGCCAGAGCCTGATCCGCCGCCTGTCGCTGGCGCGCGTTCGGCGAGAAGTGGTACTCGTCCCCCCAGTGGAAGCACGCCACGACGACGTCCGGGCTCAACGTCCGCGCCCGCGCCATGCCCTCGGCGATGGCGCGCTCTGAGATGACGTTGAGGTGTACGTCCTTCGAGGCGGGGCTTCGGTTGCTGCCGTAGGTCCAGTTGACGAAGGCCCAGCGAAGCCCCTCCCGCTCCAGCAGGAGGGCGTCGTTCGCCGGCACCTCCTCCGTCCCGAGCCCCGTCCAGGCGATGCCCGCTCCGTCCAGGACCTCCGCCGTGCGCCGTGCGCCCGAGGCACCTCGATCCAGGATGTGGTTGTTCGCCAGGGTCACCAGGTTGATCTCAAGCCCCTTCAGCGCCTCCGCCAGGGAATCCGGAGTGTTGAACGAGGGGTATCCGGCGTAGCCGCGGGCCTCGCCGGCAAAGGTCGTCTCCAGGTTGCCCACGACAAAGGCCCCGGCCAGCAGGGGCTTCACGCGGTGGAACTGCGGGGCGAAGTCCCAGGTCCTGCCCTTCTTCGGGTCGTTGCGCTCCGCCGCATCGATCTGCTGGATGTGCGCCATGATGTCGCCGATGAAGAGCACCCGCGCGCGAACCGGCGCCGCCTGCGCCCTGGAGGCCGCCAGGGACAGAAGCAGGACCGCCGCCCCAATGACGCTACGCATCTTAAAGGTCCGGAACATTTCGCAGAGAACCTCCTTAGAGAAAAAGGTCGTTCCACTTCCTGTTCTATTCTACCTCATAACGCGTGAATGCCGGATTGCTCCGCTAAAAGCGACAGGCAGGTTGAAAGCGCGGGGCGCGGATGAAACAAGGGGGCGGTCCCAAACCGTCCCCCTTATCGTTAGCTTAACCCGTCGGGAGATACCCCGACGCGACGTCTTCCGCCTCAGAAAGGACGTGTCCCTGCGGGCCAGATACAATCAACGGGCGAGGTTGAAGGTCAAACCTGCCCCGTTTTTTCCAGGGACTGGATTTCCTCCAGGGACAGTCCGGTTGCCTCTGCGATTCTGGTTAAGTCCAGCCCCATCCGAAGCAGGTTCCGAGCCGCTTCCGTTCGGCCGAGTTGTATGCCCCTTGCCTCTCCCCTTCCCTCCACCTTGTCCAAAACGCTCAGCATAGTAACGCTCTCCCCCTCCCTGAATTGATTCTGCGCCTCCTCAAAGCGGATGGTCTCGCGTCAGTGCCGACAGCAGCTTCAGCACCCCGTCCACGTGCTTCACAACCTGACGAGAGGGGACGTAATCCCGGTTCCGCCTCATCTGCACAAAGTAGTCCGCCACGATCCTGAAGTCGCTCGTGAAACGATCGCGCCCCTCCAGGGCGCCTCTTATTCGTGTACTTCGACAACTTTTCCGCTTATCGTCTAAAAGCTTGGAGATGAAATTACCTTCCCTCGGAGCAGACCGATCTTATCCAATCGAAAAGTTCGTCCAGGTCGTAGTCGCCGCCATGCCCCTGCCCCCAGGGCACCGCGAAATTGACGTCAAGCCCGGCTTTGTCGAGAACTGTGGCCAGGATGACGGGAACGGCAAGAGAGGTATCGCTATCGACGGCCCCGTGGCGAATCCTCCAGTGCCGTGCGGGCGTTACCCCCTCGAGTCCGATGTAATTCATCGGGTTCAGCATCTTGACGATAGCGCTTTCAGCCAGGGCCCCGCCCGCAGTGTCGTGATCCTGCCCAAAACGCGTGAAGTGCTGCGCCTTGACAGATTGGGTGCCGAACAGCTCGTTCTCTCCCGTGCTCAGGTCCAGCGCGTCGAAAGCCGGAGCCGTCTTCATTCTCCCGGCGTACCGAATGTACGCCTCGAAGTCGATCGCAGTCACCTTCCCATCCCGAACCGTCAGCCACTCCAGGGCAGACAGGTCCGTCCCCTGATCCATCGCTCTTTGAGCGGAGGCAATCACCCAGGACCCGACATAGTCCTTGAAGGACCCATTGCCGTCGGCATCGAGGGTCAACGTCGCCCCGCCTCCTTCGAGTTTCAGTCCGTTCAGGTATCCTGTGAAATGACGCTTCAACTCCCCGGAGGCCCGTTTCTGCTCCTCCGTCAGCGTTCCCTTTACCTTGGGACGAGCCTCTTGCGAGATGACGGCGCGCCCTCCGGGAGATGGCATCGTCCCTGGCATCATCGTCTGCTCGTAATCGTTGACGCCGTTAAACAGCCACTCGTAAGCCATGTCGGCGTGCTCCAGGTTCGTGATAGGGCAGTAGGCGGAGACGGCAAAGATATCGTCGCTTGCCTCGGCCGCGCCGAGCAAAGTCAGGTAGGGTTCGTAGTCCGGGGCGTTCCCGGTCGCGCCAAGCAGTGCGGAGAGGGCTCCTCCGGCGCTGGTACCATTTGAGACGATCCTCGCAGCGTCACCAGGCATCCGTTTGTCGTTGTGGTGCAGGTAGCGTACCGCGGCCTTCAGGTCCACGATGCAGGCCGGGGCCTTGCCCGTATATCGGCCGGCCTCGTCCTGAGTCGTCCGACCGCGTACACCGGGCGAGGCCACAACATACCCCCGGGACAGGGCCAGGAACGAGGCGTTCGGGTTCCCGTCTCTGTCCTCTCCGGGACCTCCCGGCTCCCCCGGAAAGTAGCCGCCAACCGTGTTCGGGAAGAAGATTGGCGCCGTTTCGGCAGTATAGCCGTCGACGGTTCCCCCCTCGAAATACGGCTTGGGGATGTAGATGTTCATGACCTGAAGCTTTGCATCCGCCGGTCGGCTCACGTAAGGGACGTTCTCGTAGGCGCGGTAGGTGATGGTACTGCCCTTCAACGTCAGGGTCACCGTGTCCCCCGAGTCCGGATCGAACTCCAGGTCTGCGGCCTCGCCCGCCCCTGCAAGTCCCGCAAGCCAAACGAGTCCCAACATAAAGACACTCCACGAATTCGTCATCGTGATATCTCCTCTCAACGCGTATCGGTGCGAATCACTCGTCCGCCTAAGGGCGGAATGCCCCGTCCGAGGTTACCGTGGCCTACCTATAAGGCTTCCGCCCAGGCCGTCTCGCGGAACCCGATCAGCACGATCTCCTCCGTCACCAGCAGGGGGCGTTTCACGAGCATCCCATCGGATGCCAGCAGCCTCAGTGCCTCCTCCTCGCCCATCTCCGGCAGTTTGTCCTTGAGCCCCAGGGCACGATAGTTCATGCCGCTGGTGTTGAAAAAGCGCTTCAGGGGCAGATTGCTTCGTCTTTGCCA
>NZ_CALHIQ010000035.1 GCF_938030725.1 uncultured Fretibacterium sp. | reverse complement strand
GTTGTGTGATCTCGAAGCGTTCCAACAGCTTGCAGCCGCATTTTTCTCCGCCAGAGAGCATTTTCATGATCTCCAATCGGTTGCTGTCGCCTAAAGCCTTGCAGATCAGGGCTACATCCATAGAGTTCATATCAGTCACCTCACATTGATCATTATCTATGTAAATATTGTAGCGAACACATAGATGAATGTCAATGCTTCTGGATTAGTTTACTTCCAGTTTTCAAAAATGGTCGAATCTATTTTTCTATGAATGCCATGCTCTGATAGAAATTGTAGAACATCTGAAACACTACTCTCGGAAAGTGTCTCGGTTTTCGCACCCCTTAAGAGGCTTTTTTCAATTTGCTATTACACAACCCAACGCGCTTTGCGCGGTCTGATGAAGTTTCAGGCAGGGAAACCAGGCAGCGTCCTCAACGGCTTAACCGGTATTTCCTTAACGGGCTTTTGGCCGGCGTTCTCCAAGCTGGAAGAAGACCAGGCCGGCGATGACGGCTGCAATGCCCGCCCACTGCAGGGGGTCCAGTTGCTCTTTGTGGAACAGCATCCCCCCCAGCAGCCCCGTGACGGGCACGAGGAGCGAGAAGGGGGCGACCCTTCCGGCGGAGTACGTGGCGATCATCTGGTTCCATGCGTAGTACGCGAAGAACGTGGACAGGATGACGAGGTAGAAGACGGAGAGGACGGCTGCGGGGTCGATCTGTGTCAGCGACCGCAGGATGGCATCCGGCCCCTCGGCGAAGAGGGAGAGGACGAGCATGGGGATAGGGACGAAGATCGCGGACCAGACGATCATCTCCATGATGCCCAAGGGCCTTCCGTTCCGAAGGCTCTCCTCGGACGCCCTCTTGATGATGAGGTTGGAACAGCTCCAGCAGAGCGCGGACAGGAGGTTCGTCAAAAAGGCTGTCTTTGGGACCGCTGTCGCGCCGGAGGGGCCGGCGATCAGCCCCAATCCGATGGCGGCCAGGCCGATGCCGGCGAGCTGCCCCCCTCCGATCCTCTCCCCCATGAACCACGCCGACAGGATCAGGGTGAAGATGGTCTGGAACTGCATGACCACCGAGGCCAACCCCGCGGGCATACCGATCTTGAGCGAATAGAACAGGAAGGAAAACTGCCCTACCCCGCTGAGCAGCGCGTAGATCGCCATCGTCCACCACGAGACGGCGGGCTTCCTCACGAAGAAGATCAGGGGAAGGACGACGAACAGGTACCTCAAAAAGACCAAAAAGAGGGGCGGCATCGACCTCAGCCCGGCCTTGACGACCGCGAAGTTGACACCCCAGACGACGGCCGCCGCCAGGAGCAGCAGGACGTCGCGTCTTTCCATCTTGCGCGGCCCCGCCAGCGGGGTGGCACCGCAGTCAGTGCGAACCTTCCTCATCCGTTGCCTCCGATTTGAAGACGTGAAGACGGCCGGCGCGGTCAGCTGATCTCCTCGATGTGGGAGATGTACTCAAGCGACCGCAGGGCCTCGATGATCTCGCTGTGCTTTTTGTACTTCTTCAGCTCGGCGCTGTTGATGGTCAGGGAGACGGTGTAGACGCTCAAGCCCGAGTTCAGGTACGCGGGGTTGGATTCTATATCCTCAATCCGAATCCCCAGGCGCCGGACCGTCGTGACGAAGTACTGCAGGTTGCCCTTGCTCTTCAGCTCCAGGTGAATCTCGAAGTGGTTCGACTTGTCCTTCATGTACTTTTCGATGGGCGGGAACAGGGCCAAGGAGGAAAACAGGGCCAGGAACGAGAACAGGGCCACCGTGTAGAGCCCCGCGCCCAGCGCCATCCCGACCAGCCCGCAGGACCAGAGGGCCGCCGCCGTGGTCAGGCCCTTGATCTGGCTCCTCGAGCTGAACAGGATGGCGTTGACGCTGATCATCGCGGCGCCGACCACGGCCGCCGCCGACATGAAGGGGAATCGCTCCGAGGTGGATTGGCAGAGGTACAGGTCCGTCAGCATGGCCGTCGTGGAGGCCAGGGAAACGAGGATGAAGGTGCGCAGTCCGGCGGAGTGCCGTTTGCTGGACCGTTCGCAGCCGATGATTGCCGCCAGGACGACCGACAGCAATATCCTCAGCACGACGGAGCGGACGTTGAGCTCCGCCGTCCATTCTCCAAGGATGGACGCGGTCAGGCCGTTGATTTGCGCGTTCATGATGTTCTAAAACCTCCTCGTGCGCGAGTGATGGATGTTCGCATAGCGGCGGCCCGCCTCCATCGCCGCATACTGCTTCTCCGACGCCTCCAGAAAGGCCTCCTCCTCCTCGGAGAGGAGCGTCTTGGGGGGCGGAAGGTCCTTCTGTATCTTCTGTATCCTCTCGACCAACAGGTCTATAGGGGACTTCTGCCCCTCGCCCGGCGGGAGGTCCGCCTCCGGAACGATGTCCTCGATCCGCGTCTGGTAGGAGCCCGACAGGTACAGCGAGAGCTTGGCGCAGCCCGGACCGATCAACTCGTAGAGGACGCTCGAGGCCAAAATGATGGTCTGCAGTGCGCTCCCCGTTTCTCCGCCGAGCGTCCTGGCGCCGAGGGCTGCGAGGCCGATGGCGACGCCCGCTTGCGGGATCAGGGCCAGGCCGAGGTAGTCCCGGACGTTTTTCGGCTTGCGCACGAGAAGGCACCCCCAAAAGGCGCCGACGTACTTCCCCAGGATGCGGACGATGAAGTAGACGACCCCGACAAGGAGGAGCGGCACGCGGCCGACGGCGGCCGACGTGCCGAAGAGCGCGTCCAACTGGAACGACAGCCCCGACCGGACGAAGAACAGGAGGAGGAGCGGAGGGCTGAAGTAGTTCAGCTGCTTGAACAGCTTGTCGTCCTCGGTGAGGTTGATGTAGACCGTGCCCATCGACATGCAGCCCAGGAGCGGAGAAACGTCGAACAGCGTGCAGATGCCGCAGAACGAGAACAGGAGGGCGATGGAGATGATCAGTCGGTTGTCGGTGGAGTGCCTTTGAAATAGCATCCACTTCATCACGAGGCCGAAGAAGCAGCCGAGACCCAAGACCCCCGCGTTGACGACGATCGGAAGGAGGACGTTCCGGAGGTTGAACCCGCCCCTGCCGGAGATCGACGCCAGGGCGACGGAGATGGCGATGCTGTATTCGACCAATCCGACGACGTCGTCCAGCGCCACGACCTGCAGGAGCGTGTTGACGAAGTCCCCCTTTGCGCCCGTCTGCCGGATCGTCATCATGGTCGAGGCGGGGGCGGTCGCCGAGGCGAGGGCGGCCAGGACGATCGAGAAGGCGAAGTTGAGGCCGAGGACGAAACAGGCGACGACGAAGATGAAGACCGACGTGAGGCACGCCTCAAGGACCGTGATGACGACTACCTTCAGCCCGTTCTTCTTCAGCACGGACACCTTGAAGAACTCGCCCGTGCTGAACGCGATGAAGGCGAGCGCGATGTCCGGCAGGAAGTCCATGCCGTCGATGATCCGCAGGGGGACGAGGTGCAGGCAGTAGGGCCCGATCAGGATACCGGAAACGATGTAGGCGGTCACGTCGGGCAGCCTCAGGCGCTTCGTCAGGCGCGTCGCCATGAATCCGGAGAACAGCATGAGCGCTACGGACATGATGACGGCGGCGGCTGAGGACGTATTTTGAAAGGCAGAGAGATAATCCGGCAACTTTGCCCCTCCCTTCCGAGGTCCTGCGGTGACGGTTTACAATTTTTTAATTATAACTCAACCGCAGGGAGGCAGGAAGATGCGGCCCAATTCCGCAGCTTTGTTCGCGCCCTTTGCTTTGGCCCGGCAATCCGGCGAATCAGGGCTCCTCAAGCGGCGGAGCGCTCCGCCCGTTCCGACGGTACCGGATCGGGGAAACGCCATAGCGTCTTTTGAAGGCGCTGCCGAAGTTTCCGCTGTTGGAATAGCCGACGTCGGAGGCAATTT
>NZ_CALHIQ010000034.1 GCF_938030725.1 uncultured Fretibacterium sp. | reverse complement strand
CAGATATTCCTCCAGTGATTCTCCGCTCAAGAGAATCTGGTGTTGCCTGGCGTAACTTTCGAGGTCCAGGTAAGCGGGAAGCATGTCCCGGTAGGGGCCGACGTAGATACAGGAAACCGCTTGAAACTCCTCGACAATACGAACGCAGGGCAGGGAGAGGTCAGGATTTTTAATCCTTATGCAGACCTCCAAATCTCCTTCCCGGTCATTGGGGTTCTCGCTGAACTGCTTTTTATAGCCGTTGTAAAAGAACGCCATGTTGGCTCCTGTTTCTTCCAGACGATGCTCGCTCAAAAACTTGAAGAGTTCCGCGCGCCTTGACGTGAAGAGCTGGTCTACATGCCAGTAGGAAACATAACGGGTGTACGCCACAACCGTTTCAGGGAACGTCTGAACGGAGATGATATCCTGAGCGAACGTCTTTTGATTCGCTATAAGGTAGACGGAGCTGTGCAGGATATTCAGGATACGGTCGATAATGGAATCGTACTTCGCCATAATATCCATTCTCTCCCTGCGAAGCTCATAGAGCTGCTGCTCCAGCTCTCTTTGCAATGGATTCAGCTCCCTGTTGCGGAGCAGCCTTCCGATCTTCTCCAGGGAAAAATTGTATTGCTTCAGCTCTGACAGAAGAAGGATTTCCTCGATCTGTCGGCGTTCGTAGTAGCGGTATCCATTTATCTCATCTCTGAAAGCGGGCGTGACCAGACCGCGCTCATCGTAAAAGCGCAGCTGTTTTGTCGAGACGTTGCAAAGCTTCGCCATTTGGCCAATGGTATACTTATCTTTGTTGTCCGTCATCATCTTCACCGTCCACGTTGAGTTGCAGAGCCCATCCCCTCGCAAAATATCCATCTGATGACACAAATGCTGTGCCTGATCGTCAAAGCACAAATCCGGCCACTTTCAGCACCGTAAACTCTTCGTAGCCGATCACGACTCTTATATAGCCTGCCAGAGAGCGATCCACTTCCTCGTCGCCCGTATCGACGTACAACGGACGGCCCTTCAAGGAAAGCACCTTATCTCGACCTGCCACAACGATAACGTTGTCCCTGCCGACCCTGCTGAGCACTTCTGCACTGATCTGCTGATTCCCGCGGCCAAAAAGACAGCCTTGCCCTCCAATGATCGTTACGATAATTTTGACCCTGTCATGCTCCTGTATTGCCTCAAGGATTTGCTTTTCCGTACAGTCGAGGGCAACGACCTTTTTGTCGTAAATCAGATCAACCCCAAGCAACGTGTTGGGCAGACCGAGCTCTCGCATCACAGCGGCCGTCGTCGAACCCGTCCCTACGATATAAAGCGTGTCGTGCCTCCACTGACCAGCAACGAACCGCGCCAACGTTTCAACCGAAGACATTCCAGCTCCGCCGACCTTGGTGTGTTGTACCAATGCCTCATCGTCAGGAATCCTCAGATAGCCGTAGAGCCGCGCCTGGACGACGCCATTCCTGAACAGGTCCTCATCGATATCCATGACCTCGGCCTCTTTGGCCCCATGGATTCGGCCCTGCACGCATTGGCGGGCGAGAAGGCCTGCGGCCTGCGGCGTAAGCGCATAGACGCCGGAGTGTATCTTGCACCCCGTCGGGATTCCAAGCACCGTCACCTCCTGCCCCACCGCCTTCAAGACATCCCGTGCGGTGCCGTCGCCTCCCGCGAACAGAAGCAGATCAAGGCCAACCTTCTGGAGCTCTTTGGCCGCCCGTATCGTGTCCTGAGGCCCTGTGTGAGCGCCAAAGGGCGTTCTCATCACCGTACAGGGAAGCCCGACCCGCTGACAGGACTCTTCCCCCATCGCGCCGGGGCAGGTATGCAGCTCAAATTCTTCCTCAAGCGGCTTGAGGTGAGCAAGCGTTACCGAAGCCTTCTTTCCACTTTCGAATTCGCCGCCGAGGAGAAGCGCGCGCTGCAGAGTATCGAACCCATCGGAACCCTTCAACCCAACCTTGCCGCCAATTCCCGCTATGGGATTGACGATCAGTCCCAATCGTTTCATGAGATGACCTCTTACCTCTTCAAGGTGAAATAAAAGGGGCTCCGCAGTTGAGCCCCTCAGATAGGCACGTGAGGTTTTTGTCGTGCCTACAGCCCAAGGTAGGTCCCGGCAAAGACGCCATAGTAGTTTCCAAGGACATATCCCAGAGTCCCCACCAGGATAGCGGGGACGACGAGCTCAGTCCAGCCTTTAGAGATGGCCATAGCCGCCGCCGTCGTGGGGCCGCCGACGTTGGCGTTTGAGGAGATGATGATCTCTTCAAGGGTGAAGCCGAACAACTTTCCTGCGCTAAAGGAAACGATCATGTTCGTGGCGACGATAATCGTGCAGAAGAGCAGGAGGAGTGGCGCTTGCGTCACGATCAAACGAATGGAAGCAGGGACGCCGATCACCGTAAAGAAGATGTGGATCAGGAACGTCCCAATCTCCTGCGCTCCGGCGATGCTTCCAACAGCCCCTGGGAACGCCGTCGCAATCAGGACGGTTACCGTCGTCATGATCAGATATTTATTCCCCAATAATCCGTTGATAAGGGCCTTGGCAAAGCTGTCCTTCGCGATCGCGTCGGAAAAATATCCCGTGATCACCATCGATAGCGCAACGATCACGAAGGACAACGCCACCGAACTTGCGATGTCCTTCAGAGCGACCGGCTTCGCCACCCAATAGGATGCTGCGCCCTGATCCCCCTCGCTCCTAGCCGCTACCGCGTCGATCAAGGGGTGCTTGTAGTTCTTCAGGAAGAACTGCGACCCTGAAGCTGCGATCAGCGCAAAGAAGTACAAGGCCATCAAGAGGTTGTCCGCAACCACTGAGGAGGAGACCAGATCGGCGGGGGCTTTATAGGCATCCGCCATAGCGACCAGGTTGACGCTGCCGCCCGTGTAGGTGCCGATCATCATGGTTACGGCAATCCCCAGGTCCTTGACGAGGTCCTTCAGCAGAAAATAGCCGATAAAGGCACCCAGGATCGTCCCAATGCCGCTGATCAAGTAGATGATCAACAGGCGGCCGCTATCCTTCCAGATCCTTCTGATGTTTGCGTTAAAGAGCAGGAGGGGGATGGCCAGTGGGACGACATAACTCCAGACAAAATCGTAGGCCGGAGCGTCCAGGGGGATGACGTTCAGATTGGACAGGATCATCGCACCGATCAAGGCAAGCACGCAGCCCGTCACTCTGGAAGCCCACTTATAGTTATGTTCCAACTGGATGCTCAACGCCGCAATCGCCGTAAGGATAGCAAACAACACCCAAGTCTGGTCCGCGCTGATAAAACTGGTCATTATTCTCGTCTTCCTCCCAGTGGTTTATGTTGAAGATACGATCCGGAAGCTTCACTTATCCTTGAGGTACTTATTATATGCCCGCCATGTCGTGGCGAACTTATCCCATTCCGTCATGTACGTCTCATCGATCTGCGTCGCAAGCGCCGCTTTGTGCGGGGCCGTCTTCACCAGCTCAGGGTCCGTGTAGGCCTCCTCGGCGATGGAACGAAACGCCTCGACGAACTCGTCGATGTCATCCTTGGAGTACGTCTCCACCGGTTCCGGGGTAAACGGCTCAGGGATCACCCTCGGATGGTGGCTTGAAAAATAGTCCTGGAACCCATAATCCACGATCCTCCGGCAAATATCGTCCGTTGTGACTCCCGTATCCCGCGTCAACTGCTCCCAGCTCAGCCGCGCCTGCTCCATGCGGAATTTCCCCTCCGCCCAGGGCATTGAAAGCCCTTTGATCGTCAGAAGTTTTTTCAGCATGTAGTTGTTGTTCAGAATGGAAAGCTCCCCAATCTCCTTCATCCCGTCGGGGCCAAGGGAACGAATGTAGGCATAAACCCTGACCAGAACAGCCGGCACGCCGTAAAATTTTCGCAGCTTGCCTATGCTCTCGGGGCGAC
>NZ_CALHIQ010000033.1 GCF_938030725.1 uncultured Fretibacterium sp. | reverse complement strand
CATGCTGGCGGCCAGCGAGGACCTGCCCATGCGGTTCTACGTGCTGACGCCCTCCTGCGTCCCCTCCGCGCCCGGCCTGGAGAACGCCGGAGCCTCCTTCGGGGCGGCGGAGGTGGAACGCCTGATGGCCCACCCCAGGGTGCTCGGCGTCGCGGAGCTGATGGACTACCCCGGCGTGCTGTCCAACAGCAGCCGGATGCGGGCCATCATGGGGGCCTGCGAGAAGCGGGACGGCTTCATGCAGGGACATGCGCCCTTCCTCTCGGGACGGGAGCTGAACGCCTACCTGGCGGCCGGCGTGCGGAGCGACCACGAAACCCGCACGGGCCGTGAGGCCAGGGAGAAGCTGCGGCTCGGAATGAACGTGGACATGCGCGAGAGCTCGGTGTCCATGGACGTTGAGGCCATCGCCCCCGCCGTCCTGGACTTCCGCTCCCTCACGAACCTGTCGCTCTGTACGGACGACCTGGAGCCGGAGGACATCCTGACTACGGGACACGTCAGCCGCGTCGCCGCCAGTGCGGTGCGGTGCGGCATGTCGCCGGAGCAGGCCGTCGTCTGCGGGACGCTCAACGCTGCGCGGGAGATCGGCATCACGAACCTGGGGGCCGTGGCCCCCGGCTTCGCCGCGGACCTGCAGATCGTGCCGGAGCTGGCCTGTCCCAGGCCCAGCGCCGTGTTCGCCGCGGGGCGCCGCGTCGCGGAGGACGGACGCCTCTCCATCGCCATCGAGCCCCGCTCCTTCCCCCAGGAAAAGGTCAACACCGTCCGCCTGAAGCGCCCCGACGCGGAGGACCTCAGGATTTGCGCGAAGGGGGACGCCGCGCGCGTGCGGGTCGTGCGCTACGCGACCCCGAAGGGGACCACCACGGAGTTCGGCGTCGAACGCCTGCCCGTGCTGAACGGCTACCTGAACCTAGGCGGCGACCCGGACCTGAAGTTCGTCGCCGTGTTGAACCGTCATGGCCTGAACACGCGCTTCGTGGGCGTCGTTCGGGGCTTCGGAACGCAGAGGGGGGCCTACGGTGCCACGGTGTCCCACGACTGCCACAACCTGGTGGTGGTGTACGACACCCCGGAGGACGCATTGGTCGTGATCGAGGCCCTCATCGAGTGCGGCGGAGGCAAGATCGCTGCGCTGGACGGACGGGTGATCGCCCGCCTGGAGCTGCCCATCTACGGCCTCATCTCCCGCTTCCCCGCGGCGGAGCTGGCGCGCGACATCGCGGACGTCAAGGCAACGCTGCGCAGCAAGCTGGGGCTCGACGTGCCGAACCCGCTGATGCGCATCGTCTCCCTGGCCCTGCCGGTCATCCCCAAGGCGAAGTTCTCGGACTTGGGGCTGGTGGACGTGCTCCAGCAGAAGATCGTCCCGCTCTTCGTGGAGTGACCTAAGACAAGCGCCGGGCGATAAGATTAAGTACGAATGAAGCAGGGGCCGTCCGTCGGAACGGCCCCTCTATTCTGTTCGGCTGTATGGTCGCTCCATCCTTTTTCTTTAAGATCAGTTTTAATCAATCCTTCTAAACTCAAAAAATTGCCTTTTGGGGGCTGTTTTGGGCTTCCGAGAGGTCCGGAGAATCCGGCGGCCCCCTGTCAGGAGTCTGCGTCCGGCCTTCGGTTCCGGCTTGGACATCCTCTACGCCCATGCGCCTGTGATAACATAATGAAGGCAGGGCGTGGGTTTTCAGGTGTTTTGGGCAGTTGAGGAAGGACGGAGGCGATGGAGGGTGAAGGGGATGAGGATACGGCGCGCGCTGCCGCTTCTGGCCGCCGCCTGTTTTTCCTGCGCGGGCTTTGCCGCCGAAGGGTTTGCGGCTGCCGGCGTTGAACAATTCGATGCTTTGACGCGAGGTGTTGTTCCGATGAATTTTGCGATGCGGTTTGAAGCCCCGGAGGCCATGGGGGGTGGAACGGGCGGGGTGCCGGAGAGGCGGGACGTCCCGGAGGCCATGCGATGGGACCTGGAGGCGATCTATCCTTCCTTCGATGCCTGGGAGAGGGCCTTCAGCGACCTGACGCCGAAGATCGACGCGCTGGCGGGCTTTGCGGGACATCTGGGTGAAGGTCCGAAGAAGCTTTTGGAGTACCTGAAGGCCGAGGAGGCCGTTTCCCTGGAGCTGGAGAAGCTCTACGTCTACGCCAACATGAAGAGCCACGAGGACCTGAGGGAAACGTGCCCTATGGAGCTGGCCAGCCGCATTGAGGCGCTGTCGGCCAGACACGGCGTGGCGACCGCTTTCTTTGCCCCTGAGGTCATGGAGCTGCCTGAGGAGGAGCTGCGGCGCTGGGTGCGGGAGGAGCCGGATTTGAAGCTCTACGCCTTCTTCCTGGAGCAGCTGCTGCGGGAGCGGGAACACATCCTGCCCAAGGCGGAGGAGGCGCTTCTGGCCAGCGCCCGAGAGGCGACGTCGGCTCCGGAGAACGCCTTTTCGCTGTTGACGAACGCGGACCTGAAGTTCCCCACGATCCAGGACGAGGAGGGGCAGAGCGTCGAGCTGACCGAGGAGCGCTGGTACAAGCTCAGCCGAAGCCCCAATCGGGACGTGCGCCGGACGGCTTTCGAGGGCATCTACGGAACCTATGGCTCCTTCAGGAACGCCCTGGCTGCGCTCTATGCGGGGTCCGTGAAGGGCGACCTGTTCTACGCCAGGGCGCGGCGCTACAAGGACAGCCTGGAGGCGGCGCTCTTTGGCGACAACGTGCCCCGCAGCGTGTACGAGAACGTGGTGGACACGGCCGCTCGCTGCGCCCCCCTGATGCACCGTCTGGTGGCGCTGCGGAAGCAGGTGTTGAAGCTCGACCGGCTGCACTATTACGACCTGAACGTCCCCATCGCCGAGGAGCCACGGGAGGATATCCCCTACGAGAGGGCCTGCCAGATGGTGGCGGAGGCCCTGGCCCCGCTAGGGGAGGACTACGTGGCGAACTTCAAGCGCGGCCTCGCGGAGCGGTGGGTGGACGTCTATGAGAACCGGGGCAAGCGCAAGGGGGCCTACTCCTGGGGGTCCTACGCCACGCACCCCTACGTACTGCTGAACTACAACGGAACCCTGAACGACGTCTTCACGCTGGCGCACGAGATGGGGCACTCCATGCACAGTTGGTACTCCCACAGGAACCAGCCTCAGGTCTATGGCGACTACACCATCCTCCTTGCGGAGGTGGCCTCGACGACGAACGAGGCACTGCTCCTGGGACACCTCCTGAAGACCGCCAAGACGGAGGAAGAGCGGAAGTGGCTCTTGAGCTACTACTACAACATGGTTCGGACGACCTTCTTCCGCCAGGCGATGTTTGCGGACTTCGAGCTCCAGGCCCACGCCCGCGCGGAGGAGGGGGGCGCCCTGACGCCGGAGTGGATGAGCGGCCTGTGGCGTGAGCTGAACGAGAGGTGCTACGGGCCGGACATGGCCCCGGACGAACTCCTGTGGGTGGAGTGGGCCCGCATCCCTCACTTCTACAGCGCGTTTTACGTCTATAAGTACGTCACGGGCTTCACCGCGGCCAACGCCTTCGCCAGTGCCATCCTTGCAGGCGAGCCTGGGGCCGTGGACCGCTACCTGACCTTTTTGAAGAGCGGCGGCAGCGACGAATCCCTGAACATCCTGCGGCGCGCCGGCGTGGACCTGACGAGCCGGGAGCCCTTCGACCGGACGATGAAGCTGTTTCAGGAGCGACTGGAGGAGGGGGAAAGGGTTTGGGGCCGGTAGGACGGGCCTGAGGGACGTCAGTCGTTGCGCCAGCGCTGCGGAGGTGGCGAGCCTCCTTGGATTCACCCCCGAAGTTTTACGTAAATTTTGGCGCAGACTGATGTTTTTCTGGACAAAATCTCAACTTTTATATTATAATTAAGGTCCTTTCAGAACGACCTGTCACCTCTACTTATCAGTCTGAGGGCCGCGGCGTCTGGCGTTATGCCTCACTGCCGCGGCCCTTTCTTCGTCCTCCAATTTGCAGCCTTTTTGAAGAATAAGCGTAAAAAATCATTGATCTTTACTGATGAATTAGGGGAAGCCTGACTGCCGGGAGGCGCCAGCCGTTGGGCTCCCGGAGGTTGGAAGGGAAACAGAACGGGACCTCCGTTCGCTCGGGCCAGCATCGGCTGGCCTGGCGTGAAGGTCCCGCGTTGGGAGGATTGGGTGAGGGGAAGCGAGCGGCGTTGCTGCCGGAGGACTCGTCAGCAGAGGGGGCGGCGCGGGCCTGTGGTGAGGCGCATCACGAAGGGGGTCCCTCGTCGCGCCACTCCAGGACCGTTCCGCAGGCCGCCATCTCCGAGAGCACTGCAGCCAGCCCCGCTAGGTGCGAGCGTGGGACGCGGGCGCGGACCAGGACTTCCTCGCCGTAGGTCCACTGCGCCCCCTCGCCGGCGCCCCAGTCCTCCAGCAGGCGGGTCACCAGGCCGATGGCGGGGTAGGAGAGGCGCACCGAGAGGGGGCACGACAGGACGCGTCGCACGGGACAGGCCGCGGCCACGGCCAGGTCCGCCACACCGCCGTAGGCCTCGATGAGCCCTCGAACGCCCAGTTTGACGCCGCCGAAGTAGCGCGTCACGACGACGACGAGGTTCACCATGCCCGAGCGCTTCAAAGCCCCCAGGATGGGGCGTCCTGCCGTCCCTGAGGGCTCCCCGGCGTCGCTGCTGAACTCGACCGCCGGTTCCGGGCCCAGGAGGCAGGCCCAGCAGTTGTGGGTCGCGTCGCGGTGCGCGGCCTGCACCCGGGCCAAGGCGGTCCGGGCCTCTCCCTCGGTACGGCAGGGGTCGAGCCGGGCGATGAAGAGCGAGCGCCGGACCTTCATCTCGGCCTCCGCTGACGCCAGGGGCTCCAGGTACTCGTCCGGAACGGTTCTTCCGGTCACGTCAGATCATCATCTCCTCGTTCCACACCGTCCGCAGGCGACGGTAGGTTGCCTCGATGGCCTCGGACACCACGCGCGTCTCGGACAGCACGGGCATGAAGTTGCAGTCGCCCGTCCAGCGTGGAACGATGTGGCGGTGCAGGTGTCCGGCCACGCCGGCGCCGGCGGGCTTCCCCAGGTTCATGCCCAGGTTGAAGCCGTCCGGGTGCATCAGCTTCCCCAGCACCTTCACCGCGTGGGCAGTGAAGCGGTGCATCTCCCGCACCTCCTGCTCGGTCAGGGACTGGTAGTCGCTGGTGTGCCGGAAGGGGAGCACCATCATGTGTCCGGGGTTGTAGGGGTAGAGGTTCATGATCACGTAACAGGCTTCGCCGCGGTGCAGGATGAAGCGCTCCTCATCCCGCCGCTCCGCAGGGAAGCTGCAGAAGATGCAGCCCTCCCCCTCAGGCTTGGGAGCGGTGATGTAGTCCATTCGCCACGTCGCATAGAGCTGCTGCATGTTCGTCACTCCTTTGCTTCTTCGTTAAGCCGGCGGCCCTTGAGGGGACCGGCTCGTTCTTCGGGCGTGACCCTATTCTAACAGATGGGGCGTCCCGTCCGCTATAATTTAAGAAACTTGTGGAAAGGGGGAGAGCGCCACGCTGCTCGAACGCGAACGAAACGCCGTCGTGGAGTACGGCTGCAGGCTGGTGGAGCGCGGCCTCACGCGGGGCACGGGGGGGAACGTCAGCGTCCTGAGCCGGGAGAGTGGGCTGTTTGCCATCAGTCCCTCCGGCATGGACTACTTTGAAACGAGGCCGGAGGACGTCGTGGTCCTGGACATGGAGGGGAACGTCGCGGATGGCGCCCGCAAGCCCTCCAGCGAGGTGGAGATGCACCGCCTGCTCTACCTCGGACGGGAGGACGTCGGGGCCGTTGTGCACACCCACTCCGTCTACGCTGCGGCCGTTTCCTGCACGCGGGAGGCCCAGGCGGAGGGGCTGCCGCCCGCGCACTGCGCGGTGGCCCTGGCCGGCGGCGACGTGCGTTGCACGGCCTACCACCCCTTCGGCACCCGGGAGCTGGCGGAGGCGGCCTGCGAGGGGATGCGGGGGCGCTTTGCGGTGCTGCTGGGGAACCATGGCGTCCTGGCCGCAGGGTCGGACGTTGGCCATGCCTTCGCCCTGGCGGAACAACTGGAGTTTGCCTGCGAGGTTTTGGTCCACGCAGCGTCCGTCGGCACGCCGGCGCTGCTCTCCTCCTCGGACCTGCTGGCTGCGCGGGAGAGGTTCCGCGACTATGGACAGGAACGCCGCGAGTAGCTTCTGGGACGGGGCCCTGCTGCCCGATGGGACGCCGGAGGGCCAGCGTGCGGCGGTCACGTCCTCCGGCGGCCTCATCACGGTGGGGGCCGGGGCCGGGACGGGCAAGACGTGGGTCCTGTCCAACCGCTACGCGCGCCTGCTCCTGACGGACCCGGACTGCCTGCCCTGCGACGTCCTGACCCTGACCTACACGGACGCCGCCGCCGGGGAGATGCGCCGCCGCATCGAAGACCGCGTCCGCGCCCTGATGGACGTGCAGGACGCCCCCGTCAGCCCGGAGCGTCGTCGGGAGGTTTTGGAGGGCTTCAGCGAGGCGTGGATTTCGACGATCCACGCCTTCGCCGCCCGCCTCGTCCGGGAGTCGGGGCTGGCGCTGGACGTCGATCCGCGCTCCGCCGTGGTCTCCGGACCTCAGACGGAGCGCTTCTGGGCGCGGGTGCGCGACGCCCTGGAGGAGGGCAGCCTGGGAGAGCTGGCCGACGCCTGCGCCCACCCCCACCTTCGGGCTGTCGCCCGCGAGCTGGACCAGGACCCGCTGCTCTCCGCCGCCGTGGGGCGATGGGGCGCCGAGGCGCTGAAGGACCTGGCGCGGGAGGCGGCGGACCTCCATGCGGACCTGGGGCACCGCTGGGAGGACATGATGCGCTGGGGGGAGGAGGCCCTGAGGGAGGACGACCCCCAGGCGCGGGCGGCGGGCCGGGAGATTTTGGTCATGCTGCGCCTCTCGTGGCGCCGTGCCTGGGCGACGTGGCGCTGCGTCTTCGACGCCCTGGCGGAGGACATCCGCGCTGCGGGGGCGGCCGCCAGGGCCAGCGGCAAGAACGTCCCCGACCGGCTCCTGTCGGAGTTCATGGAACGCTGGGAGGACCGGCTGGCGGGGCCGGAGGCGGCGGACGACGAGCTCCGCACCTTCTACCTGGAGGTCATGGATCGGGAGCGCCTCAAGGGCGGGAACAGCGGCCTGCTGAAGAAGGTGAAGGAGGTGCTGGGGACGACGCTCGGCGCGTGGCAGGATGCGGAGGAGGAGGACGGGACCCCGGCGCTCTCCGTCCCTTCGCCGGACGCGCCCCTGCCGGAGCCGGAGCGCCTCATGCGGTCCGCCCT
The DNA here is from genome assembly GCF_938030725.1 of uncultured Fretibacterium sp. GTDB lineage: Bacteria > Synergistota > Synergistia > Synergistales > Aminobacteriaceae > Fretibacterium. The sequence goes on along the minus strand of NZ_CALHIQ010000033.1, from coordinate 761 downwards.
GCTGCGGTTCTGCGCGGCGGCCTGGGGGCTGTGGGACGCAGAGCGCCGCCGGCGGGGCCTGCTCTCCTTCTCCGACATGATCCTTCAGGCCAGGGCGGCCGTGGAGTCCGGGAAGGCTCAGCGGACCTTTCGTCACATCCTGGTGGACGAGTTTCAGGACACGGACCCGCTGCAGTTCGGCATGATCGAGACGCTGCGGCGGGAGGGCGTGCGATCGCTCTTTGCCGTCGGGGACCCCAAGCAGTCGATCTACGGCTTCCGCCACGCAGAGCCTTCCCTGTTCGCCGAGGCCATCGGTCGGGCGGACGCGCGGGTGACGCTGGACGTCAGCTTTCGGACGCGGGGAGCGCTCCTGACGCGGCTCAACAACCTCTTTGAGCACGTCTGGCGCGACGGGCTGGGGACCTCGGAGGCGATGTCGCGCCTCGAGTTCGAGCCCCTGTCCCCGGCGGGGTCCGGAGAGCGGGGAGCCGGGACGACACCGCCCTTCTCCGTCCTGCTGGCGGTGAAGGAGGGACGCGCGGTCCTGGGGGCCCGAAGGCAGCTAGCCGGGGCGCTGGCCCGCCGCGTGGCCCGCTGGGTGGATGAGGGCCGCACCGTATGGGACAAGGGGTTGAATCTCCTCCGTCCCCTGCGGTACGGGGACTTCGCCGTCCTGGCGCGGACACGGGGGAGCCACGAGCTCCTGGAGGACGCCTTCGCCGCAGTGGGAGTCCCCGCCGTGCAGGACCGCAGCCGGGACTACTTCAGCCGCGGCGAGG
>NZ_CALHIQ010000032.1 GCF_938030725.1 uncultured Fretibacterium sp. | reverse complement strand
GGCGAAGGCGTCGATGGTGAGCCCGGCCTTGATGCCCGTCCGCAGGTACTCCAGGCCGTCCGCCAGCGTGTAGCCCAGCTCGATGTCCGCCGTGCCCCCGGCCTCCTGGATGTGGTAGCCCGATATGCTGATGCTGTTGAACTTCGGCATGTACTGCGAGGTGTAGGCGAAGATGTCCCCGATGATGCGCATGGAGGTCTTGGGCGGGTAGATGTACGTGTTGCGCACCATGAACTCCTTCAGGATGTCGTTCTGGATCGTGCCGGACAGGACGGCCTTGTCCACGCCCTGCTCCTCCGCGGCCACGATGTAGAAGGCCATGATGGGCAGCACGGCGCCATTCATCGTCATGGAAACGGACATCTGGTCCAGCGGGATGCCCGCGAAGAGGATCTCCATGTCCAGGATGGAATCGACGGCCACCCCCGCCTTGCCCACGTCGCCCACGACGCGCGGGTGGTCGGAGTCGTAGCCGCGGTGCGTCGCCAGGTCGAAGGCGATGGAGAGGCCCTTCTGGCCCGCGGCCAGGTTGCGCCGGTAGAAGGCGTTGCTCTCCTCGGCCGTGGAGAAGCCGGCGTACTGGCGCACCGTCCAGGGGCGCGTGACGTACATCGTGGGGTAGGGTCCCCGCAGGAAGGGCGGCAGCCCCGGCTTGTCGAAGGCCAAATGGGCGAAGTGCCCGCCCTTCGCCTCCGTGTAGAGGGGGGGGACGTCGATCTGCTCCATCGTGCGGGTCGTCATCGCCTCGGGTTCAGACCCCGTCTCCGCCTTGAAGTTGCGGCTCCAGACCGCCTCGTCAAAGTCCGGGCCGGAAGTGGGGCAGTTCAGCGAAATTTGCGTAAAATCCGGGTTTTTATACGATACGGACATCTTTAGAACATCCCCTTCATCTTCTGAAATCCGGACAAAGTCTCAAGACAGTTTGAGCGGACGCTGATGAAGCCCTCCACGCCGGCCTCGACGTAGGCATCCTTGAACTCCGGGGCCGGCTCTCCGGCCAGGTAGACGCCCATCTTCGGCGCCCGCTCCTTGATCGCCCGCGCGAGCGGCGGCACCACCTCAGGGTACGTGGCGTCCGTGGAGCAGATCACCGCGATCTCCGCGCCGCTCGCGGCGGCGGCCTCCGCGCACGCCTCCGGCGTCTCGAAGCCGTCGTTGCGGAGCATCTCGAAGGCGGCCACCTCCATGAAGCTCGAGATGAAGTCCGCCCGTGCCTTGTGCTGGGGGATGGGCCCCATGTTGGCCAGAAAGACGCGGAAGTTATCGCCCGTCCGCGCCCTGTAGGCCTCCGTCCTGGCCCTCAGCTCCTCGAACTGCTCCGTCCAGCGGTGGGGTCGTACGGGCTCCGCCGCGACGTCGCCCCTCCCGCCCGCCAGCGCGGCCCGTACCTCGCCCAGCGTGGCGCCGGCCTCGGCCGCTGCGGCGACCTTCCCGATCAGGCCGTCGCCCGACAGCCCCTCGAGGGCCTTCTTCACCCCGGCGTCGTCCCGCGCCCCCTGGGCGCCCTTCAGCGCCCGCAGACGCTCCTCCCTTAGCCCCTCCCAGTCCGGCGACCCGAACTCCGGCAGGGGCTCGCTCATGTTGGGATACATGTTCGTGCCGACGGCGCGGTCGGAGCGCTTCGCCAGGTTCTTCCAGCGGCTCGCGAGGGTCCCGGCCACGTCCTCCTGCAGCGCGCCGGCCTTGACGCTCTCCAGGAAGCCGCCCCGTCCCTCGATCTCCTGGAGCCTGGCCCAGACCCTGCGGCTCAGCTCGTCCGTCAGGGCCTCCAGGTACCAGGAACCCCCAGCGGGGTCGATGGGCTCCCGCAGGTTGAACTCCTTCTGAAGCATGATCTGGGCGTTGCGGGCCACGCGGCGCGAGAATTCGGAGCCTGGCCGCAGCGCCTCGTCAAAGCAGCCGACGGTCAGCCCCTCCACGCCGCCCACGATCGCTGAAAACGCCTCCGTGGCACCGCGCAGCATGTTGACGTAGGGGTCGTACACCGTGCGGGTGAAGCGGGAGGTGCGGGCGAAAATCTGGGACTTCCGGGCCTCTTCGCCGCCGCCGAAGCTCTCCGCGATCTGAGCCCACGCGATGCGCGCGGCGCGCAGCTTCGCGATCTCCATGAAGAAGTTGGCCCCTTGCGAAAACTCAAAGCGCAGCCGGCGGGCGAATTGCTCCACCGAGATGCCCCGCGCCAGCATGGCGCGCAAGGTCTCGATGGCGGCCGTCATGGCGCAGGCGGCCTCCTGTGCCGCGTCCGCGCCGCCGTCGTGCGGCACGCTGCCGCGGATCAGGACCGTGCGCAGCGGGGAGCCGGTGGCTTCGGCCCAGCGGATCGTCTCCGCCATCTCGTCCCAGAGCTGATCCAGGGGCGCGGGCAAGCCCCCCGTTTCCAGCAGGTAGCCCATGGGGTCCGCCCCCACGCAGCCCGCAAGCGTCCTGGGGGCGACGCCCTCCTTTTTGGCCAGCGCGTCCACGAAGCCAAGCAGGGGTGCCGCGGAGGCCCCGGCATAGATCGCCAGGGGTCGGTCCAGCAGGCCCTTCAGCAGGGCCTCGACGTCTTCCAGCGTGGAGAGCGAGACACCCGCTCCGTCCGTCCCCGGCGCGTCGGCATCCAGCCCCGCCTCCGTCCGAGGGTCCAGGCGGAAGGCGACGGAGGTGGCCCCGCGCTCCAGCTCGTGGAGCAGGTTCCGGTGGGCTTCCTGGGGCAACGCCTCATCGCAGAACTGCACGATCTCCCACGCGCGCTTCAGGTTGCCGGAGGCCTCGTTGCCCCTCAGGGAGTAGGAACCGGGGTAGGTGCGCGCGGCCCTCAGGGCCCCCGTGTCCTCCGCCGTGTACATCGGGTTCAGGGTGATGCCCTCGTAGGTCTTGGTGAACATCCTCTTGTCGAAGGGCGCGCCCTTCAGGGCCGCGGTGGCCGCCTCCTTCCACGCCTCGTAGCTCAGAGGGGTGAACTCGTCAAAGGCGACGTCGGGAAGGTGCGCGGCAGCTGTCTGGCCCCCCGCCCCCGGTTCTTTTGCATTGCTCATATGCGATTCCTCCCGTTCTGGCGACGGCGCGGTCCTGCACCGCCCCAAGGTCTTTGGACAGGACAGACGTCCCGTCCGGCAGCTCCGCTGCCCAACGCAATCCGGGTCCCGCCGCACCCTGGCACGACAGGACGACAAGCCGCCCGCCTCCGCGCGGAAGGGGAAGGTCTTTCCCGGCAGGTTTCCTGGCTCTCACTCATCCTTCGCCCGCACCTTCCCGCCTTGCGGCAGTGGCTGACCTGCGGGCTCGTCGTGATTACAGTGGCCGGGCCGCTCCGGTTTCGCACCGGATTCCCTGCAACCGCAGAAAAAATTTTCGTTAACTTTTGTATTATAACGTAGGTTTGCAACTTCGGGGCGCCTTAAAGGGCAAACCAGGAAGGCAAAAAGGGGCAAAAGCGGGGGGGAATCGTCCGAAAGCTCCACGCCCGACGCCGAAGGGGTCGGGCGTGGTTCGGAGGGCGGGGTATCTCAAGGGGAAACGGCGGGGCAAAAGCGCGGAGGCAAGGGCCCTGC
>NZ_CALHIQ010000031.1 GCF_938030725.1 uncultured Fretibacterium sp. | reverse complement strand
GAAGTCGTGCAGCCAATAGCTGCAGCAGCAGGGACGCCCGCAGGGCCCAATCCCCTTGACGACACGGGCCTCGTCCCGCACCCCAATCTGCCGCATCTCAATGCGGGTGTGGAAGTCCCGCGCCAGGTCGCGGACGTAGGCGCGGAAGTCCACGCGCTGCTCGGACGTGAAGTAGAAGAAGAGCTTTCGACGGTCCAGCATGTACTCGACGTCCACCAGCTTCATCTGCAGCCCGTCCTGTTCCAGCAGGATCTCCCGCGCGCGGACCAGCGCGCGCTCCTCGTCGCTGCGGCAGCGGCGGTAGTTCTCCATGTCCTCCGGTCCGGCGTTCGCGACGAATTCCACCTCCTGCAGCATGGGCTCCGGGCCACGCGCCTGCTCGCCGTTCTCACCGAGGCAGGACGCGCGGTACTTCGCCTCCTGCTCCTGAGAGAGGGGACCGCCGAGGCGCCCCATCTCAAGCCCCCGGACCGTCCTCAGCAGCACCCACCGGGACTCCGCCAGCTCCTCGTCCGCTATCTCAGCCAGGCCAAGGTAGCGCAGCTTACCGAAAGTTGCCAAATAAATGCTCAAAAGGAATTTCCTCCCTGAGTGCTAAGATCAAAAGATCGCAGAGCATGGGGACGGAGAGGTTCTTCGTCTCCGCAATCGTCCTGAGCCGGTCGAGCTTTGCAGCCCGCGGGGCGTCCCCGCAGCGCAGGGCCCAGGTCGCCCAGGACGCCAGCGCCGCAGCGACCGGCACGTCCCCACCTCGCGCCCCCTCCACCCAGGCGAGCCATTCCCCGTCGCTTGACGGGGGCGGAGCGCCCTCCGCCGCGGCGGGCGCCGCCAGCGTCGTGAACCGGGCACGGCTCCTGAGGGTGGGCAGGATCACGCCGCCCTCCAGGAGGAAGAGCAGGCAGGCGTGGGAAGGAGGCTCCTCCGCCAGCTTCAGGAGGCTGTTCGCCGCCGGCAGCAGCAGTTGGTCCGCGGACAGGACGACGCCCAGACGTCGGACGGAAGCGGCAGGCTTCAGGGCAAGGTCCTGGATCAGCGTCCTGCACGCGGCGACGTCCGGCGCCCGTCCGACCTCCCCCGCCACGACCAGGTCCGGATGCCCCTCCCGCACGGGGGACGGGGCGTCGGGACCGATGTCGAGCGTCAGGCGCGCAAGGCGTTCCAGGAGCGCCGGGTGCCAGACGAGGGGCGCCGAAACGGCCCTGCAGTGGGGGACGTCCCCCGCCGCGCACTCCTCCTCCAGAGTCCGCCAGGCGCAAAGGGCCTCAAAGGGCTCTGCCTTCCCCGCGCTCACATCAGGAGAGAAATCAGACAACCCTTGATCTCCTCCATCAGGGCCAGCGCCCTCGTGCGGTCCCCCTCGTAGAGGAAGGCCTCCTCCAGCTCGTCCATGGCCGCCTCCGTCCTCTCGATCGTGACGTACATCTTCTTGTCCGTCTTCCGCCAGCGCAGATCGCGCTTGATGCGCAGCCCCTGCATGGCGCGGCGCAGGAGCTCCGTCAGCACCGAGCGGTACTCCGCCAGGAGCTGCCCCGACGGAAAGACGCTCAACCGGTCGGAGATGTCGTAGAGCCGGTCGAGGAGCTGTTCCAGCTCCGACGACTCAAGCGCCGCCTCAAAGGAGTTCGCTGGGGAAACGGCGCCGGCGGGCGCAGCGTGCCGTCCGCCGCCTCCGCCCGCCCCGACGGGGGCCTTGGTCGCGGAACCGCCGCCCAGGCCCTGCTTCACCCGGAGCGAGTTCAAAGCAGCACCCCAAGGTGCCTCAGCACCCCGCGCCGGACCTCTCGCGCCACGTCCTCCGGAGCGCCTGCGGCCGGGACCTCAAGGACCCTCCGGGGCTCGCGCCGCGCGATTTCCGCATAGACCCGCGCGACCCTCTCCATGAACTCAAGCCCGCTGGCCTCGAAGCGATCCCCGCCGCCCCGATCCGCCAGGCGCTTCGCGGCCGTCCGCGGGGGAAGGTCCAGGAAGATCGTCAGGTCGGGTGCCGGAAAGTCGCAGGCCGCCAGAAGGCGCTCCAGAAACGCCGGGGTCACCCCACGCCCTCCGGCCTGGTAGGCTCTGGTGGAGTCCGTGTAGCGCTCGCACAGGACGATCTGTCCCGCGGCGAGGGCCGGCAGCACGACCTCCGCCAGGTGCCCCTTCCGGTCCGCCAGAAACAGCAGGAGTTCCGTGGCTGCGTCCGGGATGCGGCCGTGCAGGATCAGCTCGCGAAGGGCCTGTCCCGCCTCCCAGCCGCCCGGCTCGAACGTTCGGAGCACGGGGCGCCCCGTTTCCGCCTCCAGCCACTCGGCCAGGAGCGCGGCCTGGGTGCTCTTGCCCGATCCGTCGATGCCCTCCAGCGTGATGAAGGGGGGGCACCAGGACGCCTTGTACGGGGCGTCGCCTGCCGTCGTCCGTTCCATGGGGTCAAAACCGGGCCTTGTCGGCGCCGCTCTCGTCAGAGTCCTCATCGGAGTCGTCCGTCACCGTCACAAGACGCCGCATCAGGCCATCCACGAAGCGATCCGACCGGAGGATGCGAAGGCTCCCCTCCCGGATGCGGCGCTCCTTTGTCTCGCTCAGGTACTCCGTTTCCTCGGGCAGGAGCTCAGGGGGAACCCCCTCCTTCTCTCCGTCCCCGCGGCCCTGAGGCTTTTCCCTGGGGTCCTTTTTGCCGCCGCCCTTGCCGATCTCCCCCACGTCCTTCCCCTTCCCGATCTTCTTCAGAGCCGTCGCCATGGAGTCGCTGAGCAGCTCCACCACGAGCTCATCGTTCGCGTCGAAGGCGGCGATCTCCTCCAGCATACGGTTCAAGCTGTCGATGGACTTCCAGCCGCCCTCAAGGCTCAACTGGGGCAGGGGCTGCGCGCCGCCGCCGCGGACCAGGAGCTCGCAGACGCCCGATGCGTCCTCCGGCACCTTCAGCTTGAAGCTGCGCTTCACGGGGCGCCCCCTCCAGGGCCGAAGCGTCACCGTCACCGGCAGGTCCGCGCCGGGTCGAACCTCGGACGGCGCGTCCACCCCCTCGATGACCAGCACCCGCGGCTCCTCCGTCGCCTCGACCTCCAGCCGGAAGGCCAGGGGCATGACCGCCTCGAAAGGCTGCAGCAGAAACGCATCCATGATCTGGGAGGATTGTTTGAGGGCAACGCCGCTGACGTCCTCGTCGGAAACGAAGACGTCGCTCCGGGTCCAGCCGTTGCGAACGCCCTTGCCCTCGATCCGCAGGGTCACGTTCATCGTGCCCTGCCCGACGCGCCCCCAGACGTCCTCCAGCAGGCCCGCATAGATCGACTCCAGGAGCTTCGCGCTCAGGAACGCATCCGACACGACGCGGAAGCTGCGCTCGACGCGGCGTCCCCGATCCCGGTCCTTCAGCACCAGCGTCGCGGAAACGGAGGCGGGAAACTGTCCCGCGCGGCCTCCAATGCCGGCCGCCCGGTCCTGGGTGACGGTCCCCACGACGTCCAGAGGGCTCGCCAGCTTGAAAGGAAAGGCCTGGTTCAAAACGACCTCGTGGACGTAGGCCCGCGCCGCCGGGTAGGCGGCTCTGCCGCGCTTCAGAAAGGGGTGTCCGAAAGCGAGAAAGCGGCCGTCCCGCGACACGGCCGTCACGGCGCCCGTCGCGGCGACGTCGACATCGCCCCAGGCCAGCATGGCGGCGATGGAGTCCCCCGGCTTGAAGCGGAAGTCGCCCTCCGCCACCTTCAGGGGCCCTCCGGAGGAACCCGGCGTTTCCGCGAGCGTCGCCCCCAGGGCACGGCCAAGCCGCCGGGCCGACCTCTGGGAGAGGCCGGAAACCGACAGGGGGGCCGCCAGTCGGGCTCCACCCTCCGATGCCGCTCCCGACGCGACCGTCCCCTCCCCGTGGGCGAAGATGGCGCACATGACGTCGATCGGCGTCACGAGGGCCAGTCGGTGATCGCCGAACTCCCAACCGCTCCCCACAGCCCCGATGAGCTTCCCTCGAACGTAGACGGGGGAGCCGCTCATCCCCTGGGCCAACCTGCCCGCCCGTTCATTCGCGTTCGGCAGGAAGCGGATGAGGATGACGTTCTCCACCTCCCCCTTCTGGGGGACGACGCTGACCACCTCGACGGGGATATCCGTCGGCTGGGTCCCCTTGAGGACCGTCTTCAGGACTCCGCGCTCGCCCGGCTTCAGGGAGGCCGCAGAGAGCGTGGGGGCCTCTGGCACGAAGGGGCGCACGGCCCCCTCCCCCCGGCCGGCAACCAGGAGCAGGAGCGCGAGAGCGGCGGCTGCCCGCCGCAGGGACGTCCAGGGTAATGAACTCAATGAAAAACACCTCGATACCGGGGAGCGCCTCCAAAACCGAAATCGGGGCCCTGGGCCGGGGCGCCCGACCGCCGCCTCAGGGACTCCGCAGACGCTCGCCCGAAGATAATCTAATTAGTTTCAAGAAAATCGTTGACGCACTCACAGGGCTGTCAGAAGTGACCCAGTAAAACTTCCCTAAATGGGATTACGCCCGCTCCCATCGGGAGGACAGGCCATCACTCGGGCACCCTACAGCTCTTTGCGGGCGCGGAGGCGCAGGTACTCCATGATGAAGTCGTCGATGTCCCCGTCCAGCACCGCCTGAACGTTGCCCTTTTCCAGCCCCGTCCGATGGTCCTTCACCAGCGTGTAGGGGTGCAGGACGTAGGAACGGATCTGGCTGCCCCACGTTGTTTCCTTCTTGTCGCCCACTACGGAGGCCAGCTCGTCCTGCCTCTCCTGAAGGGCGCGCTCGTAGAGCTTGCTCTTCAGGACGTGCATCGCCACCTGGCGGTTCATGTGCTGAGAGCGCTCGTTCTGGCACGTGACGACGATGCCCGTCGGCAGGTGGGTGATGCGGATAGCGGAGTCCGTCCGGTTGACGTACTGCCCGCCCGCGCCGCTGGCCCGATAGGTGTCCACCTTCAGGTCTTCGGGACGGATTTCGACGTCCACGTCGTCCGAGAACTCCGGCGTGACGAGGACCGACGCGAAGCTCGTGTGCCGGCGGTGGGCGGAGTCGAACGGCGAGATGCGCACCAGACGATGCACCCCCCGTTCCGCCTTCAGGAAGCCGTAGGCGTTGTCGCCCTCCATCATCACCGTGGCGCTCTTGATGCCCGCCTCCTCGTCGTTCGTCGCCTCCAGCACCGTCGCCTTGAGGCCGTCGCGCTCCGCATAGCGCAGGTATAGGCGCAGCAGCATCTCTGCCCAGTCCTGGGAGTCCAGCCCGCCCGACCCGGCGTGTACCGTCAGGATCGCGTTGGACGAGTCGTATTCCTCGTTCAGGAGCAGGATCAGGCTGCTGTGCTCCATCGTGCGGCGGACCTCCGCCGCCCTTCGCTCGAACTCCCCCTGGAGCTCGGCGTCCTCCGCGTCCCGCAGCATGTCCTCCAGGACGGACAGGTCGTCCATCTCGCAGCACAGATGGCGCCAGCCTTCAATGCGCGCATTCACGCCAGACAGGTCCTTCAGCACGGCCTCGTGGCCGTCCCGCGTCCAGAAGTCCGGCGCCGAGCTCTCCTGGGTCAGGGCCTTTGAGCGCGCCTCCAGAGCAGGCAGGTCAAAGGCTGTCCTGCAGCGTCCGCTTCAGGGCGCGCAGTTCCTCCAATACCGAAATGTTTGCAGCGATCATCCCGACAACACTCCTCCACTCGGGCGAAGGCCCGATACTTTTCCATAATTATATTATCATAAAGCGCAATGCCAAACAGGGCCAAGGGGCAAAGTGCGGGAGATTCAGGGAAGCGCTGAGACAGGATGAGGCTGCCGCCCCTCCGGCGCGACTGGGGACGGCAGACTTTAGGTTCTGTGGCGGGGTCAGGCTCTGGCGCCGGCCTTTCTCTCGATGGCCTCCAGGAGGGACCGGAAGGCGCCGTTGAAGGACTCGATGCCGTCGGCCAAAAGCTTTTCGCAGATGGCCTTCCGGTCGATGCCCAGCTCCTCCAGGCGCCTCAGCCGCGATCTGGCACCGGCCAGGTCGTCCTCGATGGAAACGGCGGCGCGCCCATGGTCCAGGAAGGCCGTGATGGTCTTCGGGGGCACGGTGTTGACCGTGTTTGGGCCGATGAGCTCCTGGACGTACTTCACGTCGGAGTAGGCGGGGTTCTTCGTCCCCGTGCTGGCCCAGAGCGGTCGCTGGACCCGCGCCCCCCTCGCCGCCAGTTCCTGCCACGTTTTGCCCGCAAAGGCCTCTTTCTTAAAGTGCTGATACATCATGCGGGCCCCGTCCACAGCGATCCTGCCGCAGAGGGATTCCTCCCCCTTAGCCGCCAGCGCCTTGTCCACCGCCGTGTCCACGCGGCTGACGAAGACGGAGGCCACGGAGGCAGGGAACGTCGCGCTGATGCAGGAGCTGAGCCCGCAGAGGTAGGCGTCCGCCACCCTCGCGTACTGCTCCTCCGAGAAGATCAGCGTCGCGTTGACGTTCACCCCCACGGCGGTAGCCCCCGCCACGGCCAGGATGCCCTCCGGCGTCGCCGGGATCTTGATCATGACGTTGGGGCGGCCCAGCAGGCCGAAGAGGCGCTCCGCCTCGTCCACCGTGCTGTCGGTGTCCGACGCCAGAAGGGGGTTGACCTCCAGGCTGACGTAGCCGTCCAGGCCCTGCGTCCTGTCGTAGACGGGCCGCAGGATGTCCGCGGCAGCCCCCACCTCCCGAAGCGTCAGGGCCTCGTACACCCCGGCTGCGTCCTTCCCCTGAGCGAACAGGTCCGCGATCTCCCGGTCGTAGTCCTCCGTCTGCGCGATGGCCTGCTCAAAGATCGCGGGGTTCGTCGTCACGCCGACGACGCCCTGCTCGATCCAACGCTCAAGCCCCCCGGACGCGATCAGTTCCCGGCTGATCGTGTCCAGCCAGACGCTCTGCCCCAGATCATGCACCTCATGCAGCACCGTTCGAACCAATGCCTTCGCCTCCAAAATTTCAAAAATAGTCTCGATGGGTGATTTGATGACGACGTTGACGGTTTCGGCAGCAACAACGCCCCTCATTATATACTATGATGGCGTCCTGTGCCGGGGGCGCAGGGCCTGTGATAAGGCGGTCAAAAAATCCGGAGGGCTATGGGATAATAAAAAAGCGGAGGGCGGCTTGTCCCTCCGCCGAGGCCGGGCCATCCTCGGAATCAACGGCCCCTTTACCTTTAAGACGAACGGGAGGCGCCTCCCTTGCGGAGATTGAATAAGGACCGAATGGATCAGGAGCCCTGGGCGTGGCGGGCCGGGATGGCCGCCTACCGCCTGGGCATCAACGCATTTTTCAGGGCCGGCGGCCTGAGCTGGCTCCGCCGGAAGTACAAAGGGATCGGCATCGAGGAGCGCATGGGACGCTTCGCGGACGTGTCCACGGGCGGCGTGTGGGTCCACGCCGTTTCCGTCGGAGAGGTGCAGTCCGCCAGCGCCGTCATCCGCCGCATGAGGGGGGAAACGACCCGCCCCATCCTCCTCTCCACCGTCACGACGACGGGACAGGACATGGCCCGCCGCCTGCTGGACGGGCAGGTGGATCGGATGATCTACAGCCCCTGGGACGTCGGACGCTACGTGCGGAGCGCCCTTGACGCCGTCCGGCCGGCAGCCTACGTCGCCATGGAAACGGAGCGCTGGCCTGAGATGCTGTCCCAGCTCAAGGCGCGGCGCATCCCAACCTTCCTGGCCAACGGACGCCTCTCGAGCGAGAGTTTCGCCAAACTGAGGCGCGAGGCCTCCTTCTGGCGCGGGGTTCTGTCGTGCTTCACGCGCCTTTTGGTGCGCTTCGAGGAGGACCTCGAGAACTTCTCGGCCCTGGGCGTGCCCCGCGAGAAGATCACCGTGACGGGCGACTGCAAGGTGGACGCCCTGCTGGATCGCCTGGACGGGGCCAGGAAGGGAATCTGGTCCGACCTGCGGCGTGGGGAAGCGCCGCTCTTCGTGGCGGGCAGCACCCACCAGGGGGAGGAGGAGGCCGTCATCTCGGCCTTCCGCATCGTGCGCCAACGGCATCCGGAGGCCCGGCTCGTCGTCGTGCCGCGCCACCCGGAACGGGCCCTCCTGGTCGTCGCCGCCGCACTGCCCTACCCGGACCTGAAGGCCGACCTCCTGTCCCATCTCTCCGACGGATGGGACATCGCCGTGGTCGATCGCATCGGAATCCTCTTCGACCTCTATGCAGCGGCCGACGCCGCCTTCGTGGGAGGAAGCCTGGTGCCAAAGGGCGGACAGAACCCCATTGAGCCTGCGCTGTTCGGCATCACGACCGCCCACGGCCCCAGCATGACGGACTTCCCCGACACGAAGCGGATGGACGCTTTGGGAGTTGCTCGCTGCGTGCACGGCCCCCAGGAGCTGGCCGGCGTCTGGGCGGCCGCCCTTGACCCGGCGACGCAGGAGGCAGTGCGGCAGGCGTCCCAGGCCTACTTCGACACGCTGGGCGGCGCGTCGGCGCGGACCTGGGAGGTCATTCGCGAGTACGTGAAGGACGTGAAGGTCCCGTGAGCGGCCCCGCACGTCGAGGACTGCACCATATCGCTCGTTATATCAGTCAGGAGGACGAGGACGCACGATGAACACGCTTTTTGGAGCGCCGCAGGTCGAAGGGTTCAGGGCCTCGCTGGACGGTCGTTCCCGCGAGGCCCTGGACGAGGCCGTCCGCCGCATCGTCGCGGCGAAGAGGTGCGGCGGGAAGGTCATGGTCGTAACGGGCAGCGGCCCCAACATTCACGAGGGGGTCACGACGCTCCTCGCAGAGCTCATCCGCGTGGGGCTGGTGGACGCGGTGTCCACCAGCTCGGCCGTCGTGTCGCACGAGATGGGCGGCGCGCTGGATCGCGTCTTTCGCGTGGACGCCGCCGCGCTCGGCCTGGAGGAGCGCTTCCTGCCGCGGGGAGGCCTCTTCGAGTTCACGCGCATGACGGAGGCGGAGCTGGAGGAGCTCCGGAGGGAGATGCCGCTGGACGAGGACCTGCTGAGGCGCGGCAGGGACCTTCCCATACACAGCGACATCATCAAGGCGGCGGGCAACATGGCCTACCCCATGGGGCTTCGAGGCGAGCGGCTGGCGGGGGAGATCATGAACCTGGCCCGGATGTACGGGCTTCCCTTTGAGGAGGTCGCAGGCTGGGGATGCGACCCCATGACCATGCTGGGCGCGGCGGCAGGGCGTGGCGTGCCCGTGCTGGTCACCATCCCCCAGCTCATCGGCGGCGGCGCAGTGGGCATGTCCATCGGGGACAGCATCCCGATCTCCCAGCGTTCCATGCGCCTCTCTCGAATGTTGGCCACCTGCGACGTCATCATCGAGTCCGCCGTGGCCCTGACGCAGGAGGTCCACGACGGCCCCTTCGAGTGCTACACGGGGCACGGCATCTGGGCCAGCTGGTCCGGCCAGGCCACCTACAGCCTTCGGGACAAGACGCTGGTGCGCATCGACTTGGACGAGAACCTGAGGCGCGCCGTGGAGCTGTCCCGGACGGTCCAGGAGGCCATCGACAAGGGCCTGCCCAAGACGAAGGCCGCGAGGATTCCTTTCCGCATGGAGATGTCCGCCTTTGCACGCCACGAGGGCAGCCTGCCCATCATCGGCGACATCGGCCGCGTCTGGCCGGTGTTGGCTCACGACGCGGCGCGGGAGCTCGGCATTGAGCTGAAGTTCCTCTCCTCATCCCAGGAAACGCCGGAGGGCGCGGCGATGCGCGACTGGATCGTGCAGAACGTGCGCCCGCTGGATCGCCGCAGGATGCTTGAGCGCGCGGCGGAGGAAGGGCTGCGGCCGTGAGCGGCAGGACGGCGGACCGGACGAACGCCATGCGCCGGCTTGAGGCGTGCGGGGCAAGCTACACTCCTCTCACCGTTCCCATGGACGGGACCGACGCCGTCAGCGCCGTGGAGGCGGCGCGCCTTCTGCGGCGCGGGACGGACGAGGTCTTCAAGACCCTCGTCACCGTGGGGAGGAGCCGCGAACACTACGTGTTCGTTGTGCCCGGAGGGCGTGAGCTGGACCTGCGCAAGGCGGCCCGCGCCGTGAACGAGAAGTCCGTCGAGATGGTCCACTCGAAGGAGCTCCTGCCCCTCACCGGCTACGTACACGGGGGCTGCTCTCCCGTGGGGATGAAGAAAACGTTTCGGACCGTCGTGGACGCGTCGGCGGAGGGGCTCGCGACGATCATCGTCAGCGCCGGAAAAATAGGCCGGATGATGGAGCTCTCCCTGGAGGACCTGCGGCGGGCCGTGGACTTCACGACGGAGGACCTGACCGCGGAACAGGCCGCTGTGCCATCGTAAGCTGCCGTCCTCCGAATCCTACGCGCCATAAAGCGGGAGAGGTCGTCCGGCTTGCTTCGCCGAAGGACCTCTCCCGCCTCGTTCTCAACGGTTCGTTTACGCTCGCTACGAGGGCTAGCCGCGCAGGGCCTTGCGGCTGCTGCGCCCCCTGTCCTCAGAATCCTCCACCTTGAAGACGGCGATGGCGTCCTTCACGTGCTGCACCAGTTCGGCCTGAGCGTCCGACTCCTTCGTGGTGCTGGTGGACACGGCCGTCGCTTCGTCCATGGCCTCCGCGATCTTCTCCAGGTGCTCCAGGATCTCGGAGCTGGACTTCGTCACGTTGTCGATGCCCGCCGCAATCTCCTTGCTGGAGGCCGCCTGCTCCTCGGCAACCGCCGCGATGTTCTGGATCCGATCGTTGGCCTTGTCGATCTGCTCCATCGCCTCGGACAGGGAGTCCTTTGCCGACGTCCCCTTCTCCATCGTCTGGCTCAGCAGCGTCGCCGTCTCGTCGCTGGCGGACTTCGTTTCCCTTGCGCTGCCCTGCAGCGTCTCGATGAGGGCCCGAACGTTCCCCGCCGCGCGGTTCGACTCTTCCGCCAGCTTCCGCACGGACTCCGCCACCACCGCAAAGCCGCGCCCCGCCTCGCCGGCGCGCGCCGCCTCGATGGCCGCATTCAGCGCCAGGAGGTTCGTCTGGTCCGCGATCGAGGTGATGACGCCCACGAACTCGCTGATCTTGTCCACGGAATCCACCAGGTCCTGGAGCTTCTGTCCGCTCTCCTGGGTCTTTTTCTGCAGCTCGCCCATGTCCTCGATGGTGCCCTGCACCGTATCGACCGCCTTGTTCGTCACCGTCGTCATGTTGGAGATGAACTCAGCGCAGTCCGTCGCCGCCTGGGCGGAGGTCATGGACGCAGCGGACATCTCCTCCGTCCCCGCGTTGCTCTCCTGAAGTGAGGAGGAGTTGTTCTCCATCAAGGAAACCGCCTTCTGCACGGCATCCTTCACCCTGGTCGCGGAGTCCAGGCTCCTCTTGCAGTTGTCCAGAATGTCGACGGACTTCGCCGCGGCCTGGTCCGCCGTCGTCAGGACCTCGCTCACGGCCGTGCGCTGGGCCGCGATCATCTTCATCAGGGCCTCGCCCAGCGCGCCCAGCTCATCGCGGCCGTCGTAGGGGAAGTCCTCCCGCTTCAGCGTCAGGTCCCCGCCCTCGGCCCGCGCGGTGAGGTTCACCACGATGCCAAGTGGCTTCGAGATGCCGCGGGCGATCGCCCAGGCGATGATCGCGCCGAGGACGATGGACAGGACGACCAGGGACAGGAGCAGCGTCAGAGCGTTGCCGAGGGCGTTGTAGCTCCCTATCACGAGCTCGTTGACCTTTCGGTCGATCTGGCCGTAGATGCTCAGGGCACAGTCCTCGATCCCGCCGGCGTTCTTCAGGCACTCCTCCATGATGGACTGCGCGTCGCGGTACGCCTTCAGAATGTTCACCATGTCCGCTTTGGCGGAGCGCACCAAACCGTCGTCCGAGGCCAAAAGGTCCTTCAGCCAGCCCTCGGAGGCGGAGTTTTTGAAGGCGTCGTAGTCCGCCGCCCACTTGTCAAAGTCCGCCGCAGCGCCCTCCAGAAGCGCCACATCCCGCTTGTACAGGGCGTAGACGTACTGCCTGCGGAAGAGCGTCAGCTTGTACCGCAGGTCCGCCGCAGCGCCCATCTCGTTCGCCCCGCTGCGGCCACCGCCCGCGGCGTTGTAGTCCGCCGTTTCCGGCTTCGAAGCGGAGAACTTCTCAAGGATCGTCCCTATGACCTCCGTCGTCTTTTCAAGGTTGTCCGTAAGGGAAGCCATGGCTGCATGCTGGGAGTGCAGCGTCGTTTCGTAGGCGGCGACGTTCCTGCCGAACGCATCGAGGTAGCCCTCCAGCTCGGGGAGCGTCCTGACCTGCCCCGAAGTCGACGTTCCTCCCCTCAGCACCTGCATCCTCGGCTCCGGTGCCACCAGCTCGTTGACCTTCCTGGGATGGTCCCTCAGGGCGTCCAGAGAACTCTTCAGCGCATTGAGGTCCTCCTGGGACTCCGAAAGGCGCAGCGCGCTCAGGTTGTTCGTCACGACCTCCAGTGCGTCGTTCATGTCGCTGATCAGGGTCGAAAGGTCCGTGATCTTATCCAGGTAACGTATCTCCTCCTGCACGTGCGAGATGCTGCTCCAGCTGAAGATCGCGGCCACCGCAAACAGGGAGAGCACCAGCCCGAAGCCCAAAGCAAGCTTTGCAGATATCCTCAAGTTCTTCAACATTACTATAACGCTCCCTTACTCAAGATATTCGTCCAACTCCGGACCAGCAAAGCCCGTGCCGGACGCCGCATCGCATGGTTCCGACGCCGCAGTCAATGGACCCTGGGCGGTATTCCCTCCCTCGCCATGAGCCAGGCCAGCGCGGCGAACGTCTTGGAGTCCTTGAAGGCGCCGTCCGCCATCATGCCGGGAATGTCCCCGTAGGGGACCTCGAGAGCGCTCACGTTCTCGTCCTCGTCCTGGGGCAGGCGGGAACTCTGGAGTTCGTCGGCCAGAAACAACGTGAGGTACTCCGTGCAGAAGCCCGGCGACGAGTAGAACCCACCCACTTCTTGAAGCCTCCCGGGCTTCACTCCCAGCTCCTCCTGCAGCTCGCGCTCAGCGGCCGCACGGGGGTCCTCCCCCGGCTCGATCAGCCCTGCACACACCTCAAGCGTTTCCTCCCCGACGGCATAACGGTACTGGCGCGCCAGCAGCACGCTGTCCCGCCCCGTCAACGCCAGGATACCTACGGCCGACCGATGTTCCACCACCTCGCGCTCCGCCGTACGGCCGCTTGGCATCGTCACCTCATCGACCCTCAGGTTCAGGATCCTGCCCTCGTAAATGCGCCGTCCGGACGCACGCCGCTCCTGGCCTCCCCATGAGCTCTGCGCCATTCCTGCGCCTCCCCTGCTGAAAGTCTGTGTTGTGGCTATTATATCACCATGATAAGCTATAGTTTATGCCCTCCTTAATTCAAAGCTCACAGGACGTCCCCCGGCACAAGCCTCAGACCGCGAGCCCAGTCCGCGGCAGGGACCCTGCGCTTGCCCTCCGCCTGCACCTCCTCCAGGTGCAGCGCGCCAGCGGCGCAGGCCACGACGAGGGCGCCATCCTGGAGGGCCAGCACGGTTCCCGGCTCCCCGTGCCCTCCAGCCGCCGGAGCGGCACGCCAGACCTTGAGACGCTTTTCACGGACCATGACGAAGGCGCCGCCGGAGGCCTCAAGGGCGCGGACCGCCCTGTCCAAGCGCTCCGCGGGCTGCCGCCAGGAGAGCTCAAACTCCGACCTCGCGAGCTTCGCCGCGTAGGAGGCTGCAGCGTCGTCCTGCGGGGTGAAGAGTCCGGCGAAGCAGTCCCCGGCGGACTCCAGCGCGGACAGCCCCGCAGCAGCGATCTCGGCGCCCAGGGCGCTCAGCCTGTCGTAGAGCTCTGTCGCCGTCTCCCCCGCCCCGACCTCCACCGCCGCCTGGCGCAGGATGGGCCCCGCGTCCATCTCGGGCGTCAGACGAAAGACGGTCACCCCCGTCCGGACATCGCCGTCCATCAGCGATCGGGGAACGGGCGCCGCCCCGCGCCAGCGCGGCAGGAGGGAGGGGTGGACGTTCAGGCACCCCCAGCGCGGCGCGCTCAAGAAGGGCTCGCGGATCAGCTGAGCGAAGTCCACCACCAGGATCGCGTCGGGCGGATTCGCCGCCAGAGCCGTCAGGAGCGGCTCGTTTTCGCCGAGGGGCCCCGTGCGCTCAAGGGGAAGGCCCAGCGCCAGGGCGCGTTCCTCCACCCGCGAGGGGATCTCCGCCATGCCGCGGCCACCCCGGGTGGGGGTCCCGGTGACCACGAGCTCAACGGGGAGGCGCCGGACGAGGGCCTCAAGGCAGCGTGCGGCAAAGGAGCCGCCGCCGATGAACCACAGCCGCACCCTAGCTCTCCTTTTTCTTCATCATCTTGCGGCGAATCGCCCCGCGCTTCAGGGGGGAGAGGTAATCGATGAAGAGCTTTCCGTTCAAGTGGTCCATCTCGTGCAGAAAGGCCCGCGCGAGGAAACCAGACGCCTCGTGGACGTGGACCTCCCCCCGCACGTCCTGTGCCTCGACGCGCACCCACTCCGGGCGCCGCACCATCGCGTAGATGCCGGGGAAGCTGAGGCACCCCTCCTCCCCCTCCTGCTCGCCCCTCTGCTCCAGAACGCGGGGGTTGATGAGGTCGTAGACCTCATCCTTATAATCGACAACCGCGATCTGCCGAAGCACTCCCACCTGCGGCGCAGCCAGCCCCACGCCGTCGCTGACGCGCATCACCGCGCGCATCTTGTCGACGAAATCAGCCAGCTCGTCGTCAAAGACCGTAACCGGTTCTGCGACCTTCTTCAACACCGGGTCGGGATACCGGCGAACCTCCAATTCAACGCCGAGGAGCTCTCCCCTCGACGGTTTCGTCTTTTCCTGAACGATACTCATGTACCCAATCATAACCCTTCCGCCCCCATGTGGGGCTGTTTCTCAATTATAGTATAAGAATTTGGGAGGACGCGAAATACACAATACAATTTGTCCGCTGCATCCGGCCTGACCTCTCGTCTATCGGCATTTTTCATTATTGATTATCCCTGACCATAAGGATAAAATGAGGCCCTGTCGGATCGCTGACTTTGATTTCCGGATCCGGCCAACCATGGAACGGAGGTAAGGGGTATGCCCAACTTGACCCTGGCCATTGAGAAATACATTCAGGAGCTCCTCGAAACGGAAACGGAACCCTCCGTATCCCTCAGGCGCAAGGAGCTGGCGGAGTTCTTCGGCTGCGTGCCGAGCCAGATTAACTACGTCCTGCGCAGCCGCTTCACGCCAGAGCGTGGTTTTCTGGTGGAGAGCCAGCGGGGCGGCCACGGGTACATCCGCATCCTGCGCATCTCCTGCGAGGAGCCGGAGGAGCGCCTGAAGCACGTCGAGGACATCGTGGGGGACTCCATCTCGGAGCAGGACTGCCGCCGCCTCCTCCAATCCCTGCAGGAGCGCGGCCTCATCACCGTGCGCGAGCGTCTTCTGATCGAGGTGGCGCTGAGGCACGCTGACGAGATGGGGCGCAGCGATTTCGACCTGTCCCAGCACAAGCGGAGCGTCATTCAGGCGGAGATGCTGAAGAGGATGCTGCGGGGCCTGATGCTGGCCTGAACGCACGCCGTTTTTACTCTATCAAGGAGAACATACCATGTGGCAATTTTTTACGGAACGAGGCAAGAGGGTCATCCAGCTGGCCCACCATGAAGCGCTTCAGATGGGGCATCCCATGGTGGAGCCGGAGCACCTCCTGGTGGGGCTGGCGCAGGAGGGCGGCGGCATCGCCTGTCGCGCCCTGGTCGAGTTGGACGTGTCGCCTGAGAGGCTGTGCGCCCACATCCGGGAGATCATGGGGCGATCCCAGCCCGCGTCCAGGCCCATCGACCTGCCGCTCAGCCCGCGCATGAAGAAGGCGCTTGAGCTGTCCATGGTCGAGGCCCGCAAGATGGGCGTCAACTACGTCGATACGGAACACATCCTGTTGGGCGTCCTGGCGGACGAGAGCAGCATGGTGGTCCAGCACTTCCTGACGATGGGGATCACCCGGGAGGTCGTCCTGAAGCAGGTGACCGCCATCATCGAGGCCAACGCAGTGAACGCCGGTGGGGGCCAGGGACAGAACGTGGAGCTCCTGACAGACCGGCTGAAGCGGCAGGGCAGGAGCCGAACGCCGACGCTGGACCAACTGGGAGTGGACCTGACTCAGAAAGCCCGCGACGGCGAGCTCGACCCCGTCATCGGGCGCGAGCGGGAGATCCGTCGCGTCATCCAGGCGCTGTGCCGACGAACGAAGAGCAACCCCGTCCTGATCGGCGACCCCGGCGTCGGCAAGACGGCCATCGTCGAGGGGCTGGCCCAAAAGATCGTGTCGGGCGCTGCGCCGGACCCCCTGAGGGAGAAGCGCATCATCCAGCTCAACACGGCGAACCTCGTGGCGGGCACCAAGTACCGGGGGGAGTTCGAGGAGCGGCTGCGCCGCATCGTGAAGGAGCTCTCCGACTCCGGCGAGGTCATCCTCTTCGTGGACGAGGTGCACACCATCGTCGGCGCAGGCAGCGCCGAAGGGGCAATGGACGCGGCCAACATCCTGAAGCCCAGCCTGTCGCGCGGGAAGTTCCAGATGATCGGCGCGACGACCCAGGCGGAGTACCACAAGTACGTGGAGCGCGACAGCGCCTTGGAGCGCCGCTTCCAGCCCATCCTGATCGAGGAGCCCGGCATCGAGGACTCCGTCAGCATCCTGCGCGGACTTCGGGATCGCTACGAGGAACACCACCAGGTGACCTTCACGAACGACGCCCTCCAGGCCGCAGCGAACCTCTCCTCGCGCTACGTGCAGGATCGCTTCCTGCCCGACAAGGGCATCGACCTCATCGACGAGGCCGGAGCGCGGACCCGGCTTCGGTCGCTGGACCCGCCGGAGTCCGTTCGGGAGCTGGAGCGCCGCCTCGCGGACACTCAACGTCAGAAGGAGGAGGCCGTGCTGAACCAGCAGTTCGAGCGCGCGGCGCAGCTGCGCGACGAGGAGCACGCCCTGGCGGATCAGCTTGAGGCCGCGACGGAGGAGTGGCGCAGCGGCCGGAGCGAGGAGCGCGTCGAGGTCACCGGCGAGGACATCGCCGAGGTGGTGGCGGAGATGACGGGCATCCCGGTGAAACAGCTCACGGAGACAGAAACGGAGCGGCTTCTGCGCATGGAGGAGGAGATATCCTCCCGCCTGATCGGGCAGGACGAGGCGGTCAGCGCCGTGGCGCGGGCCATCCGCCGCGCACGCACGGGCCTGCACGACCCGCGGCGGCCCATCGGCAGCTTCCTGTTCATGGGCCCCACCGGCGTGGGCAAGACGGAGCTGGCCCGCTGCCTGGCCCGCTTTCTCTTTGGACGCGAGGACGCCATGATCCGCATCGACATGAGCGAGTTCATGGAGAAGCACGAGGTCTCGAAGCTCCTGGGCGCCCCCCCCGGCTACGTGGGACACGAAAGCGGGGGGAAGCTGACGGAGGCCGTCCGGCGGCGGCCCTACTCCGTCATCCTGTTCGACGAGATCGAGAAGGCACACGCGGAGGTCTACAACGTCCTGCTGCAGATCTTGGACGATGGGCACCTGACCGACGGGCAGGGGCGTAAGGTCGACTTCCGCAACACGGTCATCATCATGACGAGCAACGTCGGCGCGAAGGAGGCCCAACAGGGCAGCGCGCTGGGCTTCGGCTCCGCGGAGGCGTCGGAGCAGCGAAGCTGGGAGCGCCAGAAGGCCGTCATCATGGAGGAGGCTCAGCGCACCTTCCGGCCGGAGTTCCTGAACCGCATCGACGAGATGGCCGTCTTCCGTCCCCTGTCGCGGGACAACCTGCTGCGCATCGTCGACGCGATGCTGGCGGAGCTGGACGATCGGCTGAAGGGACAGGGGCTCTCCCTGGACGTCAGCGTGGGCGCGAAGGAGAAGATACTGGAGAAGGGCTTCAAGCCGAAGTACGGCGCCCGGCCCCTGCGCCGGGCCATCCAGTCCCTGCTGGAGGACCGCCTGGCCGACTCCCTGCTGACGCGGAAGTTCGCGAACGGCACGCGCATCGACGTCGACGTCGAGGACGGGGAGCTCCACCTGGCCCCTCACGGCGCAGAGGAGTGACCGGTGCCGGCAACTCAGGACGGGGCCTCCGTCGAGGCGCAGCTCGCCGCCGCACGGAAGCTGAGGGCGGAGGTGGACGCCATGCGCTTCGTCCCGCCTGCGGCGGCCGTCTACAACCCCCTGGACTACGCATGGGACGCCTTCGCGGCCTACGTGAGGCGCTTTGGTCAGGGACGGAAGCGCGTGGTGTTCCTGGGGATGAACCCCGGCCCCTGGGGCATGGCTCAGACGGGGGTGCCCTTCGGCGAGGCCGCCGTCGTCCGAGACTGGCTGAAGCTCGACGTCCCTCTGAACGGCAGGCCGGCCCATCCGCACCCCGCCTACCCCGTTGAGGGCACCGCCTGCAGGCGTTCCGAGGTCAGCGGCCGCCGTCTTTGGGGGCTCTTCTCCGGACGCTTCGGGACCCCGGAGGGCTTCTTCGAGGAGCACTTCGTCGTCAACTTCTGCCCGCTACTCTTCATCGCCCTCTCCCCGCGCAAAAACGGGACGGAGGGTGGACGCAACCTCACGCCGGACCACCTGCCGCCGGAACTCCGGACGCCCCTCTACGCAGCGTGCGATGAGCACCTGCGCGCCGCGGTTCGCGCCCTCTCCCCCAAGTGGGTCGTCGGCGTGGGGGCCTTCGCCGAGGCCCGCGCGCGGGAGGCGCTCGGCGATACAGACGTCCGGATCCTGCGCATCCTCCACCCCAGCCCGGCCTCCCCCGCCAGCAACCGGGACTGGGCAGGGACGGTCACCCGCCAGCTCTCGGAGGCGGGGGTCTGGCAAATCTAAGCGAGGCGTTCGGCGCCGAAGTCCTGTTTTTGACAGACAGAAAGAGAAGGGAGGGAGAGGCAGCGCGTCCCCGGCCTCAACTGGAGGAGGCGGATCGCCTGCGGCGCGGATGGGCATGGCGGCGCGTTGGTGGAATCGCGAGGAGGACGGGCGCGTTTCCTGTGGCCTGTGTTTTCGCGGGTGTCGCATCGCGGACGGGGCCGCGGGGGCGTGTGGCGTCCGCCTCAACCACGGGGGAACGCTCCTCTCGCCCTGGCTCGGTCGGTTCTGCGCACGGGCCGTGGACCCCGTCGAAAAGAAGCCCCTCGCCCACTGGCGGCCCGGCAGCCTCATCTACTCGCTGGGGAGCCTGGGCTGCACGATGGACTGTCCCTTCTGCCAGAACTGGCGCATAGCCCGACCGGCGAAAAGCGTCTACGACGCCAGTGCCTCCGTCCCGTTCCTGCCGCCGGAGGCGCTGGCGAGGGAGGTCCGGGGGCTGGGTCTGGACGCTCTGGCTTTCACCTACAACGAGCCGACCCTTCAGGCGGAGTACCTCCTGGAGGCCACCCCCCTGCTGAGGAAGGCGGGGGTCGCGGCGGTCCTCGTCACGAACGGGGCGATGTCGGAGGAGGCGGCACGGGACCTCCTGCCCTGGGTCAGCGCGGCGAACGTGGACCTGAAGGCGTTCACGCCGGAGGGGTATCGGCGGCTCGGTGGGGACCTGGAGGCCGTGAAGCGGACCATCGCCCTGTGGGTGCGGGGCGGCGTCCACGTGGAGTTGACGCACCTCGCCGTTCCCGGATTGGACGACGGTATGGCGGCCTTCTCGGAGATGGTGGGCTGGATCGCCTCCCTGTCGCGAGACATCCCCCTGCACATCACGCGCTGTTTCCCCGCGCGGCACCACGACGCACCCCCCACGTCCCGCGCCCTCCTGCGCCGCATGGAGGAGGCAGCCCGCGCAGAGCTCGCGCACGTACACCTCGGAAACGTGTGAGCCTCTCTGAAACCACAGGGTTGGATTGCTACAGCCTGAGCGACCTTCCTCTGTTCGCCTCCCGGACGATCCTCAGGCACAACCCCTCGTCGGCGATCCGGGCCTTCTTGCCGTGGCGCGCCAACTCCGCCGCCGTGAAGAGGTCTACGGGTCCTGCGCCGACGATCGCGGCGTCACAGGCCCTTACTGCAACCCCGCAAAGCGCTCCGGGAAGAAGGCCCTCACGTCATCCAGGAACCTCTCCACGCGCTCCGGCGTCTTGATGAAGGCCGGGTCCGCAAGGTCCAGCTCCAGGACGTTCGGGATCTGCATCTCCTTGCGCACGAATTCGAGGAACGGCTGATAGGCGTCGAAGAGCAGGCGCCAGTACTCCACTCCGGCGTCGATCTCGTCCTGACGGCCCCGCGCCCGGATGCGGCGCAGTATCTCCTCAAAGGGACAGCGCACCAGGATCAGGAGCCGCGGGGACGCCGTGTTCCTCAACAGGGAGTCATAGAGCGTCAGGTAGCAGCCGAACTGGCTGTCCGTGAAGTAGTGCTGCTTGTAGTAGAGCGTGGCGTAGACCTTGTCGCCAAAGATGCTGCGGTCCATGATGTAATCGTTTTCCTCCGACGCGCAGAGGTACTGTGCAAAGCGCGTCACCAGGAAGTTCAGCTGCATGGGGAACGCCCACCGCCGGTCGTGGTGGAAGCGGCTCAGGAGGTCGTGCTGGTCGCGAAACTCCTCCGGCATCACCTTGAACCCCAGGCGCTCCGCCAGCAGGTCCACCACCGTGGACTTGCCGCTCGCCGTCATGCCCTCAACGATGATCTGAATCTGTCCCAAATCCACACACCATCCTCAATTAAGCTCGCCTGCGTCCGGGGCGGCCCCGGCCGTCTAGCGGCCCTCGCCGTCCTCCGCCGTCACGGCGCGGTTCCCTCCGCTCCGCTTGGCCCGGACCATCGCGTCGTAGGCAGCGCCCACCAGGCTGGAGAGGTCCATCTCCGCGCGAAACTGCGCAATGCCGACGCTGAGCGTCAGGGCGCCCTCCGCACCGAAGGACCCGCTGTGAGCCAGGTCCCGCATCGAATCCGCCAGGATCCGCGCAGCCTCGGAGGAGCGGGGCGTCAGCACCATGAACTCGTCCCCGCCCCACCGCCCGATGACGTCCTCCACAGCGAGGAGCCCCTGACAGAGCGCGATCAGCGTCTTCAGGACGAGCTCCGCCGCCGCGTACCCTTTGCTCTCGTTCAGGCGCCGGAAGCCGTCGATGTCCATGATCATCAGGCTGAGGGGCGTCTTGTCCCGGACGGCGCGCTCCATCTCACGGGACAGGACGCGCTCCATGCCCTGGCGGTTCAGGACGCCAGTGGAGCGGTCCGTCACGGCGGCGCGCTGTAGCTGTTCCTGCGTCCGGCGCAGGAGCGTCACGTCCTCACACGTCAGGAGCGCAGCGCGAAACCCGGCCCACTCCAGGGGCCGAACGCCGACCTCAAACCACGTCAGGTCCCCGTCCCGGGACGAGAGGCGGCAGGAGAGGCGCCCCTCGCGGGCCTGCAGCACGTCGGGAAACTTCTCGTGGAAGTCCGCGTTCGCGGGACCGTCCCTGGGGATCAGGTCGAGGAGGCGAGAACCGACCACCTTTTCCCTGGCGTCCAGCGCGAGGATGAAGGGCGCGTTGGCCGCAAGGCATACCCCGCGCTCGTTCACCACGGCCGTCGGGACGGCGAAGGCGTTCAGGATGCCCGCTCGCTCGGACGGCTCCACCGGAGGCTCGACGGCAGGGGCCGGCGGCTCCGGGGCGTCCGGTGGCGGCGCGGGCTGCCGGATCTGCGGCACCTGCACGGGGAGGACGCGCACTGCCACCCCCTCCAGGCTGCCGTTCAGCTCAAGGGGCGCCGCTGTGAAGCTCCAGAGCCGGTCCCCTTCGCTGTGGCGTTCTTCGATCTCCACGCCGCTGGTCTGCCCCAGCGCAGCCGCCATCAAGATGTCGTGAAGGGACTTGTCCGTCTTCGATTGAAGCGGGGGGTAGCGCTTCCCTACCTCGCAGCGATGGCCCAGGACCCGCAGGGCGAGGGCGCTGTACCCCTGAGAGGCGTAGAGCAGCGTGCCCTGCCGATCTACGACGCAGCAGAGCAATCCCGGACAACAGTCCAGAACGCGGCTCCACACGCCGTGCTTCCATCCGGGCTCCGGTTGCTCCCGGAGGTTCACCCACTCCGTCACGTCCACCCCGATGACCTGCAGCGCGGGTTCGCCCCGAACGTCCATCGCTGAAAATTCCGCGTCCATCCAGATACTGACCCCGTCCGGGCGCGCCAGGGGCACCACCGCCGCCACGGGCCCTCCCATGGCGTCGTGCAGCAGGCCGCGCATCGCCTCGATCTGTCCAAAGGGGCAACGCGACAGGAGGGTTTCCGGCGCGCCCCCTTCGGGGTCTTGTCCCAGGAATAGCTGCATCCCGCGGTTCATGAACAGAAACGTGCCCCGGACGTCCACGAAGGCGTACAAAAAGGCCCCGCTGTCCGCCAGTCCCCGGTAGAGGCGATCCAGGTCCTCAAACGCTGCAGCCTCCAGCTCGTACTGCTCCCGCATCCGCTCCAGCTCCTGAACGCGGCGATGGAGGCCGCGGTCGTCGCCCGACGCCGGGGTCGCCGAGCCCTTGGCTGCCCTGGAACGAAAATCGATCCCCCTGTCTGCCATGAGAGCACCCTTCCTTCCCGTCGGGACCGCCCCGTGCATGAGGTCCCGCTCACACTATCTTAAAAATGCCTGGGCTTGCGCCGCCCCGACCGCTAACCCCTTGTCGAGGACAGGGCCGACAGCGCCCGCAGCAGGGCCTCGCGGCACGGCCCGTCCAGTTCGCGTCCACCGTAGAACACGGCGGAGAGGCCCGAGGCGAAGTCGAGAGCGTCCGCCCTCAGCGGCTCCGGCAGGGTCCAGGCGAACTCCAGGAGCCCCACGCAGGGGGAGCGCACGAAGCCGCGCCGGGCCATGAGGCGATCAAACCGACGGAGCAGGGCGGCCCGCTCGTCGCGGTGCGCATAGCGCCATACCCCCCAGCCGCTGGCCAACGCCAAGATCACCGCCCCTACCGCAAAGGCTGCGCGGGAAGCCCCGCGCCCCGTGCCATCCATGAAGCTTCCCACGGAGGGGAGGGCAGCACGGGGGTTCCTCAGGAGGGACCGCAGCGCTCCGGCCCACTGTGCCTGCTGGCTGCCGCCGTAGGCCACGAAATAACGGTTCCACTGATAGTCCAGGTAGTCCCAGAACTCGCCCCAACCACTGCCCGAGGCGAGGACCTCCGCTTCCACCTCGTCCTCCAACGCCGTCGGCGTCGGGTCCAGCCGAATCCAGGCACGGCTCGCCCGGTCCCAGGCCTCCACCCAGACGTGGGCGTTCAGGTCCCTAACCGAGTAGAAGCCTCCGGTGCGGTTGTAGTCTCCGCCCCGGTAGCCCCCCACCAGCCGGGCGGGGACGCCCAGCATCCGCAGCATCACCCCGGCGGCCGATGCGAAGTACTCGCAGTTGCCGCGCTTCAGGCGGAGCAGGAAGTCCTCCAGTGCGTTCCGTCCCTGCGCCAGGTTCCTCAGCGTCCACCGGTACTCTCCGCCCGACAGCCGCGCGACGACGGCCTCCATCTTCTCCCGATCACCCTTCGCTCCCCCCGCGATCTCCTCCGCAAGGCGGCGAACGGCTGGGGAATACCCCTCCGGCAGCTGAAGGCAGAGGGCCTCGTCCCGCGGCGTCAAGCTGCCGCCACCCGTCGGATCGAGGACGGACTCCGCCTCGTAGCGCGCTCCATTGAAGGAGCGGTGTGCGTAGGTCCCGTTGCCCAGGTCTAGGGCATCGGTCCCCCAAAGGGTCACTGGGCGGTCCAGGGTGAACAGCCAGCGGTGTCCGCTGGGTTCCATCTGGATCGAGTAGCGCAGGTTCTCCGCGCCGGAGGTTGGGGCGTCCCAACCTCCGCGGCGCCCCACCAGGTTGACTGTCCAGGTGTCTCCGGTGAACAGGGACAGCACCACGCCGCGCCAATAGGGCGTTCGCGGCGCAATGTCCCGCATCTCCGCCCGAAAGGCCAGGCGTCCGCTCTCCTGAATCTGCCCCACGTCCCCCAGGCTGAGTTGATCCGAGAAACCCGTCGTCGCGCCGAAACCACCCTGTGAAACGCGAAAGGGGCTTCGGAAGCGCGGCGCCGCGAAGAAGAGCAGGAGACACAGGGGCAGCATCACGAGGAACATGCCCAGGGCGCGGGCAAGGAGGCCCCTCACGTCGCTCCAGCTGAGGCGCGCATCCGGCTCCCGGCGCATCCAGGCGGACATCATCAGGATCATGGAGCCCACGATCCCCACGCCGACGCAGACCGTCATGAAGACGCGCTCGACGGACAGGACGGCGTAGATTACGGCGGCGGCCAGCAGGATGATGACCACCTGGGCGTATTCGCGCGGACCGCGCCTCTCGTACACGCGGAGCAGAAACAGGAGGAGGATCGCCTCAAGCAACGGCTCCGCCGCATAGCGGAGCGATATCTGCCCCAGGATGGGGATCAGCAGCAGGAGCACCGCCGCAAAGGTGACGAAGCCCGGCGGCCGGGGCAGGTCCAGAAAGGAGGCGGCTCCCACCACCGCCAGGCCCAGCAGGAAGGCCCAGCCTGCAGCGGCGCTGATGCCGTCCTGCGCCATCGCAAAGCACATCAGCCCGCAGACCGGAAGCAGGAGGTCCAGGTAGAAGCGGATGGGGCGCGTCCGGGGTGCGACAACCGAAGTAGGGCTCGTCATCGCGCTGCCCCCTCGTAGAGGGCCAGCCGCCGCAGGAGGGCAAGGCGGTTCTGTCGGCCCGGGGCCGGCGGAAAAAGCGTTCCCCGATCCATCATGCCGATGGGCGCGCTCTCGCGCTCCGCCTGCAGGATTCGCCCCGCCGCCGCGGACAGGCCGCGCTCCAGCCCGTCGCGCACCAGCCCGTCCAGGTCGATCAGCAGCCCCACGGGCGCCTCGCCCTCAAGGAGGCGGGTGCTCAGCTTCCCCGTGCGGGCCGTGATCTTCCAGTGCACGCGGCTTACGGGGTCTCCCGTCTGATACGGCCTGACCCCAGCCGCGTCGGAGGCGTCGTCGCTCCGGGAGGAACCGACGGACGCCGCCCCCTCCTCCTCCGCCTCGCCGACCGCAACCACCGACGCGTCGGGAGCCGGCGTGGGAAAGGTCAGCGCCGTCGTCCAGTTCCGGTCCCAGGCAAAGCGGGTGAAGAAGTCGAAGGGGAACACGGAGGAAACCTCAAGGGCCACGCGGACCGTCCCGCGTCGCGGCAGGGTCAGTACGACGCCGCGGCTCGCCGCCCCGTGCGGAGGGACGACGCCGAAGAAGGCGCGGGGGGCAACCCCCTCCCCTTCCTCCAGGCGCACCGTCACCTCGATCATGTGGAGCGGAGCGGAGCGCGGGTTCTCGACGCGGATGGAGGCCTCGAAGGGGATGCCCGCGTAGATCTCGTCCGGCAGCTCCAGTGCAGCCCGCGCCCCCATGATGTTGCGCCGCCCCGCGACGCCTGAGGCCAGCATGTATCCCAGAAGGAGGGCCGTCAGCAGGTACAGCAGGTTGTTTCCGCTGTTGACGGCCACCACACCCAGCATGATCGTCAGGAGCGTGTAGACCGTCCCCGCGGTGCGGAGCCGGATGATCGGAGAGCCGGTCCAGGGCCTATCCTTCCTCGAACGGCGGCGTCCCCTGAAGGCGGAGAGGACGGGCATCAGGGAATGGGCGTCTCGCTCAGGATCTGGCTCAGGACGCCCGCGCCCGACGCCCCCTTCCGGGCCTGAAGACGATGGGCCCAGGTTTCAAGGGCCAGGAAGCGAACGTCCTCCGGGACGACGTAGTCCCGCCCCCCCAGCCAGGCCAGCGTGCGGGCCACCCGCAGGATCATCATCCCGCCCCGCGGGGATATCCCGCCCTCCAGAAGGGGGTGCGTCCTCGTCCGTTGCTCCAGGTCCAGGACGTAGTCCAGGAGCCTGTCGCCCACGCGGATGCCGCGCTCGATCTGTCCCTGAAGCGCCACGATCTCGTCCGGCGTGAACAGGGGCTGGAAGGACGCGAAGTCATTCTTCTGAGGGCCGAGGCGCAGGATTCGGCGCTCGTCCTCCCGGGAGGGGTAGCCGATGGACGTCTTGATCATGAAGCGGTCCATCTGGGACTCCGGCAGGGGGAAGGTCCCCGCGTTCTCGACGGGGTTCTGTGTCGCGATGACGAAGAAGGGATTGGGCAGGGCGTAGCTTCGCCCGTCCACGGTCACCTGCTCCTCCCCCATGGCCTCCAGGAGGGCACTCTGGGTCTTGGGCGTCGCGCGGTTGATCTCGTCCACCAGCAGCAGGTGGTGAAATACCGGCCCCGCGTAGAACTGGAACTGACCGCTGTCCGCCCGGTAGACGTTCACGCCCGTGACGTCCGTGGGCAGGAGGTCGTTCGTGCACTGCACGCGGCCGAAGCTCAGGCCCAGGAGGCGCGAAGCCGCCAGGGCCAGCGTCGTCTTGCCGAGGCCGGGCATGTCCTCCAGCAGGAGGTGGCCACCCGCGAACACGCACACCAAAAGCCGAAGCAGCACGGCGTCCTTGCCGTGCAGGACGGGCGCAAGGCGGTCCAGGGCCTCCCGCGCCCTGGGATTTTTGACCTCGATGGAATACTCGCTCAACGTAAGACCTCCTGAGCTACGCCGGCTCGTCGACGGGAAGCACCTTCGTCAGCAGCGGGTCGAGCGACAGGGAAACGCGCTCCCCCTCGGCCCACACCCTCTTGGCGTCCGGGGCGTCGATCTGGACCAGCACGTCGCCCAGGTCGGTCCTCACCCAGGACTCCATGCTGTTGCCCAGGTAGACGTTGGCCGTCACGACGCCGTCCTCCACGCCCATTCCCGGCTCGCCCAGCGACAGCGACTCCGGCCGGGCCATCAAGACCGCCCCATCTCCGACTCTCAGCGAAGGGTCCCATCGCGGGGCCTCAAAAGCGTGCCCCTTCACCTCGACGGCGCACACGGCTCCCGAAACGCCCAGCACCGTGCAGGAGAAGAAGGCCGCCCTGCCCACGAAGCCCGCCACGAAGGAGTTCGCCGGATCGCGGTAGATCTCGCTCGGCGTGCCCACCTGCACGATGCGACCGCCCCTCATCACGATGATACGGTCCGATAGGCTCATGGCCTCGACGCGGTCGTGCGTCACGTACATGGCCGTGATGCCGAGGGACTTCTGCAGCCGGCGTATCTCGACGCGCATCTGCTCGCGCAGGATGGCGTCCAGGTTCGAGAGCGGCTCGTCCAGCAGGAGCACTGACGGCTCCACGATGAGGGCCCGCGCCAGGGCCACGCGCTGCTGCTGTCCGCCGGACAGGCGGGAGGGGGACCGCTTCGCCAGCGCGCCGAGGCCCACCATGTCGAGAAAGTGCGCCACCTTCTTCGCCATCTCCGCGCGGGGGACCCTGCGGAGCTTCAGGCCATAGGCCACGTTGTCGAAGACGCTCATGTGGGGGAACAGGCCGTAGCTCTGGAACACCATCGCCGTGTCCCGTCCGTTGGCGGGCACGTCCGTGACGTCCATCTCTCCGATCAGGATGCGCCCTGACGTGGGCTGCTCGAACCCGGAGAGAATCCGCAGCACCGTGGTCTTGCCGCACCCCGACGGCCCCAGGAGCGTGACGAGCTCCCCCGGCTCCAGGCGAAAGGACACGCTCTCCACGGCTCGGACGTCCTGCCCGGACTGCGGGTCGCGAAAGACCTTCGTGATCCCGTTGAGGGTAACGGATCGGGGGGGCTTCCTCCCCGCGTTGACTGTATCTGACATCAATTATTCCTCCAGCTTGGGTTCCCCCGCCCCCGATGGGGCCGGGGGATCAGACGACGTTCTTCAGCAGGTTCTCGTTGCGCCGCACCAGGATGCGCATGATCCCGAAGGCTCCGAAGACGATGACGATGAGCACGGTGGACAGCACGCTGGCCAGGCCGAAGCGCAGGTTCTCCGAGAAGTTGTAGATCAGGATCGTCATGTGATACCAGCGCGCGGAGATGAGGAAGATGACCGCGCTCACGGCCGTCATGGAGCGCACGAACGTGTAGGAGAGGCTCGACAGGAACGCGGGGCGCACCAGCGGCAGGACGATGGTGCGAAAGACCGTGGCGGAGTCCGCCCCCAGGTCCATGGCCGCCTCCTCGATGGAGGGGTCGATCTGCCGCAGCGAGGCGACCCCGCCCTCGATGCCCACGGGCAGCTCTCGCACCACGTAGTTGATGACGATGATGGCCGCCGTCCCCACCAGGATGAGGGGCGCCCGGTTGAACGCCAGGATGTAGCTGATGCCCACCAGCGTGCCCGGCAGGGCGAAGGGCGTCATGAGCAGGGCCTCAAGCAGCCGCTTGCCGCGGAAGCGCCGCCGCACGATGAGCAGCGCCGCGATCATGGCGATGACGCCCGCGATGGGCGTGGCGACGGCCGAGAGGGTCACGGTGTCGAACAGGGCGTCTCGCGACCGGGTCAGGGCCTCGCGGATGTTCTCAAGGCTGAAGGTGTAGTCGATGCCCCAGTTCTTCACGAAGCAGCCTGCGACGATCGTCCCGTAGAGCAGGATCAAAAAGAGGATGATCAGATAGATGACGCAAGCCAGGACGCGGCGCAGGCCGGGCGTCGTCAGCTCCGCGATGCGGCCCGATGGCTTCCCCGTGACGGTGACGTAAGACCGCTTCGCCACCCAGAAGCGCTGCGCCAGAAAGGCCGCAAGCGTCGGCAGGAGCAGAAGGAGCGACAGCGCCGCCCCATGCCCCAGGCGGTTCATCCCCGTCACCTCGATGTAGGACTCGACGGAGAGGACCTTGAGGTCCCCCGCCAGGAGCAGGGGGTTGGCGAAGTCCGCCAGCGAGGTGGTGAAGACCAGAAGCCACGCGCTGAGCAGTCCCGGCGCGGCCAGGGGCAGCGTGATGGACGCAAAGGTCCTGAGCCGGCTGGCCGAGAGGTTCAGCGCTGCCTCCTCAAACGTGGAGTCGATGGCCTCCAGCACCCCGGAGAGCGTCAGGAACGCGATGGGGAACATGCACATCGTCTGGACCATCGTCAGGCCCGGAAGGCCGTAGATGGAGAAGCCCGTGAGCCCCAGCCAGCGCGTGATCAGCCCGTTGTTCCCAAAGAGTAGGATGACGGAGAGCGTGAGGGAGAAGGGAGGCGAGATCACGGGCAGGACGCCCATCATGGCGATGAACCTCTTGAACCGGACGTTGGTGCGCGTACACGCGAACGCGAAGAGGAAGCCGATGAGGGTGGAGAGCGTCGCCGTGCAGCAGCCCAGCTTCAGGCTGCCCTTCAGGGCGTCGATGTAGCTGCTGTTCGTCAGGATCGTTCGCCAGATGCCGAGGGAGAAGCGCCCCTCCTCCAGAAAGGAGAGACGCACCGCCTCGAAGA
Source organism: uncultured Fretibacterium sp. (assembly GCF_938030725.1). GTDB lineage: Bacteria > Synergistota > Synergistia > Synergistales > Aminobacteriaceae > Fretibacterium. The sequence goes on along the minus strand of NZ_CALHIQ010000031.1, from coordinate 5,761 downwards.
GGGGGTAGGCCACGAAGACCAGGGCCATCAGGAAGAGGCCGGCCAGGGCAAAGCCGACGACGGGGTCCCGGCTCATCATCACCTGCCAGACCACGACGGTGAAGAGCAGCAGGACCGCCGCGAAGAGCATCCGGAGCATCCGGATAAAGCCCCGCTCCCCCTCTCGGCTGAAGGCGAAGATCAGCGCCCCCTGAACGTCGCCGGTGCGGGCGTCCACCGCCGGTGCAAAGAAGAGCGTCTGCTCCGTCCCGGCAAGGTCCCAGCCGCGTTCGCTGCAGTAGATCTCCTCATAGGCGGCGTTGTCAAAGCCCTTCGCGAACTGGGGGGAGGCGGCGGAGGCCCGGCACAGCTCCGCCAGGTCCGGGTCCCCCCGCACGACGGGAGAGGCGCCGGGAGCCGGCAACCCCTCCGTCAGGGCAACGCGATAGCTCTGCGAGTTTCCGGCCAGGCGAGCCAGCCATCCCTCGGCATCCTCTCCCCCGGGATACCCTAAGGAAACGGTCTGCACCGTGCGGCGCTGGCCGTCGTGGGACACCTCCAGGAACCCCGCGAGGACGCTCCCGTACACCCACCAGCCCACCAGCGCGATGAAGGCCATCATCAGGGCGAAGTGGATCGCCCTCCTCTGCCGCATCTCCCAGGCCCCTGCGCCCTGCGGGCCCCTACTTCTTCTCCGGGGCCATCGATATCTCCCGGTTCCAGCGCTCGATCAAACGCTCCTTGTTGGCGGCGTCCCACTGGTCGTCCTTCAGCATCTTCATCTTCGCGAGCGAGAAGCCCGTCTCGGAGGGGGTGGCCAGGCTGGAGAGGGGGATGACATACCAGCTGGCGATGATGTCCATGGCCTTCTGACCGAGTATCCAGTCGTAGAGCTTCTTGGCGTTCAAGGCGTCCGGACCGTCCTTCAGGATGGACATGGAGGCCGTTTCCGCACCCGTGCCGTCCGACGGGATCACGATCTCGATGGGGGCACCCTCCTTCTGCAGCTTCACCTGGTCGTGGAGGTAGCCGATGGCGATGGGGATCTCGCCGATGGCGCAGCTCTTGCCGGGAGCGGAGCCGGAGCGGGTAAACTGCTCGACGGACGCGGAGAGCTTCTTGAAGTAGTCGAACGCCTTGTCCTCGTCGCCGTCGTAGATGCGGATGAGCGTGGTCAGCATGTTGTAGGCCGTGCCCGAGGTGGCGGGGTGCGCCATGCGGACGCTCTTGGCGTACTCCGGCTTCAGGAGGTCCATCCAGGTCTTCGGCATGTCGAGCTTCAGCTCCTTCGCCCGCTCCGTGTTCATGCAGAAGGCGATGGGGCCCACGTAGAGGCCCGTCCAGTAGTTCTCCGGGTCGCGGTAGTCCGCCGGGATGCTGTCCGCCACGCGGGAGCGGTAGGGCGCCGTCAGGCCGCGAAGCTTCGCCTCGATGTGCTGAGTGCCCACGCCACCGACCCAGATGGAGGCCTGGGGATTGGCCTTCTCCGCCTCGATGCGGGCCACCGCCTCGCCGCCCGACAGGCGCACCCACTGCACCTTGATGCCACTCTCCGCCTCAAAGGCGTCGAACAGCGCCTTGGCCAGCGGCTCCTCCATCGTCGTGTAGGCGTTGACGACCTCGGCCGCCCACGCCCCACCCGCCGCAACAGCCAGCATCGCACACGCAAGGACGAACGCGCACTTTCCAAACCTCATGAGAGAACCCTCCTTGACAAAAACTCTGTGTGTCAACCGTTTTTCCATGACGAACAGAACCCCAAACAAGCGCCGCATTCAAATTATCTCATAACATGATAAAATGTCCAGAATTCTTGTTTCACTCGTGTTTTGCCCGGCGCGTTTCCCCAACGCCGCAAGCCCCGTTCAGGGGAGCGCGCCGAAGACCAAAAAAATGAAGCTGGGAAGGAGCTGCAGCACGGTATGAAGAAGAAGTTCAGGGTCGGGGTCCTCGGCGGGACCGGGATGGTCGGTCAGAGGTTCGTTCAGCTGCTCGCGGCGCACCCGTGGTTTGAAACGGCGGCCATCGCCGCCAGCCCGCAGAGCGCCGGTCGAACCTACGCGGAGGCCGTGGAGGGCCGCTGGCTCCTCGACGGGGCCGTGCCCGATTCCGCGCGGGACCTCGTGCTGCGGGACGTGAGCGACGTGAAGGGCATGGCCGATCGCGTGGACTTCCTGTTCAGCGCCGTCAACATGCCCACGGACGAGGTCCGGAAGCTGGAGGAGGACTACGCCCGAGCCGAAACGCCCGTGGTGTCCAACAACAGCGCCCACCGCTGGACGCCGGACGTCCCGATGATCGTCCCGGAGATCAACCCAACCCACGCGGAGGTCATCGAGGCCCAGAGGCGCAGGCTGGGCACGTCGCGCGGCTTCATCGCGGTGAAGCCCAACTGTTCGATCCAGAGCTACGTCCCGGCCCTCGCGGCCTGGCGCGACCTCGAGCCGCTGGAGGTCGTCGCGGCGACGTACCAGGCCATATCGGGGGCGGGTAAGAACTTCGACACGTGGCCGGAGATGCGCGGCAACGTCGTCCCCTTCATCGGGGGCGAAGAGGAGAAAAGCGAGCGCGAGCCCCTGAAGGTGCTGGGGCGCCTGCGGGACGGAGAGATCGTCCCGGCGGACGGGCCGCGCATCACCTGTCAGTGCCTCCGCGTCCCCGTCCTCTACGGCCACACGGCCGCGGTCCTCGTGAGGTTCGGCAGGGAGCCCGCCTCCGTGGACGAGCTGATCGCGCTCCTGAGGGACTTTCGGGGCGTCCCCCAGGAGCTGGGACTTCCCAGCGCTCCAAAGCAGTTCATCCACTACCTTGAGGCGGAGGACCGTCCTCAGCCGGCCCTCGACGCTCAGTGCGAGGAGGGCATGGCGATCTCCATCGGTCGTCTGCGGCGGGACCCCCTCTTCGGCTGGAAGTTCGTCGGCCTCTCCCACAACACGCTGCGCGGCGCGGCGGGCGGCGCCGTCCTGTGCGCGGAGCTCCTGGCGAGCCGCGGCTACCTCACGAAAAAATAGGGCATCCCCCAGACCAAACACGCAGATGATGAGGCAAATCAGATGATCAACGTTGCGATCCTTGGCTTTGGAACGGTGGGCGGTGGCGTCGCCGAGCTTCTGGACGCGAACCGGGACCAGGTGGCGCGAGCGGCGGGCGACCGGGTGCAGGTCAAGCATATTCTCGTCCGGCGCGACTTTCCCGGTTCCCGCTACGCGGAGCTCATGACCCACGACGTCGGAACGATCCTGAACGACCCGGAGGTGAGTGTGGTCTGTGAGGCCATGGGAGGGCTGGACCCGGCCCTCCCCTACGTCCGCTCCGCCCTTGAGCACGGCAAGTCCGTCGCAACCTCCAACAAGGAGCTGATCGACGCCCACGGTCCGGAGCTGGCCGCCGTCGCGCGGGCCCACGGCCTGAGCCTGCTCTTCGAGGGCAGCGTGGCCGGGGGCATCCCCATCCTGAGCACGATCCGGGACGCCTGCGCCCACGAGCGCTTCGACTCCGCCGTCGGGATATTGAACGGGACCTGCAACTACATCCTGACGCGGATGGAGCGCGAGGGGCTGTCCCTGGCGGAGGCGCTGCGCCAGGCCCAGGAGAACGGCTACGCGGAGCGGAACACGGACGCGGACGTCCTGGGGCACGACACGGCCCGCAAGCTGGCCATCCTGGCGTCGCTCCTGTCGGGGACCCGCATAAGCTCGGCTCAGGTCCCCTGCGAGGGCATCATGGGGCTTGAGGCCGTCGACCTGCGCCTCGCCCGCGCGCTCCGCTGTTCGCTCAAACTCCTGGGCGTCTGCCGGATGGACGCTGCAGGGCTCTCCCTCAGGACGGCCCCCTACCTCGTCCCCGCCTCCTCCCCGCTCTACGGGGTCAGCGACGTGTACAACGGCGTCCTGCTCCACAGCGCCACGCTCGGCGATCTGACGCTCTGCGGTCGGGGCGCGGGGCGCTTCCCTACGGCCAGCGCCGTGGTGTCCGACGTGGTGCAGTGCGCGCGAAACCGGGGACGGACCGTCGAGTGTGGGCTGATCGGCCAGGAGGCGAGGCTCGCCGGCGACCCCGCGGCGGAGGTGCGGAACCTGATCCGCGTCGCGCCCTCCGAGGCGCCCCTGGCGCGGGAGGTCTTTGTCGGCATGGAGGAGGTCGCCCTCGACGACGCTCCACAGGACTTCGCCCTCGTCACGCGCCCCATGACGGAGCGCCGCTGCTGCGAGGCCCTCGCGAAGCTCTCGACGCTGAGGAGCCGTATTCGGCTTTTGGAGGCGGGAGCATGAGGAAGGTCGTCAAGTTCGGCGGCACGTCCCTGGCGGACTCGGCGCAGTTCGGGAAGGTCCGGGACATCGTCCTGGAGGACGAGGCGCGCACGATCGTCGTTCCCTCGGCGCCCGGCAGACGGTCCGCCAACGACGTCAAGGTCACGGACCTGCTCTATCAGTGCTACGGACTCGCCGCGGAGGGGAAGGACTTCCGAAGGCCCCTCCAGGCGGTGCGGGACCGCTACGTCGAGATCGTCCAGGGGCTTGCGCTGTCCCTGCCGCTGGACGAGGAGTTCCGGAAGATCGAGGAGAGCCTGACCAGCGCGCCGGACAGGGATTACACGGCCTCCCGCGGCGAGTACCTGAACGGGCTCGTGTTGGCCGAGTACCTGGGCTTCACCTTCCTCGACGCCGCGGAGCTCTTCTTCTTCGACGACGCGGAAAACTTCGACGCCGCGCGGTCCCACGGCGTCCTGACCGCACGGCTCGAGGAAACGCCAAGGGCTGTCGTCCCCGGCTTCTACGGGATCGACCCGGCCGGAAGGGTGCGCACCTTCCCCCGCGGCGGCTCCGACATCACGGGGGCCATCATCGCGGGCGCCTGCGGGGCCTCCGTGTACGAGAACTGGACGGACGTTTCAGGCCTGTTGATGGCGGACCCGCGCATCGTGAAGGACCCCAAGGTCATCCGGGACATCACCTACAGCGAGCTCAGAGAGCTTGCCTACATGGGAGCGACGGTCCTGCACGAGGACGCCATCCTCTTCGTTCGGAGGGCGGGCGTCCCCATCAACATACGGAACACCAACCAACCGGAGGACCCCGGCACCTGGATCGTCGGGCACACGGCCAAGCAGTCGAGCCACACCATTACCGGCGTCACGGGCAAGAAGGACTTCTGCTCCATCATCCTGGCGAAGGACCGCCTGCACTCCGACCCCGGCTTTCACAGCCGGGTCGTCCGGTGCTTCGAGGAGAGCAACGTCCCGCTGGAGCACCTCCCCTCCGGGATCGACACCATGACCGTGGTGGTCCACGCCTCCCATTTTCTCGACCGTGAGCAGGAGGTGCTGGCCCGCCTGGCCCGCGTCGCCAGGCCGGACACCCTGGACATCGAGCCGGGCCTGGCCCTGATCGCCGTCGTGGGGCGCGGCATGAAATCCCGCAGCGGGACGGCCGCTAAGATATTCACGGCCCTCGCCAGGGTGCGCGTCAACGTGCGCATGATCGACCAGGGGGCCTCCGAGCTCAACGTGATCGTCGGGGTGCTGAACGAGGACTTTGAGCGGGCGATCCGATCCATCTACAGCGCGTTCGTGGAGGAGGACTCGCCGGACTGAGGCGCCCGCCCTCTGAAGGAAACGAAAAAAAACTGGATTGATGATTGACAAAGAGCACGACTTCATTGCGTCGTGCTCTTTTTTATCGGCCCGTTGTCGCAAATTTTGGGGACAGCATAGAGAGCCCTTAACGCCCTCTTTATTACCGGCTAGATTGTCAAGCTAAAAGCAACAGGCAAATTGAAAAAA
>NZ_CALHIQ010000030.1 GCF_938030725.1 uncultured Fretibacterium sp. | reverse complement strand
GCCTCTTTTGGCCTTGTCCCCGCGGGGCGATCGCTTTTGGGGAGCTTTTGCAGCCCCGAGGTCTGATGGTCCCCGATGGTCTATAATACAGGGGGATGAAACGTCCGATTCCGTAAATCTTTGAGGGGGTCGTCGATCATGAAGGCGTCTTTTAAATTGTGGCTTTATGCGCTCGCGCTGTTGTGCTTCGCGTGGGAGGGCGCGGCCGCCGCGTCGGATTTCGAGTTCAGGGGCGGGATTGAGCCGAAGGACCCGACGTCGCGCCTCCTGGCCTTTTACGTCAACCGCTTCACGCCGGAGGAGCTCACGCTGACCATCGACGGAGAGCCGGACGCCTCAGGCCGCTACCGGGACCTGTACATGGACCTGACGGGCGTCATGATCGAGGGCGTGAGGCTGGACAAGCTGACGTTCCGCATGCTGGACGTGCAGTTCAACGCGCCGGAGAATTGGGCGTCGGGCGACGTGGAGTGCAGGAGCGCACTCCAAATCTACGCCTATGGGCGCATCCTCCAGGATGACATCAACCGAAGCTTGGAGGCCAAGACCTTCGGCGAGGACGACCACTGGCGCCAGGTCTCCATGACCATCGCGCCGGAAGGGCTGAAGGGGCGGGGCTACTACATGGCGAAGGTGCTCTTCGTCACGCTGGACATTCTGATCGAGATCGACAGCGGGCTCAAGATCGTGGGGAACAAGGAGCTGTGGCTGAAGGACCCGCAGGTGAAGATCAATCGCCTCGACCTGCCGGACTACATCACGAATCAGGCCCTGTCCCAGATTCAGCCTCTGCTGGACCTCAACCGCTTCCCCCTGCCGATGAGCCTGCACAAGGTCGAATTGGAGGAGGGCCGTGCCATCCTCTCCACCCGCGTGCTGCCGGAGCCGATGGAGCGCGGCGTCACCTATCACTACACCGCGCGGTAGGCGTCGATGAACAGCATCGACCGCAAGCGCTGCCTCTGGGTCGTCGTTTCGGCGCTCGCTCAGGGCCTCCTGCTGGGGGCGTATTCCGTCACCCGAAGCGGCCCCTTCCTCTGCGTTCCGCTGACGCTGGTGGTCATCGTCCCCTTCGTCTTCTGGCTGGCTCAGGAGCACTGGGGCAGACGGCTTCGGCGCTTTCTGATGGGGCTGTCCCTCGTGCTCGCCGTCTTCTACGCCTACCGGCTGTGGTCCGTCTGGCCGGTGAACGACGGCTTTTTCCTCGTCCCCTCTCAGAGGATGGACGTGATCCGGGCCTGCATGGCCGTCTTCCTGCTGATCCCGTTCTTTCAGTGCCGCATCGCCACGTGGAGCTGGCGCGTGCCCTACTCGGAGATATTCTTTCAGCTGTGCCGCAACCTGTTCCTGCTCTTTCAGGCCGTCATCGTCATGGCCGTCTTCTGGGGGCTGCTCTTGACGGCCAGCCTGCTCTTCGACATCGTGGGGCTGAACTTCGTCCCCTACGTCCTGTTTCACCCCATGGTGGCCGCCCCACTCTCCACGCTCACGATCGCCGTTTCCATATTCGTCGCGCTGAAGCATCCCGGCATCGACTCCCTGGGGCGGTGGATCCTCTCCATCCTGGCCTGGCTCCTGCCCCCCTTCTCCCTGCTCTCCGTCGTGTTCATCGCCTGCCTGCCCTATTCGGGGCTGCGCACGCTGTGGAGTACGGGGCAGGCCAGTTCCCTCATCCTGCTCCTGGAGCTGGGGACGATCCTGCTGGCGAACGCCGCCTGGCTGGACGGAACGCGGAGCCCCTTCACCGGCAAGGGCGTCAACGTGCTGTCGCAAATATCCCTCCTGTGCCTCCCCTTCTACACGGTGATCTGCCTGTACTCCTTGGGGCTTCGGGTGGAGCAGTACGGCCTCTCGGTGGACCGGATTCAGGCGGCGTTCCTGGCGGTGGTGACGGGGATATGGGGCGTCGGTTACGCGGGGGCCGTCCTCATGCGCCAGTGGCCCTCCGCCATCGGGCGGGTCAACGTCGCTGCGGCCCTGATGATGACGCTTCTCGTCGCGGCCATGAACTCCCCCCTGCTGGACCCCTATCGGCTGGCGGCAAACAACCAGGCCGACCGGCTCCTGGGCGGGCGCATCGCTCCGGAGGACTTCGATTATCTCTACATGCGCTTCAGCCTGGGACGGTACGGCAATTACGCGCTGGAACGCCTCAGGGAGAGCCGTGGGCCGCGGGCCGACTCGATCCGGAAGCGGATCGTCGCCGCGATGGGCGTGGACCCGGAGGAGTACCTGCGGGACCTGGAGAGCAGCGTCGCCCCCGCGTCGCAGCGGCGAGAGATCCTTAACAACGCGAGGGTCTACCCGCGGGGACGCAGCCTCTCGAAGCCGCTGAAGGATTGTCTGGTTCAGATCTGGGAGGATGAGGAATCCATGCTGCGGAGCGTTCGGCACAGCACGGAGGTCGCCTTCGTGTTTCAGAGGGTGACGGACGACCCGGAGGAGGCGGGGGAGGACCTGTTGATGATCCTCAAGGGGATCGGGGTCGTTCTGAAGGTCAAGCAGAACGACGTGCGGCCGGTGGGGTTCTTCCAGGGGGAGGACATATCGCCCAGGGCCCTTGCCTCTTTGGACATTAAGGTTTTGGTGCCCCGGTTCCGCGACGTCGATTTCGGCGGGGTTCGACACCAGGTCCTGCCCCTGAGGTGAGGGGGAAGCGCCTCGAAAAAGGGCGCGGAACTGCGCCGTCGAGCGCTACCGTTCCGCGTCCTTTCGATACCGTGCGTAGAGCATCACGAGCTTGAACTGCTGTTCCATGGTGACGTCCGTGAACTCCAGCCCCGTGGTGAAGAGGCCGTCCGCCCGGTCGTAGACCATGAGGAAGTGCCCGTTCAGGACGAGGTCCTCCTCGACGTCCTTGAACTTGAGGCGGACGTCCTGCCATTCGACGTCGCTGTCCTTCAGGACCCCCGCCGTCTGACGCGGGCTGAAGCGGAGCCGGACGCCGGTGACGCTCAGGTCCAGCACCTCGGCAGCGAACCAGGCGTCCCCTCGAAGGGGCAGCTGAAACTCCGCGGAAGATTGATATCTCACTCTCGTGCAGCGACGTTTTTCCTTGCCGGCCGTGTTCTGCTCCAATGAATATCCCTCCACAAAACGCACCCCTCCATTTGGCTGCGCGTGATGCATACCTTATTAGCATATCACGTTTGAAGGGAATTGTGTATTAAAAGGGATAAAAAAAGGAAACACTGACTAGAACCTGTCGTTTATGGTTGTAAGGAGGTCTTTTGACGTGAAAATTGCCCTTTTTGCGAGGGGACGCTGGGCGTTTCTTCTGGCTGCATCCCTGCTGTTCGCGCTCCTGGCGGCCGCACCCGCCCGCGCCCTGGCGACGGACTGGCGGAGGCTCTGCGAGTCCGGAACGCCTGCGGAGGTCCAGGAAGCTTTGAGGACGAGCTCTGCGGACGAGCTCCTGCCCGACGGCAGCCGGCCG
>NZ_CALHIQ010000029.1 GCF_938030725.1 uncultured Fretibacterium sp. | reverse complement strand
CCTTCGGGGAGCCTTCCGGCTGCCGTTCGCCCTTGCTCACGGGCCGTCAGTCCCAATCCCCACGCGCTTCGCGCGGCCTGATGAAGTTTCAGGCACTGAAGAAAGCCTATGCGGTTGACAGTTCTCAACGACTTAATCAGTGTTTCCTTAAGAAACGCCGATTTCACTAAAAAAGCTGTTAAAAGCACCCCCTAAGGGTTTCTTAGCAGGTATCCTTCAGCGCTTCCCACAAATTTTAACATGGGGCTGGGCTCCCTGTGGGGAGCCATACGGTTAAATTCCTCAACCGCTCAGCCAGCGTTACCTTCACTTCTCCGTGCCGGAGGAAACGGCTCAGGCCTTCTCGTCCGGCGAGAAAAAGCGGAGGGCCTCAAGGCGCGGGTCCCCTTCTCCCCCAACGCAAGAACAGCGTCCCTCGTTGAGGTCGGCCCCACAGCGCGGACACAGCCCCGCGCAGTCCTCGCGGCACAGGACCTTCGTCGGCAGGAGCAGCAACAGGCTCTCCTCGACCTGGGGCCCTACGTCCAAGACGCGGTCAAGGTAATCGACCTCCACCGGCATAAAGCCGTCATCGGACGCAAGCTCCGTGTCCCGGCCCAATTCCAGCCCACGCGAATAATAAAGATACATCAAAACGTCCGATATTTCAAGGGCCGTCTCCTTCAAACAACGCGCACAGGGCGCCGTGACCTTCGCGCTGACGGAGATGGAAACGGAGAGGAGCGAGGGCTCAAGCCACTGAGCGGCGGCATGGGCCGTCCCTCCCTCCGGCGCGTCAAAATGCTGCCCCTCGAAGTCGATCCCCTCCTCGATGGGCAGATGCCAGCTCTCCTCCGTCCGGGATTCGCAGTCGCCCCGGGGCGGCAGGGCGATCAGGCAGCGCAGCGGCTGGTTCTTCTTTTGGGCCATGTCCCAGGGCCTCCTTTCCACAGTGGCGGACAAACGGCGCGTCCGCCACAGGGCGTGCAGCGGACGCAGGCTCTCGTCACAGGGTGTCCCTAAAAGGCCAGGCGCTTCGTGTCGCGGGCGATCATGAGCTCCTCGTTCGTGGGGATCACCAGGACGCGCACCCTGGAGTCGGCGGCGCTGATGTCCGCCTCCTTGCCGCGAACGGCGTTCTTTTCGGGATCGATCTTGATCCCCAGAAACTCAAGCCCCTCGCAGACCGCGGCCCGGGTGGGGATGCTGTTCTCTCCCACGCCCGCCGTGAAGACGAGGACATCCACTCCGCCCATGGCGGCGGCATAGGCGCCGACGAACTTCTTGATGTCGTAGTTCAACATGTTCACGGCCAGCTGTGCGCGCTTGTCGCCCTTCAAGGCAGCATCCTCCACGTCGCGAAGGTCGCTGCTGGTGCCGGATATCCCAAGAAGGCCGCTCTTCTTGTTGAGCAGCATGTCGATCTCGTCCATCCCCATCTTCTCCGTCTTGGCGATGAAGGGGAGCAGTGCGGGGTCCACGTCGCCGCTGCGCGTGCCCATCAGGACGCCCGCAAGCGGCGTGAAGCCCATCGAGGTGTCGACAGACTTGCCACCGTCCACCGCGGTGATGGAGCTCCCGTTGCCCAGGTGGCAGGTGATGATCTTCAGCTTCTCGATGGGCTGCCCCAGCATCTCCGCCGCGCGGCGGGAGACGAAGTAGTGGCTCGTGCCGTGGAAGCCGTAGCGGCGCACCTTATACTTCTCGTAGTAGCCGTAGGGGACGCCGTACATGAAGGCGTGCTGCGGCATGGTCTGGTGGAAGGCGGTGTCGAACACGCCCACCTGCGGGACGTTGGGCAGGACCTCCAGGACCGCCTCGATCCCCATGATGTTGGCCGGGTTGTGCAGCGGCGCCAAGGGCACGCAGCGTTTCACGGCCTCCAGGACCTTCGCGTCGATCTTGACGGAGGACGCGAAGTCCTCCCCCCCGTGGACGACGCGGTGGCCGACGGCGGAGAGCTCGTCCAGCGAGGTGAGCACGCCGTGCCTACCTCGCTGCAGCGTGTCCAGCACCAGCTGGATCGCGACCTTGTGGTTCGGGATGGGCGTCTGCTGGACCAGCATTTCCAACCCCGTCTTCATGTGCTTGATCTGGGAGCCGTCGATACCGATCCTCTCCACCAGCCCCTTGGCCAGAACGGACTCGTGGTCCATGTCGAAGAGCTGATACTTCAGGGAGGAACTGCCGCAGTTGATGACGAGAATTTTCATTTTTTGCGCTACCTGCCTTTCAAAATATCGGAGGAAGGGACGCCGGGACCCTCCGGTCAAAGACGCCCCGAAAAAACGCGATCTTAAGGATTATAGTTTATACTTATACCATGAAAGACATCACAGGTCCAGCCATCGGCATCGTCGCCGAGTACAATCCGCTGCACAACGGGCACCGCCTGCACCTGGCCGCGGCCCTTGCGCGATGCGGCGACGTTCCCTGCGTCGTGGTGCTGTCGTCCAACTTCACGCAACGCGGCGAACCCGCCGTCGTCGACAAGTGGACCCGCACGAAGATGGCGCTCGCCTGCGGCGCGGACCTGGTGATCGAGTTGCCCTTCGTCTTCGCGGTCAGCGCCGCGCCGTTCTTCAGCGCGGGCGCCGTGGACCTCCTGGCGCGGACGCGCCTTGCGACGCACATCGCCTTCGGCATGGAGGACTCCACGCGCGACGTAAGCCCCATCCTCGACATTCTAATCCACGAACCCGCCTCCTTCAAGCAACGCCTGAAGGACGAGCTGTTATGCGGCGCGTCCTACGCCAGGGCGGCCGCCAGGGCGCTGGAATCCCTCCTGCCGGGCGGCGGGACGTTCCTCTCCTCCCCCAACAACCTGTTGGCGATCTCCTACCTGCTGCGCGTTCAGGAGCTCGGCGGCTCCCTGACGCCCCTTCCCATTCAGCGGCTGGGCGCAGGGCACGGGGACGCGGCTCCTGGCCCGCTGGCCAGCAGCCTGTCCATCCGCGCGGCGCTTCGCGGGGGAAGCACCTCCATGGAAGATGGGAGCCCGGTGGCCTCCGCCGTGCCGCAGACCTCCCTGTCCCTCCTCCGCCGGGCGGATGAGGAAGGGCGTTTCTGCGCGTCGGGCGAAGGGCTGTGGCCGATGCTGCAGGCCGTCCTCATCCGCAGCGAGCCGGAGGACCTCAGAGGCTTTGACGGGATGGACGAGGGAATGGAGAACCTGTTCCTGAAGCGGAGGGCGAACTCGGCCGGCATGGAGGACTTCGTGGCCCAGTGCGCGTCCGGACGCTACACGCGGGCCCGAATCCGTCGGACGGCCCTGCGCCTGCTGGCTGGCGTTGACCGCTGGTCGTGGCAGGCCGCGGGTCGGCTGGGCGTGCCCTACGCGCGGGTCCTCGGCGCAACCGAGACGGGGCGGGCCCTCCTCCGCCTGCGCGCTGCCTCCTCCCCTCTGCCCTTCATCACGCGCCTGGCCGCGGCGCGGAGCCCCGTCGGGCGCTTCGCCGCGCAAATGGAGTTTCGGGCCTCATCGCTCTACGAGGCACTGCTCCCCGCGCCGGACCCGCGGCACGAGGAGCGCCAGCGCCCCATCATGGCGTGAGCCGTCCACGACGCCAGAAATTTGCATGAAAAAAGCCCCCGCTTGAAACGGGGGCTTCAGGGTTCGGTCCTCAACGGGGATAAAAAAAATGGCGGAGACGTAGAGATTCGAACTCTAGGAGCATTGCTGCTCAGACGCTCTCCAAGCGCCCGCCTTCGACCACTCGGCCACGTCTCCGCGAAGCGAACACGAGGGACATTATACACGAGATGCGCCCTTTATAAAAGAGGTTCGGCAACTTTCTCAAAAACAAAAGTAAATGCGGTTCTTCCCTTTCCAGCCAACCGATTTCTTCAAGTCCCTCCTCCACACAGTTTCTCCGCTGCCGCCCCGGGCGCCGTCACTCCGCCCAGACGGTCACCGAGGGGAAATGCAGCCTTGAACGTCCGATGGCAAAGCGCGGCGCAAGGGCCCGTGCGACGGGCTCCGAGGAGGGGGCATTCACCCACAGCGGAGAGCCGGGCTCCCCTGGGTCCATGACGAAGAGCCCCGCCTCCTCCAGGGCGCGGGAGGCCTCGGCACGGTCTTCTCCCTCCGGCAGATCGATCTGGATCATCAGCTCGACAGGCGGCAGAGCCAGCTCCGAGCGGAGCGCCAGCTCGCCGCGCCAGAAGCGCTCCCAGCCCCCGGAGAGGATCGCGCGCCACTCCGCGCCGAAGCGGCGGCCCTGGATCAGCACCGTCCGTCCCGCGGGCTCATCTCCGTCGCGGCGGCCGCGCCAGTAGGACTCCCACACCATGCTGAACGCCTGAAACCGCGCGCCATACTCCGGCCGGCGCAACTCCGCGTCCAGGTCCAGCCACGCGGCAAGCCCCACGTCCAACCGGTCGCAGAGCGCCAGCGCGCCCCGGGTCCCCAGGAGGAGGGATGGAACCTCCAGAGCCTTGATCTTTCCCCCCTCATGGAGGAGGACGGGGTATTCCGGCATCAGCCTGCCGGCCATGGAGGCCAACGCCTCAAGTCCAGGACGCCGCCCCGACCAGAGGCCCCCCCTGCAGTCCGGACAGCGTTCGGGAAGGGGCTCTCTCCGGCCGCAGTGAATGCAGCGCAGCGCCTGCCCTGAGGACTCGCTGCGCATCACGCCGCCGCAGCGGGGGCAGCGGGGCGAGTGTCCACACTCCACGCAAAAGACCTCGGCCGCCTCCCCCCTTCGATCCAGCATCCAGAGGACGTGCCGCCCCCTCTCCAGTTCCCTCCGCGTTCGGTCCAGGAGCGAAACGGTCAGGGGCAGGTCCCCCTCCACGCCCCGCTCCCTCCCCTTCAGGGAGCGCCGGATGTCCGCGAAGACCATTCGGTCGCGGTTCGGCAGGACCTCGCAGACGGGGTGGGCGCGCAGGAAGGTCTTGGACGACGGCATACGGCCGCCCAGGATCAGGCGTACCCCCAACAGGGACGCGCGCCGCCCCGCGACGCTCCGGGCCGAAACGCGGGGGGCCCGTTGAGGGACGTAGGCGGGGCTCGCCTCCTCCAGGGGCCATCGGGGCGTAGACCCCGCCCGGAGGCGCCACCACGATGCGCGCGTTCCCTGCCCGGACCTCTCTCCACACCTCCCAGAGCTTCTTGCCCCCGGAGGAGGGCCAGAGCACGGCTTCGGCCTTCAGGTGGGCCGGGAGCGACGCAAAGAAACGCCGCGCCGTCGCCGCCTCGGAGAAGAGGACCAGCGTCCGGCACGGCCGTTCCAACGCAGCTCGGTAAAAGGCCGCGCGCGCCTCATCCCAAGGGGCAAAGCAGTGCTCCTCACAAAAGGCGTCCCCTTCGGCGCGCCCCTCCCGCTCCCCGCCGGGGGGAACGTCAAGCGGCGCCCCCTCCAAAAACTTCGCGGGACAGGCCGTCTTCAAGACCATGCCCGTCCCGCAGAGAAAGGTCCGCCCCACCCAGCACATCAGCTCCCACAGCTCCGCGCCCAGGGGGCTCCTCTCGTCCAGCACCTCCCGGACGCTGCGCAGCGCGGCCTCCGGCCTCTCCCGCGCGGGGCCCGCCGCGAACCCGATGCGCTCCCCCCGGCCCACCGGGACCCTGACGCGGGAGCCGGGTTCGGGCACAAAGGGTGCCTCGTAGGTCAGGGCGTTCCACCAGGGGCCAGGGACGACGACCTCAATGAGCTGTGAGGACACTTTTAGAGCTGCAGCCGCCCCGTCAGGGAGCTCCAGACGGCGTCGGCGACGTCCTCCTTCCTCCCGGACAGGAGCTCCTCGCCGTCCGGCGCGATCAGGCGCAGCGCGTTCGTCTCCGAGGCAAAGCCGCTGCCGGGGGCCAGGACGTCGTTGGCCAGGATGAAGTTCAGCCCCTTCCGCTCCATCTTCGCGCGGGCGTTCTTTCGGATGTCGTCGGTCTCCGCCGCAAAGCCGATCAGGACCTGATCCGGCCTCTTGTTCGCCCCCACCTCCGCCGCGATGTCGGGGTTCTGCACCAGGTCGAGGGACAGCGCCTCGCGCCCCTCGCGCTTCATCTTGTGCGGCTGCCGCTCCCTTGCGCGATAGTCCCCTACGGCAGCAGCCTTGACGATCAATTTAGCCCAATCGAGGTTTGCCATGACCGCATCCCGCATGTCAAGGGCGGACACGACGCGCGTCACCTCAAGCCCATACAGGGAGCAGGGCGCCGGATCAACGGGGCCAAGGATCACCCGCACCTCCGCGCCCCGATGCCAGGCGGCGCGGGCCATCGCCAGGCCCATGCGCCCCGTGCTGGGGTTGGAAATGAAGCGCACCGGGTCCAGGTACTCGTGGGTCGGCCCGGCGGTGACCAGGACGTGAACGCCCTGCAGGTCGTGGACGGGGGCCAGCGCGCGGAATATCTCCTCCGCGATCTCGACGGGTTCGGGCATCCGTCCGGGCCCCTCCTCCCCACAGGCGAGGGCCCCAGCCGACGGCTCAACCACCCGCACCCCGCGCCGGGCCAGGGTCGAGAGGTTCTCCTGCACCGCAGCGTTCCTGTACATGTGGGCGTTCATGGCCGGGAAGACCAGCACGGGTGCCGTAGCCGCCAGAAGCGCCGCGGCCAGCAGTCCCTCCCCGCGGCCGTGCGCGAGGTCCGACGCCGCGTCCGCCGTACAGGGGACGATGGCCACCGCCTCCGCCCACTCCGCCAGACGGATGTGGGGGATGGAGGCACCGCACTCCTCCGACAGAAGGTCCTCCTGACGCCAGACGCGCCGGCCGGAGAGGGTAGCGAGCACGAGGGGGCTGACGAAGCGCTCCGCGGCGCACGTCATGATGACCTCCACCTCGCAGTCCTCCCTCCGCAGGCGCCGCACCAGCTCCGGTATCTTGTAGGCGGCGATGCCCCCTGTGACGCCGAGCAGTACCCTCCGGCCCCTCTTCCAGGAGGTCATCGTTCGTCGGACTGCGACAAAATCGACGGGTCCCCTGGCGCGGGGATGCCGTTCCCCTTCTCCACCTCCAGAAGCGCCATGGAGAGATAGCGCTCGTTCGTCATCAGATCGTTCTCGATGGTCTTGTGCTCGCCAAGCCAGCGCGCCCTCGCCGCGATGCTCACCGTAATCTCGTACTTGTTATCCGTCCCGCACTTCTGTGCCAGGCCCTCAAGGTCGTAGAACTTCATCTTTTCACTCCAGGTTCCGGGGAAGAGTCCCCTTCTAAAAAATCATCTATAAGCTTGAGCTTGCAAGACGGCATCGGACCGCCGCCGCTCACTCCCGATAGCTCAGGATCAGCCTCCGCAGCTCGGCCGAGGCGTCGTCGAGGTCGTCGTTAACCAGAATCCGGTCGTAAGCCCCCTTCTGCTCCATCTCCAGCGCAGCGTTCGCCAGGCGGTGCCTCAGCTCGTCGTCGCTTTCCGTCTGACGATTCCGCAGGCGCCGCTCCAGCTCCTCCAGGGAGGGGGGCGCCACAAAGATGGAAACCGCGTCCGGCAAGCGGCTGCGGACCTGCTTTGCGCCCTGGACGTCGATCTCAAGCAGCACGTCGTTCCCCGCGTCCAGCTCGCGCTCCACGTCCGCGCGCAGCGTCCCGTAGTACGCATCGTGTACGCGGGCGTGCTCCAGAAACAGCCCCTCCTGCACCCTTCGCTTGAAGTCCGCCTCGGAGACGAATCGATACTCAATGCCGTCCCGCTCCCCCGGACGCGGGCTGCGGGTCGTGCAGGAAATGGAGTAGATCAGGCCCTCCACGTCCTTCAGGGCGCGCTCACGAAGCGTTCCCTTGCCGACGCCGCTCGGCCCGGACAGGATGAAGAGCTTTCCCCGCCTCATGCTCAGGCCCCCCTACTCGACGTTTTGAATCTGCTCACGGATGCGTTCGAGGCAGGACTTCGCCTCGACGACCCCCCAGCGGAACTCCGCGTCCGCCACCTTGGAGCCCATGGTGTTGACCTCCCGGTTCATCTCCTGGATCAGGAAGTCCAGACGACGCCCTGCCAAGTCCCTTCCGTCCATCGTCTCCTGAAACCGCTCGACGTGGGCCGCCAGGCGGGACAGCTCCTCGGAAACGTCCCAGCGATCGGAGAGAAGGGATACCTCCTGAGCGACCCGGGCTTCATCCACCTCAAGCTCAAAGTGCTCCGCCACGCGCTCTATCCTCGTCCTCAGGGACTCCAGGGCCGCCGCAGCGGCGGTCCGCCAGCGCTCCTCAAGGCCTCGGACGATGTCCTCGAAGGCCTCCAGGTCCGCAGCGACGACGGCGCGCATCTTCTCCCCTTCCGTCCTCTTCATCTCCATGAGGGAATCCAGCGCGGCACGCAACAGGTCGTCCCACACCTCAGGGGCCTCCTGGACCCCGGCGGCAGCCGCACCGCCCAGCTCGCAGATCCCCGGCAGGACGAGGAACGGCGTCAGGTCCGCAGGAGCCGTCAGCCCCTGCCCGCGGGCCAGGGACTGCACCCGCCGGAAGAACTGGAGCAGCCCCTCCTCGTCCAACGTCGGCGTGCGCGCCCCTGGAGCCCAGGCGACCTCCGCGGAGAGGCGGACCTTCCCGCGGTTCAGCGCAGCGCGCAGGATGGAGAGGAAGCGCCACTCCATGGACGCAAACTCCCTGGGGAGCCGCGTCGAAAAGTCCTGATATCGATGATTCACCGATGTCAGCTCAAACGTTACCGATCCCCAGGGGAAATCCCGCGAGGCGCGCCCGAATCCGGTCATGCTCAAGAACATGAAAGCCCTCCCCCAACGTCTGTCACAGCGCTCCCTGGAGGCCGGAGGGACGGGTGAACCAGGGGTTTCTCTCCGTCAGGAAGCGCTCGATCTCCTGCCGCAATTCCAGGAGCCCGTCACCGCGAAGGGCGCTGACCCTCACGACGTTCTCCCCCGCGTTCTCCAGCGCCGCCGCCAGCACCTCCGCCTCCGTCCGCTGAACCGCGTCCAGCTTGTTGAGCACCAGGAAGCGGGGCAGCTCGTGACAGCGAATCGCCAGGAGGGTGTCGACGATGACCTGATAGGTTTCCATCGCCCTGGCGTCGGACGCATCCAGGACCAGCAGGAGGAGCTCCGCCTCCTGAATTTCCTCGAGCGTGGCACGGAACGCCGCCACCAACTCCGGCGGAAGGCTGCGGATGAAGCCCACCGTGTCCGACAGGAGAAAGGCGCCGCCCCCCGGCAGCGGGATGCGGCGCACCGACGTGTCCAGGGTGGAGAAGAGACGGTCCTGCGCGACGATGGTCCCATCTCCCGAAAGGGCGCGCAGGAGGGTCGATTTGCCGCTGTTCGTGTACCCCACCAGCGAAATGGTGGGGAGCCCGCGCTTTCGACGCCTGTCCCGCACGAGACGCCGCTGCCTGCGGACGTTCTCCAGCTTCTTCGCGATGTCGCGCACCTGACGCTCCAGCCGCCGGCGGTGGCGCTCGAACTCCGTCTCGCCGGGGCCTCGCGTCCCGATGCCCCCTCCGGTCCTGGACATCTGCAGCCCCAACCCCTTCAGGTGCGGGATCTCATAGCGCGCCATGGCCATCTGGACCTGGAGGCGCGCCTCCGCCGTCAACGCGCGCCGCTCGAAGATCTTCATGATAACGAAGGGACGGTCCCACACCGTCACCTTCGTCAGGGCCTCCAGATTGGCCCTCTGCACGGGGGAAAGAGCTTCGTCGAACACGAGGTAGCGCGCCCGCTGGGAGCTGCAGAAGAGCCTCAGCTCCTCCGCCTTGCCGCGCCCCACCAGGGTGGCGGGGCTTGGTTCCCCCCTGCCCTGGGCCGCGGAGCCCAGCGTTTCAATGCCCAGCGAGGCAAGGAGAAGGGAGAGCTCCGCAAGGCGTTCCTCCGGGCCCTCCCTCTGATCCGGGAGCGAGAGGGCCGCCACGATGGCGCCGCTCCGGCTCTCACAGCGTTCAGGACGCCTGCGACTCAAGCGACTTCATGACGTCCGTCAGCCGCTGCATGATGACGTCCCTCCCGTCCTTTCTGGCGTAGACCTCCTCGGGGAAGCGCAGCGGCTTCGCAAACGTTATCGTGATCTTGTGGGGCTTGATGAAATGCGCGCCGGTGGGCATGGCCTCGTAGGCGCCGTGGATGAATACCGGCAGAATGGGCGCCCTCTCATGGGCGGCAATCAGGGCCACGCCGCCCTCGAGCGGCTTCAGCCTGCCGTCAGGGGAACGGCCTCCCTCCGGAAAGATCAGGACGTCGCTGCCGTCCCGATAGAGCTTCATGAACCCCCGCAGGGCACCCGCTGCCGAGGCGTTGTCCGAGCGGGAGACGGGCACGGCGCCAAGGGCGCGGATGGCGGTTCCCAAAAACCAGGACCGAAACAGCTCCTCCTTGGCGAAGTAGCGCAGCTGCCGCTTGAAAAAACACCCCACGACCACAGGGTCCAGGTTGCTCGTGTGGTTGCAGGCGACGATCATCCTCTCGTTGGGGTCCAGCGGCTCCTCCCAGCGCACGGAACACCGGTTGTACACCCGAAGTGCCATGCGGAGCAGGCTGCTGACGATCGCATAAAAGACCGGGTTCGGCTTCATTCCTCCACGTCCCCCCTTCGCACGGCATCGCGGACAAGGTCCTCGAAGTATTCCACCACTTCATCCTCGCTCATATCCGACGTGTCCAGCAGGACGGCCCCTTCAGGCTGCCTCAGAGGAGCCGTTTCCCGGCTGCTGTCGAAGCGGTCCCGCTCCCGAATCGCCGCAAGCGTCTCCTCGTAGGAGACGTCCTCTCCCTTCGCCTCCCGCTCGAGACAACGGCGCCTGGCGCGCGCCTCAGGCGAGGCCGTCAGAAAAAACTTCAAGGGCGCATCGGGAAAGACCACGCTTCCCGCGTCGCGCCCCTCCACCACCAGGGAGCCGTACTTTGCCTGGTCGCGCTGCAGCCCAAGGAGCGCAGAACGCACGCAGGGCAACGCCGAGTAGGCCGAGACGACCCGGTCGATGTGCGGCGTGCGTATCTTTAGGCTGACGTCCAGCCCGTTGAGCAGAATCCCCTCGTCGCGCAACTCGACGCGGGCGCCGGCCAACGCACGCCGGACCGCGTCCTCCTCGGAGGGTAGAATCCCCGCTTCGTCAAGCAAGAGCGCCACAGCGCGGTAGATGGCGCCGGTGTCAAGGTAGCGAACGCCAAGACGACGGGCCAGCCTCCGCGCCGTGGAGCTCTTGCCGGCGCCCGCCGGACCGTCGATCGTCAGGACGTAGGTCAAGGGCGTCCTCCCTACAGACCCTTCATGTCCACCATCTCCTGGGCGATGCGCCCCGCGAAGTCCACCAGATCCGCCATCAGGTCCTCGAAGTTCGTTATCCCGAGGCGCTCCAGGGGCTCTGGGAACATGTAGGTCTGAAGCCCGTCCGCCCCAAGCCCAATCCCCAGCATCAGGCAGATGGAGTTCGCCACGCTGACGACGTCCAGGATCGGCTGATACTGCAGCTTGTCCTCCGGAAGCTCGTTGGGCTTGTGGTGATAGGCCACCGCCATCTGATACGCCTCGGGCAGGTCCCAGCGCTCGGTCAGAAGGGCGCCCACCATGGCGTGATCGAACCCCAGCACGCGGAACTCCGCCTCAGGGAACGGGACGTGTTCCTCCTCGACCATCTTCACGATGAGCCCGTAGCCAAAGCGGACGTAGTCGTTCAGCACCACCTTGCCGATGTCGTGAAGGAGGCCGCCGACGTAGGCGTCCTCGGTCTGCACCTTGCCCGTCACCTGGGCGATGTAGCGCGACGCGTAGGCCACCGTCAGGGAGTGGCGCCACAGTTCGCCCCGGTCCAGCGCGTAGCCCGACAGGCCCTTGTCCATAACGGAGTAGACCGTCGCGGCAAGGACGATGTTGCTGACGTTCTTGTACCCCAGAAGGGCGATCGCCTCCGAAATGTTGGAGATGTTGCGGCTCATGCCGTAGGCGGCCGAGTTCGCCAGCTTCAGCACCCTCAGCACCAATCCCTCATCCCTGGACAGGCTCTGGGCGACATCCGACGCGTTGCTTGTGGGATCGTTCAGCTTACGCAGCGTTTCCAACACAAACTGGGGGAAGGACTTGATGTCCTTCAGCTTACTGATAATGCGCGTCTTGATTAGTTCTTTTGAACGTTCGTCTACCTCACTCACGAACTCGTCCCCCTTGCATGCAGGTTATACTGCTCCACCCTTGAATATTTTAGTGTACAGTTCGGAAAAAGACAAATCCGCAAACTCGCCCGGACGAAGTTTTTCAAGGACCATCTTTCCCAGCCGCCTCCGGATCAGGCGCTCCACCGAAAAGCCCGCCAGGTTCGCCATCACGCGAACCTCCCGCTTGAGCCCCTCGCCGATGACGACGGACACCCACCGCCCCTGCGGCTCCCGGTTCATGAGGGTCACGGAGATCGGGACGGCTCTTCGCCCCTCGATCTCGAATCCTCCGCGCCACCGCGCGAGTTGACGCTCGTTGATGGGGACGTTCAAGAGCGCCTCGTACTCCTTGTGAAGTCCCTTCGAGGGGTGCATGACCTCCTGGGTGAGGGCGCCGTCGTTCGTAAGGATCAGGAGCCCCTCGCTCTCCCGGTCCAGCCGCCCCGCGGGATAGACCCGGTGCGACTTCACGGCCTCCGGAAGCAGGTCGACCACCACGGGGTCGTACTTGTCACTTACGGCGCACACCACGCCCGCCGGCTTGTTCATGACCACGTACACGAGCTCCGTTGCCCGCAGGGTCCGGCCATCGCAGGTCACCTCATCCACCTTGGGATCGACCTGAAAGAAAGGGGCCAAGACGATCCTGTCCCCCACCTGCACGCGCCCGGCGCGAATGATCTCCTCCGCCCGCCGGCGCGAGGCGACGCCGCAGGCGGCGAGAAATGCGTTAAGCCTCGTCCTCCTCACCTCCATCCCCCACGTCGTCCTCTCCGCCCCGGGCTCCGTCGTCCAGGGGGCCCGCGCCCAGTTCGCCCAGCTCCTCCAGGCTCGGCAGGTCCGCGATCGCCTCCAGGCCGAAGACCTCGAGAAACCTCGGCGTGGTCCTGTAGAGCAGGGGGGAACCGCTGGCCTTCTTACGCCCCGCGATGCGGATGAGCTCGTGCCCCAGGAGCGTTTCGATGACCCGCTCGGAGCGGAAGCCGCCGCGCAGCTCCTCGACCTCGCTCCGCGTGACCGGTTGATTGTAGGCGATGATCGCGGCCGTCTCAACCGCCGCGCGGCTCAGGCGGACACGGCCCCTCTGGGCAGTGTCCCGAAAGCGCGACAGGACCTCCGCAAAATGGGGGTTCGTCCCCAGGACCCACCCTCCGGCCATGGCCTTCAAAACCAGACCGTGCCCGCTCTTGAGGTGTTCTTCTAGCTCCTCGATGGCCCGCGCCAGCTCCGTGCCGGACACCTCAAAGACCCCGCGCAACTCCGCCTCGGACACGGGCGAGGACGCCAGGAAGAGGACGGCCTCGATCTGGGCCGCCAGCACGGAGAGGGGCTCCCCGGCCTCAGGCCGCCGGCTCGGCAAGGACCTTGACATCGGCGAAGAGCTCCTCCTGCTCTATGCGCACCCTGCCCATGCGGCACATCTCAAGGAGCGCCAGCAGCGTGACCACCAGCAGCTTGACCGAGTGCGCGGCACGACACAGCGCGCTCAGGAAGAGCGTCCCCTCCCTCGCCAGCTGACCGTCCAACTCCGCGATCCGGTCCTCGATCAGCGCCTCGTCCGGCGCCGCCTCGGCAAACCCGTCCCAGTCGGCGGCCTCCTCCTCCAGCAGGCGTTCCCGCTCGCGGCTCCGTTCGCGGTTGTGGCGTTCAAAGACCCCCCACCAAACGCGGGCCAGGAAGTAGAGGTCCCCGACGTCGTATTCGAGGTCCAAAGCCTCCTCGCCATCGGCCTCCGACGCGCCCTGAGCGGGCCGCCGGAAGCAGCGCGACTGTTCCTCAAGCCGCTCCCACAGCCAGCGGGACGCCGCGTGATAGGGGCGGTAGCGGACGAGGGTTTCCATGATGGCCTCCTCGTCGACCTCAAGCTCCTCCTCCAGCTCAGGCTCCGCGCCGGGCAGGAGGGAGCGGGTCTTGGAGAGGAGAAGGCCCGCTGCCATGTAGAAGAACTCCGCGATCGTTTCGACGGAAGCGCGCTTCGTGCGCGCCAGATACACCCCGTAGATGCGCACCAGCTGCCGCACCTTGATGCGGGACGCCTCCATCTGCCGGCTCTCCACGAGGGTGCAGAGGAGGTCCAGAGGGCCGGAGAACCCCTCGACGGAGATGTCAAAAGCCTCCATAAGCGCTCCCCCGCCGGACTACCTTGCGGGGTTCACCAGCAGCCCCATGGCGGGATAGATCGATCCCATCGTCTCCCGCGCGACGGCTTCGGCACGGCGCGCCCCATCGGTCAGGATATCGTCCAGGAGCTTCCTGTTCCCCTCATAGCGGGCGCGGCGCTCGCGCACCGGGGCCATCATCTCCTGAATGTGCGCGTTCAGCCGTTTCTTGCAGTCCACGCAGCCGATCCCCGCCGTGCGGCAGCCCTCGGCGATCTCTTTTTTCTCCTCATCGTCGGGGTTGAAGACCTTGTGGAGATCCCACACGGGGCAGACGTCGGGGTTCCCCGGGTCCGTCCTCTTGATGCGCGCGGGGTCCGTCACCATGCCCCGAAGCTTTTGCCACATGGATTCCGCCGACTCCGATATCTGCAGCGCGTTGCCGTAGGACTTGCTCATCTTTCGCCCGTCGATACCCGGAACCTTGGGCGTCGCCGTGAAGAGCGGCTGAGGCTCCACCAGCAGCCCTTCGCCGAAGAAGTTGTTGAAGCGCCGCACCGTTTCCCTGCTCAGCTCCAAGTGCGCGCTCTGGTCCTCCCCCACCGGCACGAGGCTCGCCCTGTACAGCAGGATATCTGCCGCCATCAGGACGGGATAGCCCAGAAAGGCGTAGGTGCTCAGGTCCTTGTTCTTGATGTTGTCGATCTGCTCCTTATAGGTAGGGTTGCGGTATAGCCAGCCCAGGGGGGTGATCATCCCCAGGGCCAGGGCCAGCTCGGCGTGCTGCGGCACGTGCGACTGGACAAAGATCGGGCTCTTCTCCGGGTCGAGCCCCACCGCCAGCCAGTCCAGCAGGGCCGTGTAGCAGTACTCCCCCGTCTCCGCCGATTCAGCGTAATTGGACATCAGGGCGTGCCAGTCCGCCAAACTGTAAAAGCAATCGTACTGCCCGTCCTGCTGCAGTTTGACAAAATTGCTGAGCGCCCCGGCCATGTGCCCCAGGTGCAGAGGCCCAGTGGGCCTCATCGCGCTGAAAACCCGCTTCTTCAAAACAGACCAATCCTTTCGTCCCTGTCCGTGCATCTACGGCCGACCGTTTCCCGTCCAAAAGGACGGGCGGCCTGATTGAATCGACGTTCGCCTGATTTCAACATCCCAGAGAAGCGCTGAAGGAACCCCTTAGCTTGATATCTCCGGCCGCCTTCAGCACCTTTTCAGGTCAGCGCTTTCCTACAAGCGAATGGGGGCGCTCAGTCCCCTCACGTCGATCAATGCCGTTTCGATGCCGCCCCCCACGCCGATCCGCCGGGCCAGCTCCGGGAGGGAAACGCGCTCCATCTCCCCATGGTCCGCGACGGCGACGACCAGTCCTGCGCGGGTCGCGTCCATCAGCTCGTGATACTTGACGTCCGCCGTGAGGTAGATATCCGCGCCCCAGGCCCTGGCGGCAGGCCAGAACTCCGAGCCCGCACCGCCGCAGAGGGCCACGTGCAGTATACTACAGTTTGCAGGCGCGTAACAGTCGAGGCGGGTCAAGTTCCACGCCTCCCTGACCTTCTCAAGGAAGCGGTCGAGCGGCTCCGCTTCCGGAAGGCGGCCCTTCGCCCCCAGCCCCGCGTTCGGGTCCAGGGGCGTTATCCCAATCAAGCCCAGGCGACCGGCCAGCTCCCAATTGACGCCCCCCTCCGCGCAGTCCCAGTTCGTGTGCGCCGCCAGGACGGCCACGTCGCGCTTGATCGCCTCCCGCACGGCGCGCCCGGGGTCGGAGTTCAGGTCCAGCTTCTTCAAGGGGCGAAACAGGAGCGGATGATGGCACAGGAGCGCCTGACAGCCCTGCTCCGCTGCCGTCACGATCGCCTCGCTGATGGGGTCAAGGGCTATGCCGACGCGGCTGACCTCCGCATCCAGGTCCCCCACCATCAAGCCCACGTTGTCCCATTCCTCAGCCAGGCTGAACGGCGCAACACGGTCCACCCGTTGCAGCAGATCGCGAACTTTCATCGACTGTCACTTCCCTAAGATTGAGATTTATAGCCGCACCGGCCGAACCGCCCTGAAGCAGCGGACCTCAGGAGAGGTTGGCGAAGTCCGCCACCCCCACCGCCCTCCGCCCTCAAACGCGGCTCGTCCTTCCCTTCACGTTCCTTCTGACATAATGAAACCCCGCCTCGCGGCGGGGGTTATCATTGACCGGAGCTTTTCCGGCTCTCTCGTCAGTGCCACCTGACACCGTATAGGGTCAGAAACTCGGTTAATAACGTAGGATTCCCCCGCTGGGACCTCAACGTTTGTCCGTTTTCTTGTACGGTCACCGGATTACTTTTTGTAGATGTCCCCCCGCGGGCCCACCTGCGTTACGTGAATGGTGCGCGCGTCCTCGTAAATGTCCAGTAGGACGCGCCATCGCCCCACCCGCAGCCTGTACCCCGATCGCCCCGCAAGGCGCCGGACATCGCCTGCCTCCGGACCGCCCTCCAGCGCCTCGATCGCCTCAACCAGACGCCCCCGCTCCGGCTCCGGGATGCGGGCCAGACGCCGCAGCACGTCCCTGTCCGTGACAACCGTCCAATTCACAGCGCGGACACCTGCCTGCGCAGCTCCTCCAACGTCAGATAGTCCCCCTGCGCGAAACGCTCCCGCGCCCGCTCCACGTCGGCTTCCTCCTCCGGCGTCAGGGGCGGCTCCGTCGGGTCGGGCACCCGCCACAGCGCCACGCGCTCCTGCACCTCAACGCTCATCTTCTCTCCCCTCCCGTCATGCGGGCGACCTATCTCCCGTCGTCAGCTCCCGCAGTTTCGCCTCCACAAAGGCAAAACCCTCCGACGTGGCCGGAAGCGTCAGCGAGAGGTCCCCCTGCCGCAACACGATTTCATCTTCTTTCCCCGTGGCCAGATAGCCCACGTTCACCTTCAGAACCTCCGCTGCCCGCAACAGTTTCGAGAGCGTCGGCTCCAGCTTCCCCGCCTCCCAGCGTCGCACCGTGTCAACGGACACGCCCACAGCCTCGCAGAAGTCGTACTGCGTCATCCCCGCCAGCTTCCGCGCCTGTATCAATCTATCCTTGAAGTCCATCGTCGCCCCTCCTGCTTAAATTATGCATATTTGCCAGATTTATCACAATCGCAGAGCTTCAAATAATAAGGCACATGTGCCTTATTCCCTAGTATAATGCATATATGCAATAGATAAGACACATGCGAGGAGGTGAACACATATCCCGTGGAGCAAAGATACGGGACGTCGTTCCGGGGCTGGGAAAGAGCCAGCGTCCCGACCCCGTGAGCGGCGCAGTTCCTCCAGCGCGGCAAGGGCCTTTGTGGCCAGCGGCACGATGTGCGGGCGACGCATCTTCATTTTCTCGGCGGGGATGCGCCACTCGACACGCTCCGTGTCGATCTCCGCCCACTCGGCGGCCCGCACCTCGCCGGGCCGGGCGAAGATCAGGACCGAAAAGAGCATAGCGGCCCGCATGATGGGATAGGGATATTCCCGTATGGTCCGCATCAGGCCGCGGTCGTCGAGAATCATGTAGGGCCTGTCTTTGGGCTTGGCGCTTTTCGCTTGAAGTTCTGTTATCATGGTGTGGCAATCTTCCCGATTACATTGTCCTGTGACCGTACAAAGGGGTTGGTTGGCGACGTCCTTTGC
>NZ_CALHIQ010000028.1 GCF_938030725.1 uncultured Fretibacterium sp. | reverse complement strand
GCCTTTTTTTCTCCTCTCTCCCCCTTCTGTTGCTTTTAGATTGTAAATCCAAGAAGTATTCTGCCAGGTTGTCGCACTGCACCGCTTCCGCAATCTCCCGCGCCCACACTGCGTCCTTGTCTTCTGCCCTGACAACAAATCCGACCGCGTACTTTTCATTGTCGTCGGACTGGCAGACGAACTTTTCGACGGACATGCCGGCGTTCACCATATGCCCCGCAGCTAGGCAGATTCCATCCACATCTCGTATGGCCTGAGGCAGAACGGACATCTCCGCCGTGATGAATTTGAATTTGCGGGGATTCTCCTTGACATCCAGAACTGTAGGCACCTCCGCCTCGGGGTCAAGAACGATCAACTTATGAGCTTCGAGCATTTTGAGCCCCCTTGCCTGATTGGTCGCGTCGTTGCAAAGACCGATCGTGGCGCCTTCTGGGAGCTGATCTACGGTGTCCCACTTGCTGGAGAACATGGCAAACAAAGGGTAAAAGGTCTTGGGCTGAACCATAACAAAGTTCGTTCCCTTGTCCCTGTTGTAATTTTGCATGTAGGGCTCATGCTGGTACCAGTTCATGTCTATGCTACCCTCGGCGAGCGCGATGTTTGGCTGCACGCTGTCGTCGAAGACGATCGGCTCCACTTCATAGCCTAGAGCCTCGATCGCATCCTTGGCGGAGCCGATCTGGTTCACCATATCCGCGCGCACCCCAATCTTTACATGAGGCTTGATCTGGGCTCCTGGCGAGGCCGTTTTCTCCGCCTGTCCCGACGCTAATGCCGTACCGCAAAGCAAAAACACAAGCAGAACTCCCACAAAGATATTCACATTTTTCATCGTGATTTCCTCCTTCAATGATTTAGTTCCAAAAATCCCTGTCTGCCCACTTACTTTAATTTTCTGTAAATCCAGTCACCTAGGTATTGGATCAGGATCACCAGGGCAACCAAAATCAGGACGATCGAGTACATGATTTTTTCGTTGAAGTTCTGGTACCCGTAAGTCAAAGCGACCGCCCCAAGTCCCCCCGCCCCGACGGCGCCGGCCATAGCCGTAGCACCCAAAAGATTGATGATGGCCAGACACAGCCCCGACACGATGGATGGGACAGACTCCTTCAGCATCACCTTCAAAACGATCTGGCTCCTAGATGCACCAAAGGATCGAGCTGCCTCAATCAAAGCTGGGTCAACCTCTTTCAGGCTGTTCTGAAAGGTACGCGCTATAAAGGGAGTGCAGGCTACTGTCAGGGGAACGAGAGCAGCTGTATCTCCGATGGATGACCCCACGATCAATCGAGTGAACGGTATGATGGAGATCATCAGGATGATAAAGGGAAAAGAGCGGATAACGTTCACAATAAAATCAAGAATACGATTGACGACAACATTTTCGCAAAGCCCACCCTTCTCCGTTACAACCAGGATAACCCCAATCACGAAACCGAAAGCGACCGACAGAAACCCGGAGATGAGGAGCATCTTGAGGGTGTCGAAAATGGCGGGCAGTATCAGTAGCTGAAAAATCTGTGCAAAGCTGTATCGGGACAGGGCCATGGTTATTCATCCTCTTCCGGTTCGTCGTTCTGATCTTCCACTTCCGGCAAAAGTTCCGTCCAACTGGCGCCTTTTTCCGTCAGGTAGGCGGCGACCTTACCCATCTGGCTATCATCGACATTGATGACGAAAATCCCCAGCCTGTCATCCTCAAAAGATTGGATTTTTCCGCTGATGATCGGGAACACGCATTGCAGATCTGCATACATCTGACCGAACAATTTCCCCTCGTCCAGACTGTTCAGCAGATGTGCTATCCGAATATTGTGTCCCTGCTCCGGGAGTTTCGCTTTTCCCTCCCCCAAAAGCCTCATGAGCGACCTTGGCTGCTCGATGAAGATGTCCTTGACGGGTCCCTGCACGGTGACTTCGCCGTGCTCCATGATGCACGCCCTCCGGCAAATCTTGCGTACCACCTCCATCTGATGGGTCACCACGACGATGGTGATGCCGATCTTCCGGTTGATCTCCTTCAGCAGGTCCAGGATAGACAGGGTCGTCTTGGGATCTAACGCGGAGGTAGCCTCGTCGCAGAGCAGGATGCTCGGTTCCATGGTGAGTGCCCGCGCGATCGCGACCCGCTGTTTTTGGCCGCCGCTCAAGTTCCTGGGCCTCACCTGCGCTTTTTCGGAAAGCCCCACCAGGTCAAGCAACTCCAGGACCTTTTTGTCGATGCTGGCCTTGGGGTACTTCCAGCACTTCATCGGCAGGGCCACGTTGTCGTAGACGGTTTCGCGCTCCAAGAGGGAAAACTGCTGGAATATCATTCCGATATGCCGGCGCAGGTTACGAATCTCCTTCTCTCCCAACCCTTTGATCTCGCGCCCGTCCACCCTCAGGCTCCCCGACTGATAGTCCGTAAGGCCATTGATACACCGGAGCAACGTCGATTTTCCGGCCCCGCTTCGTCCAACCAGCGCATAGATATCACCGTCCTGGATCGTGACGTTGATATCCTTTAAAACCACTGCCTTGTCATTGTCGTCCCAAACCTTGTACAGGTGCTCGATCTCAATCAATGCAATTCCTCCGGCCCCGGCAAAATACACGTACCTTTAATTAATGGGCGCTTTTTAGCGGCTATCGTCCGGTAACAGCGGGCAAACAACATGAACCAGCGCTGCGAACGGCTTCGTGAGTATCAGGTTCACTGCCGTTTCGCTGTGTGCAACGCATAATGAGAACGCTGTCTTAACTTCTCGCGTCCGCCTCAATGCAATGAGTTATAGATGCCGC
Source organism: uncultured Fretibacterium sp. (assembly GCF_938030725.1). GTDB lineage: Bacteria > Synergistota > Synergistia > Synergistales > Aminobacteriaceae > Fretibacterium. The sequence goes on along the minus strand of NZ_CALHIQ010000028.1, from coordinate 15,029 downwards.
CGTCGAATCGACGAAAAACGGGGGCAGGATGAAAGATACGGCAGGGAAATTCCTTCCCGCATCAAAGAGACTTCCATGTCTGACGCGGATCCTGTCGAAAAACAGAATAAGACAGAGCGGAATTTTAAGAAAAGTTTGAAGGAGCCGGATCCTTCCACGCGCAGCCCGCGCGGCGACATAATGCACTCCGTGCACCGTCATCGGCGCATCACGTCACGGCGTAGCGCATGGCGATCCTCCTTCCGCAAGAGAGTTCCCCAAAGGGGCCAAACTGAACTTTATCAGCGCCAACTCTAACAAAATATTCATGGGCTGTCAAGGAAGACTTTTCCACGTGTCGTCGATCAGTGATAATGTGACCCCGGTAAGTCCCCGGGGAAAGGAAGCCTTCGCAGCACAGCCAGACGTCTCCAAGCGGAGTGAGGTTTTTCAAGGTGTTTTTATAGAGGGGTTGTGGTATCCTTTGATCGTTGGCGTGCGTTGTGACCTGTGCCTTTTGAAAGGGGGCGCGGCGGAACGAAGTGTGAGGGGGGAACAGGTTGATCTTTGAGTTGATGTCCAATGGAACCTTGGCGAAGCTGCCGCAGGCATCCGTTCCGGAGGGGATCACCCCCCCAGAGGGACCCTTTGTGATGTTGCTTTTGCCCCACAACCGCTGCCTGGTGGGCGTGCCCGCCGCAGGCGCCGGCGACTCCTGGTCCTGGGGGAAGCCGGGCGGGGGGATGTCGGCCGTGTCGCTTTACGAGAACGAGGCGCTCACGCTGCCCTTGGACGCTTCCACGCTCATCAGCCTGCCGAAGGACACCGTGGCCTTCCTGCGGGGGGAGTTGCTGGCCCAGATGGACCCGCCGGGGAGTCACATGTCGACGGTCCTTGCCCTGAAGGGCTTTATGAAGGACCACGCCGCGTTTTTCGACGACTTCCCCTTTCAGGACGAGGCAGCCTTTGCCCTTTGCCTGAACGACGACGAGGTCCTGCGAAAGGCGTATTGGGCGCTCCGCTTTGCCATGGCGCGTGGGGAGTACGACGCCGTCACCCGTCTTAAGGCCTGGGTCAAGGCCGGCCCTGAGCTGCTTAGCGACCCGGAGAACGAGTTCCGGATATGGTTTTCCATCCTGAACCTGCCCACCGAGTCGGACCTTCAGGAACTGGAGGCCCTCTCCTTTTCGCGGGGGGACCTGAAGCACATGGCGTCGCAGCGGATCACGCCGATCTTCCTGTACAACCCGCGCGCGGGATACCTCGTCCTGGACCGCCTCACTCGAGGCGAGTTCCTGACCTGGGCGTTTCTGCCCCCTGCCCTCTGGACGGAGCTGCGGGAACGCCGAAAGCTGCCCATCCGCGAGGTGATGCTGGCCCTTTGGGGGCAGCGCGATGTCGACCGCGCCCTGGAGGACCGCTCCCGCTACATGCGAGGGTTGGGCGGCGGCGTTTCGTTGAGCCGGACCTAGCCGTCCGGCCTTGAACGGCGCGCTCCTGAGCGCCCCGCTTCGGGGGTTCAGGAGCGTTTGGACTTATATTGAGCGCAGCGGTGGTGATGGGAGGGGCCGAATGGAAAAGAGGGAGGACTGCGGGACGGAGGCGCTTCAGGAGCGGGCCCTCTGCGTGCGTCGGGATATCGCCGGGATGCCGGGGGCGCTTCACGACGGCTACCTCTTTTCCGCCGTGTCCAGCGTGGACCTTCTGGTCTGGCTCTACGGCCGGGTGCTGCGCGTTCATCCCGAATCGCCCCTCGACGAGGGGCGGGATCGCTTTGTCCTGAGCCGCGTCGCCGCCGCGCCGGCCCTGTACGCCACGCTTGCGGAGTACGGCTTTTTCCCGCGGGAGGAGCTGTGGGAGTACCGGCGCCTGGGCGGCATGCTGCAGTCCGCCCCGGAGTTTCGGCACGCTCCGGGGATCGACGTGTCCTGTGGGGTGCGCGGCATCGGCCTAGGGCTTGCCCTGGGGCTGGCTCTGGCGTTGCGGGACGCTGCATCGGAGGCCAGGGTCGTCTGCCTCCTCGGCGCGGACGAGCTGGCCTCAGGGCCCGTGTACGAAACGCTGACCCTTGCCGCGGAGGCGGCGCTCCCCGGCCTGATCCTCATCGTCGAGTCGGACGGAGCAGACGCCGATGCGACGAGGGCGCTCTCCGCGGTTGGGCGCTGTGAGGCCGTCCGTGCGGACGGCCACGACGTGGAGGCCCTGAACGAGGCCTGGAGCGAGTTGACGGCGGAGGATCGGGGGAAGGGGATGCGCGTCCTGCTGGCCCGGACCGTCCGCGGCCGCGGGCTGCCGCACGGCAGCGACGAACTGATGGACGACGAGGGGCCTCTGGACCGTCAGGCGGCGGACGTGCTGATCAGCGGGATAAGGCGTGAGCTCCGATGACGCTTCGGAAGGTCTATCGGTCGTTTCTTGAGGAGGCCCTGGGGTGCGGCGGCGAGTTCGCCGACGTGGCGCTGGCGGGAGATTGCGCGCCGCCGCTTTGGCCCGGACAGCGCCCCTACGTCCCCGGCGTCGGGGAACAGGGTCTGGTGCTGATGGCGGCGGGGATGGCCTATGGCGGCCGCAGGGTCGTGCTGAGCGGGGCGACGTCGTTCCTCCTCGGTCGTGCCTATGAGCAGATTCGTTCCGCGATTGCCCTGACCGCGCTGCCGGTCTGCATCGTGGGGTACGACTCCGGCTTCTCTGCGGGCTATGAGGGAGCGGCGCGTCAAATGCTTGAGGACGTGGCCCTCATGCGCCTTCTGCCGGGGATAACGCTCCTCGTCCCCTCGGACAGGGACGCCTCGGTCGCCCTGCTTCGGGAGGCCCTTCGTCGTCGCCGACCTGCCTTCCTCCGGTTTGCGGAGGAGCGCAATGCCGCTCTGGGCGAGGAGCAGGAGCACCTCTGCTTTACAGGGGCCCGAACGCTGCGGCGGGGGGGCGACATCACGATCTGCGCGTGTGGTATCATGGTAAAGGAGGCCCTGAAGGCCACGGACATTCTGGCGCAGCAGGGCCTGCACGCTGAGGTCATCGACTGCTGCTGCGTCAGCCCCCTGCCCGGTCGTTCGATTCTCTCATCCCTCCAAAAGACGGGATGCTGCGTCGTGGCGGAGGAGCACTTTTTGGCGGGAGGGCTCTTTGAGAGCGTGACGGCCCTCGCCGCACAGGAGTACCCGGTGCCCGTCCTGCCTGTGACGGCGAGCGGCGGCTTCGGACAGAGCGGGTCAACGCAGAACTTGAGGGATTACTACGGACTGACGGCGACACAGGTCGTCAGCGCCGCGGTGCAGGCTTGGGCCAGGCGCAGGGTAGGATAGGCGCCTGGTGTGCCTTGTGATGAGCTGATTATCGAAGGGGAACGCCATATTGAAGATCACTTTTTCAGGGGTGAGCAAGGTCTTTGAGCCTGATATCGTCGCTCTGAGGGATATCAACCTCGAGATCAACAAAGGGGAGTTCGTCTACGTCGTCGGAGCCACCGGATCGGGCAAGTCCACCCTCCTGAGGATCATCACGCGGGAGCTTCTGCCGACTCGCGGCTCGGTTCGGGTAAACAACGCGAACCTGCGGGAGATGCGGAAGGCGGACATCCCCTATTACAGGCGAGACGTGGGGCTGGTGGCGCAGGATTTTAAACTGATCCCGCACCTGACGGTCTACGAGAACATCGCCTTCGTGATGGAGGCCATGGCCGTGCCGCCGAAGATCGTCTCCTATCGGACGAACGAGGTCATCGAACAGGTTGGGCTCTGGCGACGCCGCTTCATGCGGCCGGCTCAGCTCTCGGGAGGAGAGCAGCAGCGCGTGGCGATAGCGCGTGCGCTGGCCAACTCCCCTTCACTCTTTATCGCGGACGAGCCGACGGGCAACCTGGATTTTCACACGGCGGCGGACGTGATGAAGGTCCTCTTTGCCATCAACGCCGGAGGGGTGACGGTTGTGATGTCAACGCACAATCAGTACATCGTGGACTCCTGCCGCCAGAGGGTCGTTGAACTCGACGCCGGAAGGCTGATTCGCGACGAGATGTCGGGAGGGTACTTCGCCGATGACAACCTTTAGATACATTCTGAGGGACATGGGGCGCCTCATCGTCAACCACTGGGTCCTTGGCATGCTCACCCTCGTCACCGCTTCCGTGATGCTCTGGATCCTGGGGATGACGACGCTCTTCTCCCTCAACATCGAGAACCTGCTCTCCCGCCTTGAGAGCGAGCTGGTCATTCAAGCCTACGTCCGAAAGGGCAGCGACGTGGAGCAGGTCCTGCGAAAAATTCAGGCGCTGGAGGCCGTGGCAGCGACGAAGGCCTATTCCCCTGCGGAGTCCCTCGCAAAACTGCAGGAGAAGATGGGCAGCCAGTCCCGGGCGCTGGACCTCCTGGGTGACAACCCCATCCCGTGGAACTTTGAAATACGGGTCCAGAACGCTTCCGACGTGGAACCCCTGGTTCGAACGCTGATGGCCATGCCGGAGATCGAGGACGTCATCTATGCGGGGATGGTCGTCCAGAGGGTCAAGGCCCTCTCCCGCGTCTCCTCCCGCGTGGCGTTTATGATGTTCGTCCTCTCCATCGTCATAACCGCCCTGGTCGTCTACAACACGATCCACATCTCCCTCTACTCTCGGCGGGAGGAGATCGGCATCATGTACCTGGTGGGGGCGACCCGGGCCTACATCGCGACGCCCTTCGTCCTTGAGGGCACGCTCCTGTCCCTCGTGGGGTCCCTGATCGCGGTGGGAGGGATCGTTTCGACGTACCTGCCGGGCATCTCCATCCTTCAGCGCAACCTGCCCTTCCTGACTTCGGGGCTGGTGGCGGACCCCTACGTGATCGCGCGCTTCTGCGTCCTCCTCGTCGGCTTCGGGGCGACACTGGGTTGGGTGTGCAGCTACATCGTGGTGGCGCGCTTCATGCACGCTGAGACCCGACCGGAATAGGAGCGCCGTCTTGAAGGGCAGAGCGCAGTTCGCCGTAGCACTGGTCCTCAGCCTTCTGCTGCCGCTCCTGGCGCCTATTGCACACTTGTCCCGGGGAAGCGCCGCCGAGAACATCGACGCGCGCATCGCCGCGGAGGAGCGCCGCCGCCGGGAGCTGGACAAGCGCGTCGAGGACTACCGACGAAAGATTCGGGAGATGGGAGCCAAGGTGGACAGCCTCCTGGGGCGTATCGACGTGCTGGAGCAGGACGAGAGCATGGCCGCTCAGGGGATATCCGTCCTGGAGCTGCAGCAGAATAAAATCCATGAGAACATCGCCATCCTGAACGCCGAGATGACGCGGGAGCAGGTGAGGATCAACGAGCTGTCCGACAGGATGCAGCACAGGATCGTGGACCTCTACAAGTACGGGACGTCCGAGGAGATGAACCTCTTTTTCTCCTCGGAAAACGTCTTTCAGGCCGTCGAAGCCGTGCACATGATGCAGCTCATCGCCCGTCACGACGAGGTGCTCCTCTCCCAGCTTCAATTCCGCTATCAAAACCTGGACCTCTCGCGCAGGACCATGGACGAGCACCGCGCCCAACTGAAGGCGCAAAGCCAGGCACTGAGGGAGCAGAAGGAGAAGTACCACAAGACGATCCTGGCCACGAACTCCTTCGTCAGCCAGATCCAGCGTCAGAAGAAGCTGGCCGAGAAGGCCTCGCGGGAGGCGGAGGAGGCCCAGAAGGCCGTCGGTCAGACGATCCTGGCGTTGATGCGCCGCAAGCAGGAGCGCAGCGTCCAGGGGGGCGGACGGAGGGGCAGCGGCGTGGATTACCTGGCGGGCCAGGGACGCGGCTCCATGTTCGACTGGCCCCTTCGAGGGCCCATCTCCAGCAACTTCGGCCTGCGAATCCACCCCATCTTCAAGACCAAGAACTTTCATTCCGGCATCGACATCGCGGCCCCGGCCGGCACGTCGGTGAAGGCGGCAGCGGCGGGAGAAGTCCTCTTCGTGGGCTGGTTGAGGGGGTACGGCCAGGTCGTCATCCTGGATCACGGCCGGAACTACTCGACGGTCTACGCGCACCTGTCCTCGGCTTTGGTCCGCGAGGGCCAGGTGTTGAGATCCGGATCAGCCCTGGGGAAGGTGGGAAGGACGGGGACGGCGACGGGGTATCACCTTCACTTCGAGGTGCGCATCGGCAGCACGGTGAAGAACCCGCTGGACTATTTGAGGCGCTAGGCGCTGGTGCGGTCAGAGGCCTTCGACCAAGATGTGGAAAGGTAAAAAAAATCTTCCTGCCGCCGTCCTCCTGATGTCGTTCCTGTGGTCAGCGGCTCAGGCGGCGCCGTCCCCACAGGACGCGGCCCTCGACAACATGATCGCGATCCGTGAGCGAGAGCGGGAGAGCCTGAGCAGGAAGATAGAACACTATAACGAGCTTGCTCGGAGCAAGATGAAGGAGTCCCAGAGCATCCTGGGACGCCTTATGAACCTGCGCCGAAACGCGCTGGAATCTCAGGCCCGCATGGAGTTTCTGGAGAAGGAAAACGGCAGGCTGCAGGGCTCCATGGCCCAGCTGAACCTGAGCATTGCGGAGACCAGCAACCTCCTTGCGGACCTCCTCATCAAGCTGCGGACGAGGATCGTGGACATGTACAAGTACAGCTCCCAGGAGAGGCTGGATGTGCTCCTGGCGACGCGGAGTACCCACGAGGCCCTGATCATGGCCTACATGCTGCGGCGCCTGGCCAACCAAGATCAGAAGGTCGTTGAAACCCTTGCCCGGAAGGCGGACGAGCTTGAACGGTCCAGAGAAAAGCTGGAAACGAGCCGGGCGCAGGTCCAGCGCCAGCAGACGGAGCTGAAGAGGAAACGCGATGAGTTCGCCGCTACGATCCAGCGGACCAACGCGCTCCTGAAGGACGTTCAGGGAGAGCAGAAAAAGGCGAAGGCAGCGGCCCAGGAGCTCATGAACGCACAGCAGGCGATAGGGGACAAGATCATCGCCCTGATGCAGGAGAAGGGCGCGCGGGGGCGAGCTCCTGCACCCCCGTCAACTCCGCCTGCCTCTCCGGGGACGCCCGCGCCGCAGCAGCCGCTCAAACCGCAAAAAAAACCTCAACAGTACACCTACCTAGCGAACGGGGCGGTGCTGGAGTGGCCGATCCAGGGGTCCATTGCCATGGCCTTCGGGTCCAGGATACATCCCGTCTTCAAAACGAAGGTGTTCAACTCCGGGATCGACATCAGGGCCGCCTCAGGGGCCCCCGTGCGGGCTGCGGGGCCGGGAGAGGTGCTGTTCACCGGCTGGATCCGGGGATTCGGTCAGGTGGTCATCATTGATCACGGCCGGGGGATATCCACGGTTTATGCCCACCTCGCCTCCGCTTCGGTCGCTGAGGGGGACGCGGTCAAGACGGGGAGCCCCCTGGGGAAGGTGGGGAACAGCGGAGCCAACACGGATTACGGGCTGCACTTCGAGGTGCGCCGCAACGGCAGGGCGGAGGACCCGCTGCACTATCTGAGGCGGTTTTAGCCCGCATCTCTTGCGCGCGTCTGGGCAGCCGCTGAGGGCCGGACTGTAATATTTCGCGCGGCTGCGGTATACTTCTGAAGCGCGCCGTTTCGCGCACGTATATTGAGGATGGTGTTTGATAAGATGAAGCAGAAGATCGGCAGGTCATGGGTGAACGCTGCGGGCTTTCTCCTGGCCCTTTTGGTCGCCGGTGCCTTTGCGGCAGGACACGCCGGGGCCGCAGACGTTTCGGAGCTGGACAAGCTCTCGCCGTTCAGCGTTCGCTCCCTGTGGCTTCTCCGACAGGCCAGGGCGATCATCGAAACGTATCAGGTGGACGCGGAGGAGAAGCCGACCTCCGAGGAGGACCTCCTGCAGGGAGCCATGAAGGGCATGGTGGAGGCATGGAAGGACCCCTATACGCGCTACGTTTCTCCGGGCCAGCTGAAGGACGAGGAGATCGAGATGGAGGGGCGCTATGGCGGCCTTGGGATGTACATCGGGACCCGCGACGGACAGATACTGGTCATCAGCCCCATGGAGGACTCGCCCGCGGAGCGCGTCGGCCTCAAGACGAAGGACCAGATCGTGAAGGTGGACGACGAGGTCGTCATCGGCTGGACGTCGGAGCAGGTGGTGCAGCGCCTGCGCGGCGCGCCCGATACGAAGGTCACGCTCTGGGTGCGGCGCGAGGGGGAGGACGAGCTTCTGAAGTTCGACGTGACCCGCGAGATCATCAAGCTCAAGAGCGTGCGCTACCAGATGCTCTCGGACGACGTGGGCTACCTGAGGCTCACCCAGTTCAAGCAGAAGACGGATGAGGAGGCGCGGAACGCCCTGCGGGACATCCTGCGGCAGGGGGCGAAGGGGCTGGTCCTGGACCTGCGCAACAACGGCGGCGGCCTCCTGGACGCCTCGGTGAAGATCGTGGGCATGTTCGTGAAGGGCGGCCTGGTGGTGGAAACCCGCGGACGCGCCGAACGGGCCAACGAGAAGTACTTCGCCGACGAGGCGCTCTTCCTCACCGACATGCCCATGGCGGTTTTGATCAACGGCGGAAGCGCCAGCGCCTCAGAGATCGTTGCCGGGGCCCTGACGGACAGACAGCGGGCCGTGCTGGTGGGGGAGAAGAGCTTCGGAAAGGGCTCGGTGCAGACGCTCTTTCCCCTGACGGACGGTTCGGGCCTCTACGTGACGATCGCGCGGTACTACACGCCGTCGGGGCGCGTGATCGATCACGTGGGGCTCACGCCGGAGGTCGAGGTCAGCGGGGACCTGAATCGGGACGTGATGAAGGACGCACAGCTTCAGCGGGCTGCGGCCGAGGTCAAAAAACGCTTCCAGCCGTCGTCCGGGACGGAGAGGCAAAAGAAGTAAAGAGTGCAGGGTGTCCCCGTCTGGGGCAGGAGGGGGAAGGCCTTCCCCCTGCGAGGCCCCTCGTTCGGACGTTTTGAGGAGGCAGTGCTAAATAATTATGAAGAACAACGTGGATCTGCTCGTCGGCGCTCAGTGGGGCGATGAGGGTAAGGGAAAGGTCGTCGACCTCCTGGGTGGGGACGTGGACATCTTCGTCCGCTACCAGGGCGGCGCGAACGCGGGGCACACGGTGATCGCGGACGGCGAGAAGGTGGTCTTTCACCTCCTGCCCTCCGGGATGCTCTATCCGGGAAAGCTCTGCATCCTGGGCAACGGCCTTGTGATCGACCCGGAGCAGTTCTTGAAGGAGATAGCGAACCTCAGTGAGAAGCAGCAGGACAGGGCCCGTCTGGCCATCAGCCCCCGCGCCCATGTGGTGATGCCCTACCACAAGATCCTGGATCAGGCTCAGGAGAAGGCCCGCGGCAAGGGGCGCAAAATAGGCACGACGGGACGCGGGATCGGCCCGTGCTACGTGGACAAGTACTCGCGCTGCGGCCTCCGGATCGAGGACCTGCTGGACGCGGACGTCCTGCGCGATCGCCTGACGCCGCTGCTTGAGGAGAAGAACCAGATTCTGACGCGCCTCTACGGCGAGAAGCCCCTTCCCTTCGACGAGGTCTACGAGCCCGCGCGCCAGTGGGGCAAGACGCTGGCGCCCTACGTGGACGACGTGGCCGCACTGCTCCGCAGGGCGGTGGACGACGGCCAGCACGTCCTCCTGGAAGGGGCGCAGGCGGCCCTCCTGGACATCGACCACGGCACCTATCCCTACGTTACGAGTTCCTCCACCTCCGCGGCCGGCGCCTTCACGGGGACGGGGCTCTCCCCGCACGACCTGAATCGCGTGATCGCCGTCGCGAAGGCCTACACGACGCGCGTGGGGGAGGGCCCCATGCCCACGGAGGACCTGACGGAGGCGGGCGAAACCCTGCGCCGAAACGGCGGAGAGTTTGGCGCCACCACCGGCAGGCCGCGTCGCTGCGGCTGGCTCGACCTGGTGGGGCTGAAGTACTCCATGGCCCTGAACGGCGCGGACACCATCGCCCTGACGAAGCTGGACGTCCTGACCGGGATAGGACCCATCAAGGTCTGCGTCGCCTACGAGTACGAGGGGGAGCGGCTGGACCGCTTCCCGGTCAGCACGCGAGTGCTTGAGGCGGTCAAGCCCATCTACGAAACCCTGCCCGGCTGGTCCGACGACATCGCCGGCTGCCGGACCATCGACTCCCTTCCTCAGGCGGCCCAGGACTACGTGCGCTACATCGAGAAGGAGTTGAACGTCCCCGTTGGCCTGATCGCGGTGGGGGCGGACCGCGACCAGGCGATCAACTGCGGGCTCCTGCGATCCTAGGCGCGTAGCCCCTGTGGAGGCGGGAGGGCGTGTACGTCCCGGAAATTCGTTTCTGCGGGCCTCGCGACCTGCCTGCCCTCATCGCGCTGAACGCCATGTCCCAATCCCCCTGGCCTGAATCGATCGTCGAGGGCGACCTGCGGGAGGGCTCGGAGGCTGAGATCAGTTACCTCGGGGCCTTCTCGACCGCCACCACCGATGAGCTTTTGGGGTATGCCGTGTTGGGACGGGAGGGGCGCGCGGGGCTTTTGATGTCCCTCCTCGTCCACCCAGACTTTCGCCGGCTCGGCATAGGGGTTCAGCTCCTGGCTGCCGTGGGGGACTGCGCCCTGTACCTGAACCTGAGGCGGCTTCGCCTGCGCGTCAGGAGGTCCAACGCGGCGGCCCTGTCGCTCTACGAGGGGATGTCCTTTCGCAGAGAAACGACGTGCCCCGGCTACTACGCGGACGGCGAGGACGCGATCGTGATGAGCGCGCCGCTTCCCCTGGCGGTGCGGAAGGGCTGAGGCCTGGGGCCTCTTTCGGAAGGGGGTATTGCATGAAGGTTTATATACCCTTCAGCGACGGGTCCTCCGTCGCCTTTGACGGGACGGGGTTCACGCTGCAGGAGCGCCCCAGGGTCATGGACGAGGCCCTAGGCGCCTCCCCCGCCAGCAAGGCGGCGGAGGTGTGGAGGCGGGATTGGAGCGCGGTGGTTCGAGCCCTTGAGTCCGCCTGGGCTCACCAGCGCGACCTCCGGCGGCGGGATCGGATGCGACAGGTCTACTCCAGTCGACGGGCTCAGGAGTGACCCCGATGGCCTAAAGTTCTTCAACGGCACGACGAAGGGGAGCGCCTCGAGGCGCTCCCCTCGCTTTTTGGTCCTTCGCCCGCCGGACGGGGACCCGCGGCGTTATCCCTTCGGCGTGTGGATGCCCCTTGCGAAGACGTTCCCCGCGGCCTCCGCCACGGCCTCCGCCACGGTGGGGTGTGCGTGGATCGTGTTCAGGAGGTCATCGGGCGTCGCCTTGAAGTGGAGTGCCAGGGCCCCCTCCGCGATCATGTCCGTTGCCGGGCCGCCCACCATCTCGACGCCCAGGATCTGGTGCGTTTCGTCGTCCGCGATGATCTTGATGACGCCGCTGGTGTCCCCCGTGATCATGCTCTTGCCGTTCAGCATCAGCGGGAAGCTGCCCACCTTGACCTTGAGGCCGCGCTTCGCCGCGTCCTTTTCCGAAAGTCCTACGGTCGCGATCTCAGGCGACGTGTAGATGGCGCCCGGCGTCGTCGTGTAGTCCATGTCCACCGCGTGCCCCATGATGTTCTCCACGGCCACCTCGCCCTCGCGGGAGGCCACGTGGGCCAGCATGTAGGCGTTCACGCAGTCGCCGATGGCATAGATCCCCTTGACGTTGGTTTCCATGTGGGCGTCCGTCACGATGCGCCCCCGCTTCATCTCGATGCCCAGGGCGTCGAGGCCGAGGCCCTCCGTGTAGGGCTTACGGCCCTTGGCCACCAGGAGCTTCTCCGCCTCCAGCTCCACCTGGCCCTCCGGCGTCGTGAGCTCGATCTTGAGCCCCTCTCCGGAGCGGGTTACCCTGGTGATGCTGGCCCCCGTGCGGAAGCTCACCCCGCGCTTCTCCAGGGTTTTGCGCAGGATGAGGGCGATGTCCGTGTCCAGGTTCCGCAGTATCTCGGGGGAGGTGACGGCGACCGTGACCTTGGTCCCGAAGGCGGCGTAGGCCGCGGCGAACTCCATTCCGATGATGCCGCCGCCGGAAACGACCATCGAGGCGGGGGGCGCCGGCAGCGAGAGGGCTTCGTCGCTGGTGATGACTCCCTCGAGGTCGTACCCCGGAACGTCCGGGACGTCCGGCACAGACCCCGTGGCGATGACGATGGCGTCGGCCTGGATGGCCCTGCCATTCACCTCGACGGTGTGGGGGTCCTTGATGGCGGCGACGCCCTCGATGTACTCGATGCCGTTGCCCTGCACGAGGTTCAACGTCCCCTTCACAAGGCGGGAAACGGTCAGCGTCTTTCGCTTCATCAGCGCGTCCCAGTCCAGCCGCGTTCCCTCCACGAGCACTCCGATGCGCTTTGCCTCGGATTTCAATTCCGTGAGGAGCTCCGCCGTGTGCAGCAGCACCTTGGTCGGGATACAGCCCACGTTGAGGCAGGTGCCCCCGATGGTCTTCTTCTCGATCAGGGTGACCGAGGCGCCGAGGTGCTCCGCGTGAATGGCGGCCACGTACCCTCCGGGGCCGGCTCCTATGATGACGATGCGCTTTGAACTCATGGTGACCTCTCCTTTGCTGGAATTTGTTGAAATGCCGTCCCGTCGGCTTCTGCCTCCAGGGCGGGGCGGGTTAGTCGATCCCGTATTCCTTCAGCAGCTGCTGGTAGCGCTTCTCCACCTCGTCCGCCGGGCTGGGGTCGTGGCGGTAGGGCGCCGGGGCCGACGGGGCGGGGATCACGGACGGGTTGACCTGCTGAGGCGTCGTGTGCTCCTCCTGCGATTCCTCCGCGCTGTTGTCCAGGTAGGCCTCGTCCTGCTCGATCAGGAAGAGCCGCGGCCCACGCGGGTCCTCGTCCGCAGCCTCATAGCTTCCGCCGTGGTAGGGACACTTGGCCGTGGGGGCCTTGCCGCTCGGGAAGTAGAGAGGGACCGCCGGACAGCCGCCCGCAGCCAGGTAGCCGGAGTTCCTGCAGATGGAAACCCTCGTGACCTCCGCCCAGTCGGGGGCGTTGGCGAAGCTCGATGGGGTCTTCTGCTCCTTGACTGCATAGGCCATGAAGGCCTGCCAGGCGGGAGCGGCCATCGTGCCGCCGAAGCCCTTGCGCCCCATGGAGGTGTGGTCGTCGTTGCCGACGTAGACCGCCGTCGTCAGGCCCGGCGTTCCTCCGACGAACCAGGCGTCGATGAAGTCGTTGGAGGTCCCCGTCTTGCCAAAGGTGTCCACGTTGGGGACGCGCGCCCTGGTGCCCGTTCCTGCGCGGACCGCGTCCTGGAGCATGGAGCGGATCGTGTAGGCGGTGGACGGGCGCATGGCCTGCGACAGCTGGGGGGAGCGCGTTTCAAGGACGTTGCCCTCGTTGTCGCGGATCTCGCGGATCGTCAGGGGCGTCACCCGCTTGCCCCCATTGTTGAAGCAGTTGAAGGCCACGGCCATCTCAAGCGGCGTCAGGCTGGCGGCTCCCAGGGCTACGGACAGGTCGCTCGGCAGGTGTTTGGTCTCGATCCCCGCGCTACGTGCCATCTTCACGACGTTTTCCGTTCCGATGTAGGCAGCCACGCGGACGGCCACCGTGTTGAAGGAGCTGGAGAGGGCCTTTTGCAGCGTCACTTCCCCCGCGTACTTACCGCTCGAGTTCTTGGGTGACCAACCGCGTCCGTTCCCTCCGCGCCCCCCGAAGGTGATCGGTGCGTCCATGAAGTGGTCGCTCGGCATGATGTCCTCCTCCAGCGCGGCGGCGTAGACGATGGGCTTGAAGCTTGAGCCGGGCTGGCGAAAGGCCTGCGTTGCCCGGTTGAACTTGCTGGTCTTGAAGTCCTTGCCGCCCACCAGAGCCAGGACCTCTCCCGTGTCGGCCGCGAGACAGACGAGGGCCCCCATGGTGGGCAGGGAGTTGACGGCCTCCCGCGCCTTGTTCTGAAGATCGAGGTCCAGCGTCGTGTAGATGTGCATGCCGCCGCTGTAGACCTCGTCCTTGCCGTACTTCGGCAGGAGGTCGTTGAAGAGCAGGTGGGAGACGAAGTAAGGGGCCAGGTTGAACTCCTCGATGCGGTTGGGCTTTCTGGCGAACTTCAGCTCCTCGGCGTAGGCCTGTTGGCGCTGTTCCGCGCTGATCCATCCGAGGAGCTCCATCCGGCTCAGGACATAATTCTGGCGCGCCTTTGCGTTGGCGAGGTTGCTCAGGGGGTTGTACCGCCCCGGGTTGGCGATGAGCCCTGCCAGGATGCTGGACTGCGCGATGTCCAGCTCTGAGGCGGACTTCCCGAAGTAGGTGCGCGCCGCGATCTCCGCGCCCCAGGCGCCGCGGCCGAAGTTGATGGTGTTCAGGTAGAGCTCCAAGAGCTTGTCCTTGGAGAAGAGCTTTTCCATGCGCATGGCGATGATGATCTCCTTCGCCTTGCGCGTGACGCTCTTCTCGTGGGAGAGGAAGAGGTTCCGCGCCAACTGCTGGGTGATCGTGCTGGCGCCCTGCACCTTGCCGTGTTCCACGAGGTCGATCCAGAGGGCCCGGAGGATGGAGCCGATGCGGATGCCTCCGTGCTGGTAGAAGGCGGAGTCCTCTGCGGCCAGCACGGCCTTCACGAGCCACGGGGAAACCTGATGCAGCTCAAGGGGGGTACGGTTCTCGATGAACAGGCGTGCGATGACCTTGTTGTTGCGGTCGTAGAGGATGGAGGCCACGCTGCTTTTGGGGTTGGCCACCTCCACCATGCTGGGGAGGTCCGCCGAAATCTTCACGATGTACCACGCCACCCCTGCGCTGACGGCTCCGATGCCGACGAGGAGGAGCAGGATCAGCGTCATAAAGAGGAGCTTCAAGATTGAAAAAGACGACCTCTTCTTTTTCTTCCCCTTCTTTTTGGGGGGCTGAGGGGCGGCCCGGCCGTAGAGGATGTCCTCCGCCCGGCGTCGGTCGCCGTCGCGGTAGGAGCCGTAGCGGGGTCCCTCGAATGAGTTCTTCATCGGTACACGGTCCTCCTGACTGAATCTTCGACGGTTCTGTTCCGCGGGGATGCCACGGGCCGTCTTCAATTTATTATCTCATTTTCAGGCCCGTTGTGCACAGAGAAATGGCGTGATCTAAGGAAGCGCTGATTAATCTTCAAAAGTTGTTGAAAGCAATCAAGGAGCAT
>NZ_CALHIQ010000027.1 GCF_938030725.1 uncultured Fretibacterium sp. | reverse complement strand
TTCTCCGGAGAACTCCAGTACTCCTGCTCCACCTCGCTCACCTCCGAAAATACGGTATCCCTCGACAAGCTCTCGCGCAGCAGGGCCAGGAATTTACATCACCACCAAGGGGGAGGTTCGAGCGGGGAAGGCAAGTGAAAAAATTTAGAGCTTCTCCCGCACCATCGGCATGGTCGTGCAAGGAAACCTACCTGTATGTATGGGTCCTCCATTCGAGGACCCATACATTTCAACTGTCCAGCAGGAAGAGCAGAAAACCTTACACCTGCTGCTTAACCTCTCCAAGAGCAAGCACTCTATGGTCCTGGCTCATGCCCATAGCCTGCAGTATCTTATCCAGAATAGGATAGGCGATAAAAGCGGCGATGATACCGTTGATAGGCGGAATCCCCGGGCTAAAGAGAGCTGCTGCAGCTCCAATAATATAAGCACCGATCCCTGTGAGATTATAGTCTTTGAACTCAGTTTCCGCAATCTTAGAGTAACGTCTCTTATGCTTAATCAGCCAATCTGCCAGCATAGTGCCACCAATAGGCGGAATGACCGTACCGGAGATGATGATAAAGTCGATTAGGTAATTATAGATTCCTCCCAACGCCATAATGATAGCGATGACAGCACCTGTAAGCGTGATGCCTTTTCTTGCTTTGATGCGGAAGGCGTTGCAGCAGGCAACGGAGAAGCAATAAATCTCGTTGTCCTGAGTTGTCCACACGTTCAGGATTAACAAAACGTATGCAGGAATGGCCATCCCCTGCAGGGCCATAACCCTTGCGACATCCGGGTCCTGATAAACGTAGCCGCCATAAGCGCCTGCGAAGATCATCAGGCCATTCCCGATAAAGAATCCAACGAAACTGGCGATTACTGCATGCCACCCTTTGCTGGCAAATCGGGACCAATTTGTGGACTGCGTAGCCCCACTGACAAATGTACCAAAAACTAGCGTCATCGCTGCAGCCGTTGTCATTGGTTCTTTCGGGAGAATTTTCTGCAGCCCCTCCAATCCTCCAACCTTTACCGTAGAAACATAAATGCTATAGAGGATCAAGCACGTCACGAGCGGCACAGCAACGATGGAAAGCAATTCCATCGCCTTATAGCCACCATACGCCGTTATCACAAAAAAGAATCCAAAGAAAATAATCAAAATCACATAGATATAGGGGTAACTGGCAGTATTTTCTTTTGTGATGCCCGCCAGCTGAAGAACAAGGTCAGTGATCAGGGCAGTGCCCCAAGCATACCAACCGATTTGAGTAAATCCGTAAAGGAAGTCACTCCAACGGCTGCCCTTATTGCCAAAGCAAAACCGACTCAGCAACCCCGCGTGCAACCCAGTGGAGAAAGCGATGTAACCCAGAACGGCTGCATAAGTACCAAGCAGGAAATCTCCTACAATTACCACGTACATCAAGTCAGGCCAAAATTTGTAGTGGACGCCAAGTTCACCGCCTGCCCACATAACGGACGTGAAGAACGTAAACCCGGCCAGCACCATAGAGAGCGAGAAAAGCCCGGCTCTGGCAGAAGCAGGAACCTCGGTTAAGGGATAGTCCTGCCCTCTCTTTTCCTCTGCAGTTTCAGCCGTGGTTTCAGTAATTTGAGTCCGATCTTCTACCATTTTAAAACCCACCTTCTTGTCAATGATAAATTACCGCGCCTTATAAATTAAACTCTTTCTTCAGGAAACGCAGGAAGTTTTTTATAACGTCGTCCGTGATGAGTTTTCCCTTTTCTGCAGTGCTGGTCATCGACGTATAAAGCGCACCTGTCTTCGGGATCAAAGTCTTAGACACAGGATACCTCTGATACCGTGGAACGTCATCACCAATGCCATCATCCGAAAGCAAGTCCACCTTGACAAGTTCCGGAGCAAAATACAGCATCAAAGAAGTTTCCGTAACCGCAGCGTGCTCCAAGTCCCAGCCTCGGAACGGCCTCTCATCAAAGACAGCGGGAATTATATCTTGAGAAACGTTATCCCACCAACTGGTCAGGATTACCTTGGGAAACTCCTCTTGCTGTTTGCCAATGGCAAGATCTGCAGCTTCGGCCAAAAATGCCTGATTCTCATAATGGCTATTCATCAGGATGATTTTTTTCCATCCATCGGCAATGAACTCAAGCAATATGTCCTTGGTCAGGGTAACCAGCGTATTCCCCTTAAGGTCGATTGTGCCGGGAAAGAGGGGACCACCGCCGCTTGTCGGGTTTGATTTGTAGCCATACGCAATGCTGGGTGCAACGTAGGCATCAATTTTTTCTGTCAGTATTCTGGCAAAGTTTTCCGAGATAATCACGTCAACAGAGAGGGGCAGGTGCTGGCTGTGTTGTTCCGTGCTACCTACCGGAATGATCAAAACACCATCTTTAGCAGCCTTTGCGTATTCTGGCCACGTGATGTTCTGAATAAACCTTTTATTGCGCTGCTCCATAAATATTTCACTCCTTCCAGTACCTTATTTTCCAAAACTTTGAAGCCGTTTTCAACTACAACAGCTTCTCCCGAACCACCGGCATGGTCATGCAACGGGGACCGCCACGCCCGCGCGACAACTCCGCTGACGGTATGACGTGCAGTTTAACCCCTGCATCCTCAAGAGATTTATTCGTGACCACATTGCGGTCGTAGACGATGATCTCACCAGGCGCGACGGCAAAGGTGTTGGAGCCGTCACTCCACTGTTCGCTGGGTGCGTCAACGGGGTCGCCGCCCCCACAGGGCAGGAGCCGGACCTTATCCAGGTTCAGGTACTTCTTAAGCACGTCCTCAAGTGCACGCCCCTGATACTCGAACCTGAGCTCTCCATCCTTCATCGTCACAGCGATAACTTCAAGATGCTGCTGTATCTCCGGGTGGATCGTGAAGAGATCCCGGTCCACCATAGTAAACACGGTATCCAAGTGCATGAAAGCCCGCTTTGCGGGGAACTTGAACGCCAGAATCGTCTCAAAGCTGTCAGGCCCCTTAAAAAGCCTCTCTGCGAAGAGCTCGATGGCCCTTGCCTCCGTGCGCTGAGAGATCCCCACCGCCAAGACCTTATCGCTGAGGACCAGCTGGTCACCGCCCTCAATGTGGTACGGTATGTCCCTGTCGTAGTAGAACGGAATGGCGGAGTTCTTAAATCGTGGGTGATACTTAAAGATATACTTGCCAAAGAGCGTTTCGCGGTTGCGAACGGTGCTCCACATGTGGTTGAGTGACACGCCGGACCCGATCAGGGCAAAGGGGTCCCTTGTAAAATAGAGGTTGGGCATCGGGTTTGTGACGAATGGATACTCCACATCCACGAAATCGACAAGCGACGTGTGTTCACGCTTGGGGAAACTGGAGCGGCGGGTTCCGGCCATGATCTGCAGCACCATATCCCGCGTCTTGGGAATGCCCAGCAGGAAGTCCTTGAGCATCCGAATCTCGTCCTTGGAGGTCACGCAGGTTTCACCGATGAACTCGTCCACAAACGCCTCGCGCACCCCGGCGTTCTCAATCGCCTCTGCAGCAAGGTCCTCAAGGTAGATCACATCGGCACCACAGCTTTTCAGCATGGCGGCAAAGGCATCGTGTTCCGCCATCGCTCCGCGCAAAAACGGCACTTCATCGAACAGGAAATCAGCCATCAGATCAGGAGAGATGTTGCTCAACTCATTGCCAGGCCTGTGGAGGATGACCTGTTTCAGCCGTCCTATCTCAGAAAAGACATGAATATCCTTCATGAACTGCACTCCTTCCAAAACGCGGGAGAATCCGCTTCAATTCCGAAGGGAGCTCGCCTCCAAAAAAAGGATTGCAACCTTGACGACATATCAAGGCTGCATTCCAGCTCAAAACGCATCCCCTGCCTGTACGTGACAAAAACTCAAGCGCAACCAGAGAGATGGAGTTGACGGTCACTGGCCCTCGTTCTCAGGCGGCAGCAGCCTCCTCGGCGTCGAGCGGCCGCGCCCTCATTCCATTGGTGACGTAGCCCACGATCATGTAGACGAGCGAACCGGCGATGCCTGCGATGATCGGCGCCTCGACCCAGCCGAACTTGCCGTAGATGAGGACGAGGTAGACGTTGCCGAAGAAGCCTGTGAGCATCGAAAGCAGACAGGTGAGCAGGTTCCCCTCGATGAACGTCCTGATGATGGTGGGCCCGACCAGCATCGAGATGAGGCCACCGGTCCCTATGTAGGCGATGCGGTTCAGCATCCCCTGGGGGGCGAAGAAGGTCAGCACAATGCCCAGCACCGTCGTGAGGACGACCGCGCCGCGGTTCAGGAGATCAGCGTATTTGGAGTCCCTTCCCGCCGCCGACACGTAAAGGTCGTGCGAGAGCGCCGCTGCCTGCACCTGAAGCACGGAACTGATCGTTGAGAGCATCGCGAAGATGATGAAGAGCGATATGATGCTCGCGACGGCTGGCGACAGGTACGTGTTCAGGAAGACCGGCATCGCATGGTCCGCGACGTGCGCTCCCGCTGGGGCCTCGACCGCCAGAACCTGCGGCCAGGTGGGGTCCTTGTAGAACATGTAGATGCCCACCATCGGGACAAAACTCATGGCAAAGCCCATGGGCGCCATGTAGAGCGCGACGAGCGGGATGTTCATGTCCTTCTTCATGGCAAGGAAACGAACGGACATGTAGGGCAAAACGGTCGTGAAGAGCATGGCATAGACGAAGACGAGGAACACGCTGTACTTAGGATCGCCATAGGGGTTGGACGTGGTTGGGTTGATGAACTCCGGCTTGATCTCGCCGACCTTGGCGATGAGTTCCGTCAGCGAGATGTCCTGCGTTATGACGTAATACACGATGCACGAGGCGATGACCATGCCGCAGCACATGATCGTATCGGTAATCGCCACCGCCAGAAGCCCGCCCTGCATCGTGAAGATCATGACGACCACCATGAAGATAATGGCCGACATGTGGAGCGATGTCCCGAGCCACTCCGACGCCACGCTTGCGACGGCGCGGATCTGGCCGATCATGTAGACCGACAGGAAGATAAAGGTGGCGATGGCCGCCAGGAAGTGGACGAGCCGACGCATGCCCTGCGAGCCCCTGTGGGTGTTTGCGAGGTACTCCGGCACCGTCAGCGCCCCGAACTTCTCTCCGTGCTTGCGCATGAAGCCCGCGAAGAAGAGCGCCCCGAAGGTAATGGCCGGAGCGAACAAGAAGTTTGCCAGGACCTCAATCGTGCCGTAGGCGTAGGCCGTCCCGGGCGACCCGATGAAACCCCAGCCGCTGTAGCCCGTCGCCATGAGCGTCCCTGCAGCCACAAAAGGCCCCATCTCGTTGCTGCCGAGCAGGAACGCCTTCTCGTCGTCGCCGGACAGGCTGGCCATCGCGGCCTTTTTCTTGAGCCTGACGTTCGTCCACCAGCCCACACCGATCAGTATCGCAGACGCAAACACAAAGATGCCCCATCTGTACAGTTCGATACCGGTCATCACTCACACTTCCCCTTCTGACTCTGCCTGCGGATGCAGGCGATGATGGGAACGGCAAAAAGTATGACGCTGCCAACAATAAAAGAATCCAACGTCCATGAGCCGAGCATGGCGCCCTCCTTGATGAAGGATGAGTTTAAGATACAAAAAAGGAGGTTTGTCGGGCTAAAAAGCTATAGCAGCTCGGCAAACCTCCAAAAACGCTATACTAGACCGAAGCTTTAAAAATCGACGTCTTTAGCCGTTCTTCATCTTGCCAAACTCGACAAGCGTGACGTCCTTGACCTGCTTCGGGAAGTAGTCCTCGCAGCCACCCTCGCGGTACACGTCCGCCGTGGCGCAGTGCAGACCGCCGCCGAACGGGTAGGCATCGCGGAAGGGGATGGGAATGACGTTCATGCCCAGCTTGTCCATCTGCTCCATCTGGGCGGTCTCGCTGGCCTCCACGAACACCGTCTTGTGGTCGAGGACCAGGCAGTTCATGGACAGCCACACGCTGGAGTAGCAGAGTGCCGGCGGCTCCTTGTGGGCGGGCATGGCGGCCTCGACGATCTGCCAGTCGTTGGCCTCGAAGATCTTGCGCTGCTCCTCGGGAAGCTTGCGCTGCGGGTTGTTGAGGATGAGGCCGGGGCGCAGAGGAACGAACGTCGCGTCGATGTGGATGGGATAGGGGTCGCCAGGGAAGTTGACGGCGTGGATACGGCACTGGGGGTACATGCGGCGAATCCACTCCATGGCCTTCCTGTTGGTCGTAAGGCCGTGCTGGATGAAGAAGTCCTTGCCGACGCGCATCACGTCCGCGGCGTCAAACAGGATCTCGTGCTCCGTGGTGACCATCTCCAGCTTCGCCGTGCGCTCAAGGAGGATCTCCTCCGTGATGTGCCCGTCGTAGTAGTGCATGTCGTAGCTCGCGTCGCCCAGCTCAGGACGCGGGGCAGCGATCCAGCGGAAGTCGGGATCCTCGTCGAAGTAGCGGCGCAGGACCTTGGAGTAGGCCAGGTACTCGAAGAAACGGGAACGGAAGGACATGGGCGCGCAGATGATGTCGCTGCCCACCGTCAGCAGGACGTCGCGCGGAGGCATGCAGCCGAACATGCTGCCCGTCATGAAATGGGGGGTGACCACGGCCTGGTTCCACTGCATGGGCTCCGGACGGTCCACCTTAACGCCGCGCTTCTCCAGCTCCTTGACGAAGTACTCAATCTGAGCGTTCGCCTTCTCGACCGTATCCAGCGGACGAGGACCGGTCATGCCGCGCATCGGGCTGTCCAGAGGAACCTTGGCCTTGGACGCGGGCTCGGAGGGCGCGATGCAGCAGTTATCGGCGCGACCGACGATAACGTGCTTCAGGGGGTCAAAATCATTCCAAGAGTTAACAACTTTCGGCATAATTCTTACCTTCCTTTACGTATTATTTTTGGGTGGCGAAGTTACACCACTCCAAAGAAAAAACTCTGTCGCTCTGATATAGCAGAAGTAAAACCCTTGCACACCAGCTGTACATTGCAGAGATGCTCTATCTATGTGCACTATAGTACCACGCTTCGCATTTTTTTCATTGTACAATTCTTCCAAGATTACTTTGGAAACGTTTCTAACGAATTCATTCACGAAAAACCTAGGACATCGAATGAGTTTGTGTTATAATTCTTAGAATAGATTCTCATAAAACTGGAGGTTGTACAATAACAAGAAGGACAGGGGGTGTTGTGGGTCATGTCGCAGAAAACGTCGGAAGCGTCGGAGTCCCTTGAGGGCATCGTCCGGGACGTCCTGAGCGGCATGGCGAGGATCGTCCCCTGTCCGTTGGTCGTTTCAGATGTCCGAGGGAGGGTCCTTGGGATCACCTCCTCTGCGGTCAATGCGAGTTGCACCTTGTGCCTCAAGGTCATGGACATGATCGCCCACCAAAAGACAGCGCCGATCGGCGGGGAAGAGTGTGAGTGTGACGACGCATCGGGAGCTGCCCTGCCGCTGCGGAACGCATACCTCGAGGTCATCGGGGCCGTCGCGGCGCTTGGAACGGCCGATCAGGTCCGCCCCTACGCGCTGGCGGTGAAGCACCAGATCGAGCTGGTCCTTAAAACGCAGTACCGGCTCAAATCAGGCTTCCTCAAGGAGAACGCGATCCAGGACATCATCCAGGACTTTGTGAACTACATTCCAGGCGTCAGCGACCTCGAACTGCTCGAGGCCAGGGCGCGCTACCTCGGCTTTTCGCCGGGGCTCCTCTACGTCCCCATCGTGTTCGACATGCACAACTTCAGACAGTTTATCCGGGACTCGTGGAAGGGGGCCTCATCATCTGAGGACTGCCGCGAGGCGGAAAACTTCATCCAATCCGTCAAGAACAGGGTGCTCTTGCGGACCAAGGAAGTCTTCAACGCTCCCGACGACGTTTCCGTTCCCCTGAACGGGGACAAGTACGCCGTCTTCTGTTCCATCAGCCCCAAGATCCAGCAGGACAAGGACCTGGTGTTCAAGCGGGTAAACGAGAACTCCCATATCCTTCTCAAGAAATTCGAGGAGGAACGCCTCTCCGCCGTCCTGGGGATCGGCTTCTTCTTTAAGGGCGTTCCGGGGCTCTCCTACGCCTACCGCAGCGCCCTGGAGGCCGTCAGCCTTGGAAAACTGCTCTTCAAGCAGCCCGGCATCTACGACATCCAGAACCTTCGGGTGGAGTCCCTCCTCCTGAGCCTCCCTGCCTCCGCCCGACAGCGCTTCATCAGAGACCGTTTCACCGAGTTCAACCTGGATCCGAGCGACGACGAGCTCAAGAACACGATCATCGTCTATGGAATGAACTTCTTCAACCGCCAAAGCACCGCGGACGAGCTGCACATCCATCGAAACACCCTGAACTACCGGCTCAAAAAGATAGAGGAGCGCACGCAGAAATCCCTGCGCTCCTTCCGCAACTACATCGAGCTTTACATCGCCTGCCTGCTCTCGAACCTCCCCTCGCCGGATTTGGAGCTTCAGAAGCCGAAGTCCTGAAACGGCTGGGGAAGCGCACTTCAGCGCTTCCCCAGAGGATAGCGGGTCCGAAAATGTCCTCGATCTGCATAGGGACGGTGGGAGTGTTGGGGCCGTCAAACTCTCAATTGCTCCACAGCCTCGCCACGCAGCCTCTTCAGCAGCTCCTTCCAGGACGGCGTTTCCTGGACCCCCTCGTCGAGCCCGACCGATGGAATGGAAAGCCCCCGGCTCTGCAGCATCGACGTCAGGCACTCCATGAATATCCCTGCATCACGAGGAGCGCGAAAGCCGGAAGCTCGACGCGCGCCCTATCGTCCGCTAGACGCTCAGAATCCTGTCCGCGCCCGTAACGGCCTCGAGTATCTCGAACATGTTGGAAACCGTCCCCACGC
>NZ_CALHIQ010000026.1 GCF_938030725.1 uncultured Fretibacterium sp. | reverse complement strand
TCGTTCAGGGCGCGCAGGTCGTCCAGGGTCATCTCGTTGAGCGTTGTCTCCCCAAGGTGCGCCGTATCCTTCTCGTTCAAGGCCTCCGCAAGCTCCGGGTCCTCCCTGA
The DNA here is from genome assembly GCF_938030725.1 of uncultured Fretibacterium sp. Lineage (GTDB taxonomy): Bacteria > Synergistota > Synergistia > Synergistales > Aminobacteriaceae > Fretibacterium. The sequence continues at coordinate 2,251 of NZ_CALHIQ010000026.1, read as the reverse complement.
GCCATTGGGCGACCTCCGCTCTGTGTTCCATCGTCTTCTTGCTGCGCCGTTTCAGGTCGTAGGAGGACAGGAGCTGTTCGATCTCCTTGTGCGCTACCCAGGTGACCGTCTCGGAGCCCGCCATCCGGTTGATGCCTTTGACAAGCTCTCCAACCTCAGCCTTGACTTCCTGGCGTTCCTGGAGTCTCTGTTTGAGTGCGGCAATGCGCGCCTCCACTGCGGCGCGTCCTTTGGCGCGCCCTTCCTTGACCCCCTGGCGCCAGGCGGCCTTGCTGTACTTCTCCGCCATGGCATACCCGCGCCGCATCGCTTCGGACAGCGTGAGCATGGCTTCGGGGTTGCCGTCCTTGCTAGCTGATGCTATACTTTCAACAGAGTTGCTTGTCTGGCGAGCGCTCCAACGCCGGGAGTCACCCTGCACCTCCTGACTCCCGGAGCCCGAAGCCAGAACGGAAGCAGGGCCGTTGACGGGGGTTGCGCTCCTCGTCGCAAGCAATTTTTTTCTGCTGACATAATTTTTGTTTGCAAACCAAGCAGTTTTTACACGATAAACACCCTCCTTATTAATAAGCTCAATCGCAACGGTGGGGCTTTTTTGCCCACCGTTGCGTATCACCAATATCGAGTTGCCAGTGCCGGAACGTATTTCATTAAAACCGGAAATTGTATTCAGGATAAACGTCTGAGCATCCGGATACCCAGCCCGACGTATCTGTGCCCCGTGTGCTTCTTCCGCGTGCCTCACAGCCCCGACGTTGGCCTGAATGACCCCGGCCTGTATCCCCGCCGCTGCGGCAGTCTCCTCGTCGATCTCGCCAAGGTTGGGGGACCCATCCTCGTTATAAAGCAGCTCCTTAGAATCTGCCTCGTCAATAGACCGTCCGGATTCCGTCCCCAGCGTCACAGGCTCGATTGCGCCCTGCGCCCCTGCCGGAGCCTCCGCTGAGAGCGTCCGGTCCAGGGCCTTGACGCTTTCGGCGATCTCCCGCTGTTCCCGGTACGTCGCCTCGAGGTCCGCTTTGACCTGAGCGTTGTTCTTGTCCTGGTCGTACTCCGCCTGGAGCGCCTTCTGAAGCCTCGTCAGGTACCGCTGGCGGTCCGTCATGTATTCCCGCGCGCCGTCCACGCCTAGATGTTCCACGAGCGCGTTCAGCGTGTCGGCGCCCACCTCCACCAGCGGCGCAGGCTTCTTCGGCACCTCATTGACGTTCTCCTGCAGCCAGGCCACGAGCCCCTCAACGTCCAGGTTGATGCCGTTCGCCTGAAGCGTTTCGGTGAGGACGTCCAGCGCAAGCTGCGGGCCTTCTGTCGTGTTCCGGAACAGACCCGGCCAGCGCTTGCGCACGTCCCGCGCCAGGTCCTCTCCCAGCTGCTCGATGAAATCTCCGAAGCGCAGCCCGCCGTTCTCGCGGATGAGCCGCACCACGTTCTGCACGGCCTCGTGTGCGTTGCGCTTGAACTCGTACTCCTCAAGCTGCCCCAGCCAGCCGGTCACGGCCGCCTCGGCGTCCTCCGGGACCTCGTAGAAGCTCCAGTCGTCGGAGGCCTCGTACCCCAACTGCTCCTGCTCCGACCGCTCCCGCAGCTCGGCCTGATAGCGCTTGATCTCCTCGTTGATCGCCGCGTCCTCGACGGCCAGCTCCTGAACGGTCGTTTCCGCAGTGATCTCCTCCGGGGTCGCCAGTAGGCGGGCGTAGATGTCCCGCATCTCCGGGCTGAGCTCAATACCCAGCGCCTGCACCACGTCGTGGTAGACCTCGATCATCCACGCCCGCAGCCGGCGGAACACGCCCCGCAGGGCACGGCTGGGCGCCTTGCCCTCGGCGATGTACGTTTCAAACCCCTGAGCGAAGTACTCATGAGCCTGCGTCCGGGCCTGCCGGCGCACCTCGGCGTCCTCGGAATCGAAGTCCTCCCGCGTCACGCCCGCGTGCCGCAGCACCTCGTCCACGTCGGCCCTTAGTTGGGGGTCCGCGCCCTCCGCTCTGCTGAGCTCATCCAGCATCCGGAAGACGTGGTGTGCCAACTCGTGGAAGCTGGTGCTCCGGTTCGCGCTCTCAAAGAACTCGATCAGGCTCATGCCATCCGACTGGACCGTCAGCCGGGCGTTGATATCCCCAGCGAGCCCGGGTACACCACGGGGGGCCGTCCCCATCCGGGAAGTGCCCCCCGCTCTTTCAGCCCCTAGCCCTGCTTCTGCTCCGCGGCCGCCGCCTGTTGCGCCCGTTTGGCTGCTTTCTCCGCCCTGATT
>NZ_CALHIQ010000025.1 GCF_938030725.1 uncultured Fretibacterium sp. | reverse complement strand
GGTTCCGGGCGTCATGCACGCCTGCGGGCACGACACCCATACGGCCATGCTGCTGGGGACCGCCTGCGTTCTCGCGGGGATGCGCGACGCGCTGCCGGGCAACGTGAAGTTCATCTTTCAGCCCGCCGAGGAGCTGAACCCCATCGGAGGAGCGCCGGGCATGATCGCGGATGGGGCCCTGGAGGACCCCCGCGTGGACGGCCTGTTCGGCCTTCACGTCTGGCCCGCCTACGAAACGGGGAAGGTCGTGTTGAGGTCCGGGCCTCAGATGGGGGCCTCCGACCGGGTGTACCTCACCGTGAAGGGCAGGGCGGCCCATGGGTCCGCGCCGGACCAGGGCGTGGACGCCATCATGATCGCGGGGCAGGTGCTCTGCGGGCTCCAGAGCGTCGTCTCGCGCAGCGTCTCGCCCCTGGATGCGGCCGTGGTCACCATCGGGACCATCAAGGGCGGCTGGCGGTACAACGTCATCCCGGACCGGGTGGAGATGGAGGGGACGGTGCGCACCCTGAGGGAGGAGGTCCAGGCGGCCATGCCGGACCTCATCGAGCGCGCGGCGGAGGGCATCGCGCGATCCCTGAGGGGCAGTTGCGAGGTGCGCTACGTCAAGGGCTACCCCCCTCTGGTGAACGACCCCGAAATGTTCGACCTGGCCGCGGAGGCGGTGAGGAAGGCCATGGGGGCGGAACACCTCGTCGTGGCGGAGCGGCCGGAGCTGGGCGCGGAGGACTTTGCCTTCTTCGCCCGCGAGCGTCCCGCGGCCTTCGCCTGGCTGGGCTGCCGTCCCGCCGGCGCGGGGCCGGAGGAGACGGGAGTGCTGCACAGCACGCGCTTTTGCCCGGACGAGGGGTGCTTCCCCTTCGGGATGCGCTTTCTCGCGTCCTGCGCCGTCGCCTTTCTGGGCCGTCGATAGACAAGGGCAGGGAGTTGGAGGGGAGGGATGCCGCCGGAGGAACCGCGGAGGGACTGAAGGGTGTGCTGTTCTTCACTTAATTTGGAACGGAGGTACGAGGAGAATGTCGGAGAATCCGGAGAGAAACGCGGACGAAACGATCGTCGCGCCGAAGCGCAGCTTTTTTGAGAGGTTCATCCGTGGCATCGAAGTGATCGGAAACAAGTTCCCGCACCCGTTTTGGCTGTTCGTCGTACTGTCGCTGATCCTGATGGGGCTGTCCTGGTGGCTGGGCAGGGAGGGCCTGTCCGTGACGTACATGGCCGGCAAGGCGGGGGAGGCCCCCAAGGAAACCACCGTTTCCGTCGTGAACCTGCTGTCGTACCCCGCCATGCGCGAGTTCCTGGCGGGCTTCGTCAAGACCTACGTCAACTTTGCCCCTCTGGGCCTCATCATGACGATGATGCTGGGCATCAGCCTGCTGGAGCACACGGGCATGATCTCCGCCCTGATGCGCAAGACGATCCTGGGCGCCCCGCGGGCGCTGGTGGTGGCGGTGGTGGCCATCGTCGGCATCAACGCCAACCTGGCCTCCGACGCGGGCATCATCTTCACGCCCGTCATCGCCGGCGCCGTGTTCAAGGCGCTGGGCCGCAACCCCTGGGTGGGGGTGGCGGCGGGATACGCAGCGGGGGCGGGGGGCTTCACGGCCAACTTCTTCGTGGCGGGGACGGACGCCCTGCTGTCGGGCATCACGGCCACGGCCGTCGAGGGCGTGCCCACGATCCCGCCGGGCACTCCGGTCCACCCGCTCATGAACTGGTACTTCATGCTCTCCGCCACGCTGGTCCTGACGGGGCTCACGGTGTACGTCACGGAGCACTACATCGTGAAGATGGTCGGGGACGCTGAAACGGTTCGCGATGTGGACGCGCTGAAGGAGCACGCCGTCACGCCGGCGGAGAACCGAGGGCTGTTCTACAGCCTTTTGGCCCTCGTCGCCTACGTGGCCCTCATCGTGTGGCTGACGTACCCGGAGGGCTCCCTGTTCCGCAACCCGGAGACGGGCGCCATCGTCCCGCGCTCGCCGCTCCTCAGCAGCATCATGCCCCTGCTCTTTGGGCTGTTCTTCGTCGTGGGGACGGCCTACGGCCTCGGTGCCGGGGTGATCCGGCGGGCGGAGGACGTTCCGAAGCTCATGCAGAAGGGGCTCATCGGCAGCACGAGCTTCATGGTGGTGGTGCTGCCGGCCTCGCTCTTCGTGGCGCTCTTCCGCATGAGCCACTTCGACACGGTGCTTTCCGTGGCGGGAGCGGAGTTCCTGAAGGCCATGAACCTGGGCGGCATCCCTCTGCTGGTGATCTTCGTCATTTTGGTGTCGTTCCTGAACCTCTTCATGATCAGCGGCTCCGCGAAGTGGCTGATCCTGGCCCCCATCTTCGTTCCCATGTTCGCGGGGGTCGGCTTCTCCCCGGCCCTGACGCAGGTGGCCTACCGCATCGGGGACTCCTCCACCAACATCATCTCCCCCCTCTCCTACTACCTGCCGGTGATGCTGGGGCTCCTCGAGCAGTACAAGCCGAAGGAGGACACGAAGGTGGGCATCGGGACGGTCATCTCGTTGGCCATGCCCTACTCGCTGTTCTACCTGGCAGGCTTCACGCTCCTGCTGGTGGCTTGGTACCTCCTGGGCCTGCCCTTGGGTCCCGCCACTCCGGCGACGTTGGCGATGTAAGGATGTAAAGGATATGAATTTCAAGAGCGCTCCCTCGCGTTTACGGGGGAGCGCTCGTTTTTCGCGGGGCCGTGTGGCATAATGGAACATCGCGCCTTGCGAATGGCGGACTTGTTTTATGCTGCGGTTGGAGGATCGAGAAACGGCGATCCAGATGTGAGGAGGATATGACCTTGACCGTTCAAGAAGAGAAGAAGGCCCTGCGGAAGGAGCTTCGGGAGGTTGAAAAGGCCTTGCCCGACGCCTATCGGGCGGAGGCCGGCTCGGTGATCTGCGACCGGCTGTTGACCCTGCCGGAGTACCGGTCCGCCCGGACGGTCTTCTGCTTCGTGGGGGCCGGACGGGAGATCGACACCCGTCCTTTTCTGGAGGGGGCGCTGCGCGACGCAAAGCGGCTCTGCGTGCCCCTGTGCGTCAGCATGGGGGTGATGGAGCTGCGGCAGATCGACGCCATGGATCGGTTGGTCCCAGGGGCCTACGGCATCCCGGAGCCCGTGAAGGGGTCGCCCCTGGTTGAGGTGGACGAGGTGGACTTTGCCGTCATCCCCTGCCTGAGCTGTAGCCGGTCCGGGCTGAGGCTGGGAAAAGGAGGCGGCTTCTACGACCGATTCCTCGCTGCCTATCGCGGCTCGGCGGTCCTGGTCTGCCCTGAGCGCCTCGTCCGGGAGGACATCCCGATGGAGCCTCACGACCGGCCCGTCCCCCGCGTCCTGACGGAGGCAGGGCTCTACGAGAGGGGCCGGACGGACGTCTAGTGTGCTCCCGTCCGCTAGTGTGGACGCATGAGGACGGTAAACGGCGCTCTCTGCGTTCTCCTTGAGGGGCGGATACACTATTGCAATACTACTATAAGGAGGAATTGTCATGAGGAAGGTTTTTGCGGCGGCCTGCGTCTTGGCGGTTTTGTTGGCCGTCCCCGCGGCGGCGGACCAGTGGACGAAGTACGAGAACGATCGCTTTGGCTACTCCGTGGAGTACCCGGACATCTTCAGCGAGATGAAGGAGCCGGAGAACGGCGACGGCGTCTGGCTCTCGTCGAAGGATGGCCGGTACGCCCTCACGCTGTCGGGCGGTTACAACGTGCTGGGGGATGACGGAGAGGCCATGCTGGCGTCCAGACTGGAGGACGTTTCCCACGTCCTGTCGAAGGAGGCGACCCCAGGCGGCTACCGCCTCGTCTACGACGACGGGAAGGAGCGCCTCTTTTTCGAGTGCGCCGTCGTCAACGAGGAGGCCTGGACGTCGTTTGTCCTGAGCTGCCCCAAGGAGGAGCAGGAGCGCTTCGTGCCCGTCGTCGAGCGCATGGAAAAGAGCCTGGGCTTTCCGTCCGGCGAGGGGACGGTTCGGTGAGGCAAAGTTCCTTTGTGGCGGACGGAATGTGGACGTCCCAAATCCACAGGCAAAGTTTTTAACATGTGGTAAAGACGGGCTTTGCACGTTTTCTGCTGCACCCAGCGGGTGCAGGATCAAAATCAGCTTAACCTGCACAATAACGCGCTTAATCTTCGATAAAATCGTCGCAACCTGTGGTTTGGGGTGAGACTTCCCTCTGGCAGACGCCCCCCGGCTGTCGCCATAGGGTGCATAACCGAGGGGGCGGACCCAAGGTCCGCCCCCAATGCTTTGTTTGAAATCGATTCGCCGTTACGGCTGGATGGCGTCGTCCATCTCCTGCGCGATCGTCACCGCGGCGTCCGGGACGGGAGGCGCGTAAAAGTCCGCTGGCGTACCCGCCACCTCGGGGATCGCGTCCGGCGCATCCTCGCCGGGCAGGGGTAGATCGCCGCCGCCCACGTCCAAAACGTCGTCCGCCGTCAGGCCGCCCAGCTCCGTGGTTCCTTCGTTGGCCGCGTCGGACCCCATGTCCGCCACGCCGTTCAGGTCCAGCGTGTCCTCGTCTGAGGTGCCGCCCAGTTCCGGAGTCCCCTCGACGGACGCCGCGTCGGCCGCGTCCGCCAACGGTGCGTCGTCCAGTTCCGGTACACCGGCTTCCGTCTCCGTGTCGAGCGGGGCGATGGCATCCGCGGCGGGAATATCCGCGTCGGCCGCGTCCGCCAACGGTGCGTCGTCCAGTTCCGGAACGCCGGCCTCCGTCCCTGTGTCGAGCAGGTCGATGGCATCCGCAGCGGGAATATCCGCCGTGAGGTCGAGAAGGTCCGTTCCCTCCGCCGGCTCCGCGTCCGGAAGGTCCGGGATGTCGGTGTTCGGCGCCTCGGCATCCACCGGAAGCAGGGCCGCGGCTTCGTCGATCGCCGCGTCGGACTCCGCATCGGTCCCCTCCGGAAGGGTGCCCTCCCCGGGCAGCGAGGCGCCAAAGGCCGCCGTCGCCGGGTCCAGGGTGAGGTCGATCGGGTTCCCGTCCGCGTCGAAGAGCGGTTCCGCCTCCTCCGCTCCCGGCGGGAGCGCGGAGATGGAGGCCGAGCGCCCGAGCCCAACGATCGGCGACGGCGGGATCGGAGGATTGGTGCCGCCGGTGACGGTCACGTGGAACGTCCCGCTGACCTCCGGGGACGTATCGGTGCTCTCGTTGGCCGTTCCGGCGTTGGCGACGTCCACGGTCTTCGCCGTCACGGTGATGTCCTTGTCCAGGTTCCAGTTCGTCTTG
>NZ_CALHIQ010000024.1 GCF_938030725.1 uncultured Fretibacterium sp. | reverse complement strand
CTCCGGCGGGGATCAGCTCTCACTCTTCGACGCCATTGGAAGCGACTCGGGCAGCGAGCCGGAGCCGGACCTCCCCGACGTCGAGGAATATGGAATCTATGATAAGCTGGAGTATGAGAAAGAGGTCACGGGGCTCTACATCTCAGGACACCCCTTCGACAGCTACGAGGCACAGGTCCGCAAGTACGCCAACTGCTCGATCGCGGAGCTTCCCCTGTGGAGGGGGAGGACGGCGCCGAGGGTGGGGGGGCTCATCCTCTCGGTTTCGGAGAAGACGACGAAGAAGGGGGACCTCATGGGCGTGCTGCTTCTGGAGGACTCCGAGAGCAGCATCTCCATGGTGGCCTTCCCCAAGACCTGGGCAAAGATAAAGGAGAGCGTCAGGGTTGGAGTCCCTTGCGTTGCCGAGGGGAAGATGGACGACCGCGAACAGCTGCTTCTGGACAAGCTGACGCCGCTGTCCGACTTCTCGGAGCAGGACCCCCAGATCGTGCGCATCAAGCTGCGGGTGAATCTGGTCCCTCAGTTCGACGTGAAAAACTTTGCCCGCGCCCTGAGGGGATGCCGGGGAGCCTCGCCCATCCTCCTGGAGCTGCGGGACGATCACGACGCCTGCGTCCTGTATCTGAACGATTTTCGGGTCGATGCGCGGTCGCCGGAACGCCTGCAAGAGCGCCTCCTCGAGGCCGTTCCGGCCGAGGCGATCGAGGTGTGCTTGAGCGCAGATTGAGCTTGTGCGGGACATCCGGTTCTTTCGAGCATCTGAAACATCTTTTGAGGTGAATGGAACATGTTTGTGAAAATCGTCTGTACGATAGGTCCTGCCAGCGAGAACTACGACACGCTAAAGGCGATGGCCGACGCCGGGATGAACGTGGCCCGCCTGAACTTCAGCCATGGCGACTACGAGGGACACGAGAAAAAACTGAAGCTGGTCCGGCAGGTGGAGCGCGACGTCAAAAAGCCCATCGCGGCCCTGCTGGACACGAAGGGGCCGGAGATTCGGACGGGCAAGATGCAGGACGGCGCGATCCCCTTGGAGCAGGGCAGCCAGATCGTCCTGACGGGCAAGGAGGAGTGCATCGGCACCCCCAAGCGCATTCACGTGAAGTATCCGCTGCTCGCCGACGAGGTGACGCCGGGGCAGAGCGTCTTCATCGACGACGGTTCCCTGCGCCTGGAGGTGGAGAGGGTGGACGGCGACGACGTCGTCTGCAAGGTGATCGTCGGCGGGGTCCTGAAGGACACGAAGGGCGTCAACATCCCGGGGGCGGACATCTCCCTGCCCGCCCTGTCGGAGAAGGACCGCGAGGACATCGCCTGGGGCATCCAGCACGGGATGGAGTACCTGGCGGTCTCCTTCGTCAAGACCCGACAGGACGTCCTCGACGTGCGGAAGCTGGTGAAGAGCTGCGGCGGGGCCATGAAGCTGTTGGCCAAGATCGAAACGTATCAGGCCGTACAGAACATCGAGGAGATCATCGACGTCGTGGACGGCGTGATGGTGGCCCGCGGCGACCTGGGCGTGGAGATTCCCACGGAGGACGTGCCGCTCGTCCAGAAACGGATCATCGGGCTGTGCCGTTCGAAGGGCAAGGTGGTGATCGTCGCGACGCAGATGCTGGACTCCATGATCCGGAACCCGCGCCCGACGCGGGCCGAGGCCAGCGACGTAGCCAACGCCGTCCTGGACGGGACGGATGCCGTGATGCTCTCCGGAGAAACGGCCTCCGGCAGCTATCCGGTTCAGGCCGTTGCGACGATGCGCCATATCGTCGATCGGACCGAGCGGGAGCTGGGGATGTGGGGGGTGCCCTTCCATGACGGGGCGTCCGTGATGGGAGTGCCGGACGCCGTCAGCGATGCCGCGGTCCTGATCTCGAAACGGGTGCAGGCCTCCGCCATCCTCTCCCTGACGAAGAGCGGCTCAACGGCCAAGATGATCAGCAAACACCGGCCGATGTGCCCCATCCTGGGGCTGACGCCGCTGCAGCAGACCTGGCGCGAACTGGCCCTCTGGTGGGGAGTGCAGCCGGTGCGCCTGGTGGAGCAGAACGACGTCAACGTGGCCGCCCGCGAAGCCATCAACAAGTGCCTTCAGGACGGCCTCCTGACGGAGGGGGAGCTGGTGGTCATCACGGCAGGCGTCCCCCTTGGCCAGCCCGGCTTCACGAACATGGTGGAGGTACTGACGACGGGGACGGTCCTGCTCTCGGGCATCCCCCTGCTGAACAAGAACATGTCGGGCCCCATCTGCATCGCCACGACGCCGGAGGAGGCCCTTGAGAAGGTCACTCCGGGCTGCGTCCTCGTCGTTCGGCAGATCACCGAGGACTATCGTCCCGTCCTGGACAAGGTGGGTGCCCTGATCTCCGAGAGCGGGATGCTCGTTGCGGACGGCAATTCCCTCGCTGTCGACTACAACCTGCCCTGCGTCATCCGGGTGATGGACGCCTTCGCCACGCTTGCCGACGGGGACATCGTCACGGTGGACGGGACGAAGGGCCTGATCTATCGCGGCAAGGTCCGGCTCGTCATTTAAGGAAGAATCGATAGAGAATTGGGCTGAGAAGATGAGTTCAATATGGTCCGATGCCAGGACGTTTCTTGACATTTTTATCGTCTCCTTGATCATCTACCGCCTGTTGGTGCTGATCGTGGGGACGAGGGCGGTGCAGCTTTTGAAGGGCGTGCTGATCCTTGTCCTCTTTTCGGCTCTGGCGTCGATGCTCCGCTTTCGTCTCGTCTCGTGGCTGATCGGCCAATCGCTCTGGGCGCTGAGCTTCGCCATCCCCATCGTCTTCCAGCCGGAGCTTCGCAAGATGCTGGAGGAGATCGGGCGCGGCAACCTTTGGCAGCGTCAACTTCCCCGGGATGTGGCGGAGCAGCGCGTCCGCCACATCATGGGGGCCCTCGGCTACATGAAGGTGCACCGCATTGGAGCGCTCCTGGTACTTCAGGAGGAGACGGGGCTTGGCGAGTACTACAATACGGCAGTGCATCTGGACGCCAACATAACCCAGGAGCTCATCATCTCCATCTTCTGGAAGGACAACCCCCTGCACGACGGCGCCCTGATCATGAACCGCTATTCCCTCATCGCCGGAGGATGCTACTTGCCTCTGATCGACGCCCCTGAGATATCCCGCTGGTACGGGACGCGCCACAGGGCGGCGCTGGGCCTGTCGGAGATATCCGACGCCATTGTCCTCGTGGTCTCCGAGGAGAGGGGAGAGATATCCCTCGCCTTCAAGGGGCACCTGTCAAAGAACCTCAAGGACGCTCAGGTGGAGAAGCTCCTGATGCACTACTTCGTGGGCGAACCGACGTTCCGCAGTTGGAGGGACAGATTGCAGAGCTTCCAACAGTTGCTCTGGGACCCCAGCACCCGGCAGCTGCACGAAGACCACAGCGACCGGTCTTAGGGAGAACGGACACAGGATGGATGGCATATCATGAAATCGGCTAGAAGAATCGATGAAATTTTGACCTCGCCATGGGCGCTGTGGGCCATATCCGTTGCCACGGCTATTTTGATGTGGTTTTACGTTACGGAAAACGATGAAGGCATCTACGTGACGCAAAAGTTCTCCTCCCCTCTCGAATACCGCTTCCTGGATTCCCAGTTGACGCTCCGCAGCAGGGTCGCTGAGGTGGACGTGGAGATCAGGGGCCCAGAGAAGGCGATGGCGAGGCTCGACTACGGTCTCGTATCCTGCTTCGTGGACGCCAAGAACCTCGTCGGCGGCATCCGCTACACGCAGAACGTCAACGTGAGCCTTCCCCCTGACATCACGCTGGTTTCCTGCGTGCCCTCTCAGGTCGTAGTGGAGCCCGTGCGCCAGGCCTCACGGCGCATGCCCGTCGAGATTGCCCTGCCGCAGGACGTGCCGGAGGGCCAGTACCTGGAGGGGGTCGAGGTGCTGCCCAAAGAGGTCACCGTCCGCGGGTCCGAGGGGGACATCGCGAAGGTCGGGGCCTTGCAGGTGATGCCGACCGTCGCCGAACTGCAGCTGGGGAAGGAGCTGCTCCTGCCCGTCAAGTTCGTCCAATCGGAGCCCTTCGAGGACAGCGTTGTCCTGGAGCCCTCACAAGCGAGGGTCCGGGGGGCCCTGGTGCGCGGCCTTCCGAAGAAGATGGTGCCGATCAACGCAAGGCTCAGCGGCAACCCAGACCGGGACCACGAGGTCAAGTCCGTCCTGACGGACCCGCTGGAGGCCCAGGTCGAGGGGCGCTCCTCCGTCCTGGCGAAGATTACGGCGGTGGATACGGAAACGGTGGACATCTCGCTTCTCTCTGCGGATCAGACGCTCATCGTCCCCCTGCGCGCCCCAAAGGGGGCGGAGTTGTCCGGGGTGAAGTCCGTGCGCCTCACGGTGACGCTCGGTGAGTTGAAGGCCGGAAAACAGCTGGCCAACGTCCCCATTCAAGTCCGTGGATCGGAGGCCGACCAGTGGGTCGTTTCACCGGCCTCCGCTGCCGTCATCATCGAGGGGACGCCCTCTCGGGTGGAGGAGGTCACGCCGGAAAGCGTGGGGCTGAGCCTGTACGTCGATCTTTCAAATATCTTTATCACTCCGGTGGACCTGGCGCTCAGGGCCGAGGTCGCCTCCGCTGATTTTCGCGTGGTAAGAATCGAACCCTCTACGGTGACCGTTAACGCGGCTGAAAATCCGAAAAGATGGTGAGGTCGTCCTTTATGAAGAGCAAGAGAGTGTTGTTTGGCACGGATGGCGTCCGTGACGTTGCGAATAAAGGAGGGATGACGCCTGAGATGGCGTTGAGGCTGGGCCGGGCCTTCATCCTGTTCCTGGCAGAACGGGGCACGCCCAAGCCGCGCATCGTCCTGGGGCGCGACACGCGGCGCAGCGGCATGATGCTGGAGGGGGCTCTGTCCGCCGGCATGACCTCCGCGGGCGCGGAGGTGCTCTCTCTGGGCATTATCCCGACGCCCGGCGTCAGCTACGCGGTCCGTCGTCTGACGGTGGACGGCGGAGCGGTGATCAGCGCCTCGCACAACCCGGCGGAGTACAACGGCATCAAGTTCCTGGACCGCGACGGCAGGAAACTGTCCGACGACTCCGAGCTGAGCATCGAGGAGTACATCGGGGACAACCTCACGGACGACTGGCGCCCGACGGGCGCCTCCGTCGGCGAGGTCCGCCAGATCCCGCACATCGTCCACAGCTACGCGGAGCACCTCGCCTCCCTGCTGAAGGACCACGAGGCGACGAAGTCCGGCCTCGTCTTCGACTGCGCGCACGGCGCGGCGGGGACGGTGATGCCGACGCTCATCGAACGCCTGAACGCCGCGTGGCGGCTGATCGGAGCGGACCCCGACGGGATGAACATCAATGAGGGCGTGGGCGTGATGCACATGCGCCACATCGGAAACTGCGTCACGGACTTCGGGTGTCGGATCGGATTCGCCTTCGACGGGGACGCGGACCGGGCGCTGGCTGTGGACTCGCGGGGCCGCGTGATCGACGGCGACATCGTCCTCTGGGTGCTGGCGCGGTGGCTTGCCGGGGAGGGGCTGTTGGGCAGCGGCGTCGCCATGACGGTGATGAGCAACATCGCCCTTGAGGAACACCTGAAGCGCGAGGGCATTGGGGTCTTTCGTTGCCCCGTGGGGGACCGGTACGTGCTCGAAACGATGCTGCGGGAGGGGGCCCGCCTGGGTGGGGAACAGTCGGGACACATCATCGCAGATGCCTTCACCAACACGGGGGATGGCCTTTGCACCGCACTCCTGTTCCTGAACGCGGTCCGTGCACTGGGCGAGGACGTGGACACCCTGGTGGACCGCTTTGGCCGATACCCTCAAAAGCTCTCCAACTTGACCTTGAGGTCCCGCGAGCAGCTGGACCTGGAGCGCATCAACGACATCGCCGCGGAAGCCCAGGCCCGCATAGAGGGCAGGGGACGCATCTTCATCCGCCCCTCCGGCACGGAGCCGCTCCTGCGGATCCTCGTCGAGGCCAGCGAGCTGTCGCTGGTCGAGGAGATGTCGAACCTGTTGATCGAGCAGCTGCGGGACATCTGCTGAGCGCAGCATCCCGCCAGCCCCAATGAAACGGAACGAAAGGAAGGGGAAAGATTATAGATCAAAGGTCCAGGGTAACGAAGTGCCTGTTCCCCGTAGCGGGATTGGGAACGCGATTTCTGCCCGTCACCAAGGAGCTAGCCAAGGAGATGCTGCCACTGGTCAACCGCCCGATCATCTCCTACGGCGTTGAGGAGGCGCTCGCCTCGGGCTGCCCCGACATCATCATGATCACGGGACGCGCGAAGCGATCCATCGAGGACTACTTCGACCGTTCCTTTGAGCTGGAGCAGCTCCTGAAGTCCAGAGGCAAGGAAGCGCTCTATGAGATGATGCTGAAGATATCGAACCTCGCGGACATCCTCTACGTTCGCCAGCGGGAACCCCTGGGGCTTGGGCACGCGGTGCTCTGCGGGGAATCCTTCTGCCGCGACGGGTATTTCGGCGTCCTCCTGCCGGATGACGTCTTTATCAGCGAACGCCCCGTCATGGCCCAGCTGATCGAGGCGCACCGGCGCCTTGGGGGAAGCGTCGTGGCGCTGGAGCTCGTGCCTCCGGAGGACGTGTCCCGCTACGGCATCGTGAGCTCGGAGGACATGGGAAACGGGCTGCATCGCATTCACGACATGGTGGAGAAGCCCGCTCTGGCGGACGCTCCGGGGCGCTACGCCATCATGGGGCGTTACGTCCTCTCGCCTTCGATCTTCCCCCTACTGGCGGAGGGGAAGGTCGGAGCGGGCGGGGAGATCCAGCTGACCGACGCCCTGCGCCGGCTGGTGGCCGTGGAACCGGTGTGGGGCGTCGTGTATGAGGGGCGCCGCTTTGACTGCGGAACTCAGGCGGGATGGCTGGCGGCCAACGTACAGCTCGCCCTGGAAGACCCCTCCTTGAGGGACGTCGTCCTGAACCTCGTAAAGGAAGCCCTTTAGGACCCCCACACAGGATAGGGGACGTTTGAAACGCGCAGGCGCGGGCTTTCAGGCCCGCGCCTGTCCTTTCTCCTTCGAGGGGCAGAGGAGCAGGACCAGCCCCCCCGCCGCCGTGACGGGGATGAACTGCACCATGTGATCCACCAGCGCCGCGGCCAGGGCCTGGTCCCTGGGCACTCCATAGAACGTCAGGGCCGCAACGGCAACGGCCTCATAGACGCCGAGGGCTCCGGGGGAGGAGGGGAGGAGCATCCCCAGGCTGCTCAGCGCAAAGACGCCCAGCGCGTCGGTCCAGCGGAGCCCCAGCTCTGCGGCGCCGTTTAGGACGATGCCGACCTGCAGAGCGTAGAGGGCCCACACCGCGGCGGAACTGCACAGCATCCAGAGGATGCGCCCAGGCGTCATCTGTGCTGTGACCGCATCCAGGAAGCGCGCCAGGAACGCAGTCAGCCCTCCGGGAAGGGGGAGGCGCTCCAGATGGCGCCGCCAGGCCGGGCGGGCCCGGAGCGCCAGGAGAAACAGCCACCCTGCCGCGAGGCAGGCGACGAGCGGAAGCGCGTAGCGCTGCTGCTCCGCCTTCACCATAAACCAGAGGCTGAGCAGCGTCAGCATGTTGACGTCGAAGAACCGCTCAAAGAAGATGAGCCCCATGGCCTCGTCCAGCTTCATGCCCGCGTCGCGTCCGATCCACGCCGCCTTGGCCGCCTCGCCCGCCTTGGCCGGCAGCACGTTGTTGACCGCCAGCCCCACGAGGGAGGCGGGGAAGGTCGAGCGAAAGGCGAGGGGCGGACGACGCATGCCCATGAGCCGGACGCCCATGACGGCGTAGGCCAGAAACGACGTCAGGACCGCCGCGGCGATCGGGAGCGGTGGGAGTCGGCACAGAAGGTCCCAGAGGTCCGACAGCGGAACGCCCCGGAAAGCACAGATCAGACACAGGATGGAAACCCCGAAGCGCAGGAACTCCGGGAGGAGGCGCTTGAGGCGCATCGAACGCAGCCCGTTTTACCGTTTTTGCGTTTGAGCGATGACCTTCGTTCCCAGGTCCCTCCCCATCGCCTCGCACCGCGCAAGGTCCTCCGCAGTGGGGGAGGTGAAGACCTCGACGTCGGGTTCCGCGCGTTCAAGCCTGGCCTTTTCCGCAAACGCCTGCAGCGCAGGGAACGCGCCGCTGGCCCAGCTGTAGCTGCCCGCGATCCCCAGGACGTGGTTCTTCGGCATCCGGTTGAGCAGCTTGGAGCAGAGGGCCTCGATGGGAGGGAAGAGCAGCATGTTGTAGGTGCAGCTCAGTAGCGCCAGGCCGCAGTAGCGCCAGATGTCCCGGAGGATGAAATCTGCCTCCGTGCGGGATGCGTCATACAGGCGAATCTCCTTGACGCCGCTTTCCGAGATGCCGGTGCACACGGCTTCAGCCATGCGCCGCGTGTTGCCGTACATGGAGCCGTAGACGACCACCGCGCCGCGCTCGGTATCGCATCGGCTCCAACGGTCGTAGAGGTCTACCACCTGCTGGGCGTCGGTGCGGAACAGCGTGCCGTGTGCGGGGAAGATGTTCTTGATGGGAAGCCCCCCCAACTTCTTCAGGGCCACCTGAACGCCGCTCGAATACCGCCCCAGGATCGCCGCGTAGTAGCGCAGCATGTCCTCCTCCCAGCGAGGGCGCTCCCGCTGGTCGTCAAAGAGTCCACCTTCGTGGGCGCCGAAGCCGCCAAAGGCGTCGTTGGAGAAGAGCACCCCCGTTGATGCGTCAAAGGTCACCATGCTCTCCGGCCAGTGAACCATGGGGATCGTCGCAAACTTCAGGACGTGCCCTCCCAGGTCCAGCGTGTCGCCGTCCGCCACGGCAAGGGTCTTGGAGGTCACTCCATAATACCCCTTCAGGAGGGGCAGGGTCTTCGCGTTGCCCACGATCTGAAGGTCGGGCCAGCGCCTGCGAAGCTCCAGGATCAGCCCGGAGTGGTCCGGCTCCATGTGGTTGACCACGAGGTAGTCGAGGTCCCGGCCTCCCAGCGCCTCCTCCAGCTTGTGCGAGTACTCGTCGCCCCATGGGCCCTTGACGGTGTCGATGGCCGCCGTCTTCTCTCCCAGGACGACGTAGGCGTTGTACGCAACCCCATTGGGCAACGACCACAACGCCTCGAAGCGCTCCGTCGAGCAATCGTTGACGCCAACCCACCACGTATCTTTATTGACCAGTATCGCCTTGTACATTAAAAAGCCCCTCTTTCCGGAAATCCCTTCAACAAACGGCCCAAACGCCCCCTTAGCCCTGCGGAGCCGGGGCGCCCTCGTACATTGTACAATAAAAAAACGACGCGGCCTCACGGGGAAGTCGCGTCGTTAAGGGCGTCGTTCGCGAGGCGCGCGTCACGCCTTGAGGTGCCGGTCGAACCAGCCCGCGATCTCGCGCAGCCGGGCCAGTCGGTTCCGGGGCCTGCCGGAGCGGCTGAGCTCGTGGTTTTCTCCCTTGAAGACGCACATGCGCGCTTCGACGCCGTTGACCTTGAGCGCCGTGAACATCTGGAAGCCCTGGTTCAGCTCGCAGCGAAAATCCTCCGTCGAGTGGATGAAGAGCGTCGGCGTGTCCGCCTTGTCGGCGTGAGCGACGGGGGACTCGCGCCACGCGGTCTCCGGCTTCCGCCAGGGGGTCCCCAAGTGCTGATCCTCGACGTAATAATAGCCGATGTCACAGCCTCCGAACTTCGATATCCAGTTTGCGATGCTCCGCTGGGAAACGGCCGCCTTGAAGCGATTCGTCTGCGTGATGATCCAGTTCGTCATGTAGCCGCCGTAGGACCCTCCCGTCACCCCCATGCGCGATGCGTCGATGAAGTCCAGGTTCTTGACGCACCAGTCCGCGAAGTCCATCAGGTTGCGGTAGTCGATGTCGCCATACCGGCCCCGGATGTCGCTGAACGCGCCGCCGCGCCCGTCGCCGCCCCTGGGGTTGCAGTAGATGACCGCGTACCCCCTTGCGGCCCAGCACTGCATCTCGTGGTTGTAGATATCGCCAAAGGCCGCTTTGGGGCCGCCATGGATGTTGAGAACGGTAGGGCAGCGCTCCCCCTCGCGCGCATCGACCGGGCGCATGTACCATCCGTCCAGCTCCCATCCGTCGCCTGCCCTGAAGGTGATGTGGATGGGCTGCGACAGCCTGCGTTCCTCAAAGAAGGCGTCGTTGAAGGAGGTCAACCGCCTCTCCTTTCCCTCCTGATAGAGGTAGAGCTCCGGCAGGTGCAGTTCCTCGTAGGCGACGTAGGCGATCCTGTCGTCGTGGACGTCCCAGTCGATCACGGAGGAAACGGCAGGGGTCAACACCTTCAGCCGGCCGTCCTGCGCCAGCGCGTAGAGCCGCGATTTGAAGGCATCCGTGGAGCAGGCGATCATTCCGAGGGACTTTGAGGGGGCGATCGCGCCCTCGTGGTCCCGACAGCCATAGCTCGTGTCGGCGACGATGGCGTGTCCGAAGCTGACGTCCAGCTCCGGCGTCAGACAGTGCATCTCCCCGTCCTCCAGAAGCCAGATCTTCGGGTTCTCGTTCACGCCCATCGCCTTGTGGTCCGTCGCGGTGAGGACGACGGATTCCCCGCTCCAGACGGCGCACTTGAAGGTGAAGGGCAGCGCCCCTGAGAGGAGGCGAAGGTTCCCCGTGTTGAGGTCCAGCATGTAGACGCTGTTCTCAAGGGGCTTTACGTCCTTATAGTCGCAGGCTACGACGAGCGCTTTGTCGCCGTCCGCACTCAACTCGACGCGGGTCACGTCCATCGTGGGCGGGGTCAGGCGGGAGAGCCTGCCTGAGGCGTCGCACGTTGCCAGGCCGACGCGCCTCTGGCCGATATATCCCTTGCCGTTCGCCATGAAGGGAACCTGCTCAAAGACCATGAAGTCCGCGTTCTCCGGATTGTCGTAGACGGGGTCGAAGTTTGCCGTGAGGAGGTATCGACCGGCCTTCAGGGCGCGGATGGCCGACACCGCGTGGGGGACCTCGAAGAGCGGCGTCGCCTCGCCGCCGTCGATGCCGATGGAGTAAAAGCGGGTGACGGCCTTTTCCTCCCCGCGGTCGGCAGCGGCGGGGCGCTTGGACGCGAAGACGATGGATGTGCCGTCCTCGCTCCAGCAGAAGCACTCCTCGCAGCCCGAGGAGGTGAGGCGGCGCGCCTCCCCCGACGGCAGGCTGAGGAGCCAGATGTCCTTGAGGTAGCCATTGCTCTCCGCGTCCGCGCGGCTGACCTTAAAGGCGATCTTCTCGCCGTCCGGCGAGAACGTCGGTGCCGCAAGAAAGTGGAAGTCCAAAAGGTCCTTTTGTTCAACGGGTCGTTTCATCTATGTCGTTCCTCCATCAATTTAGAGAAGCCTGACAGCGCTTCCTTAAAATAAATTTCACGTGGGCCAGGCCCCGATCTCCCCTTCAGGGACAGGCCTTCGAGGCGGTCTCATCGGCCTGCTTCACCGAGATGCTGAACACGTTGACCACGTCGGGGTCCGGACAACAGAAGGCGACGCCGCCCGTGCTCCTGCAGGGCGGGATCGTTCCTCCGTAGCGCAGGATGTCGATGTAGGGGAAGCCCGCGTGCAGGGCCATGGGGCAGAGCTTCCCCCGGTCCCGGTCGAAGTCGAAGGTATCTCCTACCTTGTGCCCGCGATGGCAGCCGCACGGCCCCCGCTTTTCGACCAGCGTGAGGAGTATCTGCGGCCGGCCCGTTCTCGGCGCCCCCTTTTCTTCCACGGTTCGCACTTCCTCTCTCGTCATGATTTTTCCCTGCCGTGATTTTTGCTCTTCGTCCTCCGGACGCAGGCCCGCAGGGTGCGCGACGTGTACTCGAGGTGGCTCGTCAGCGACGCCAACGCCCCCGCGACGTCATGGGCTTTCACCGCTTCCAGTATCTGTCGGTGCTGCTTTTGGGACTCCTCCCGGATGAGGGACATGTGAATCCTGATGTAGCGGTCCACCTGCTGGCGCAGGAGAGCGATCTGGTCCAGGGTCTTGGGGCGGTTTGCGGCGTCGTACAGCAGGTTATGAAAGACGAGGTTCTGCTCCCGCCAGAAGATGCAGTCCGTTTCCCTCTCCATCTTGTCCAGCATGGCCTCGGCCTCCAGGATCGCAGGAGGCTGGATGTTGGGGAAGGCGATGCGCAGGACGGAAACTTCGAGTGCCGTAATCATCTCGTAGATCTCCTGCATCTCCGCGAGGGTCAGGCCCGTGACCACGGCGCCGCGCCGCCCGCGAAAGTCCACGAGGCCCTCCATCTCAAGCAGGCGCAGGGCCTCGCGAAGGGGGATGGGGCTGACCTTCAAGCGTTCCGCCAGCTGGCTCTGATGCAGGGACTCGCCCTCCGGAAGAGTGCCCCGATAGATCGCCTCCCTCAGGATGTTGGCGATATAATAGGGGGCCGGGTTGTCCTTCAGGTGTACTGGAATGAGTCGTTCCAGTGACTCGTAATGAGCATTGGTGTCACTCATGCCGATCGCAGCTTCCCTTCAGAAAAAATTGCAGCGACGTCAAACCAAAACCTTCTTCCCCCATTATAGTGCATGATGCCCCCTTTCGTCCGGCTTTTATTCGGCCGTTGAAAGTTGAAGGTGGCGCAAACGCCCCTTTTTAAGGAAACACTGATTAAGTTGTTGAGAACTGGCAACCGTATAGGCTCCCTTCAGTGCCTGAAACTTCATCAGGCCGCGCGAAGCGCGTGGGGATTGG
>NZ_CALHIQ010000023.1 GCF_938030725.1 uncultured Fretibacterium sp. | reverse complement strand
CCTCCGCGGCAAACAGCCCGCCCGCCTCTGCGAACACCCAGATCATTGCCAAAACAACAGCCAACAAAGAGGACCTTTTTCTTTCAGCGAACATTATATCCCTTCCTTATCGTAGTCATAACGCACTCTTTATAAGGGCAAAACCTGAAGAAAACTTCTCAGGTTTCAATTTTTATATATTATATGTTTGATGATGAAAAATTACAATAAGAGTACAGCTTTTGTCAATCAACACGCGTCCATCCCCCGGGGAGGGCAGGTCCGCCTAGCGAGTGGCCGAGCGTGCACCTCCCTCTCGGGCTGGGGGGACGGCCAATCCGCTCTGTGCGGGGCTGGGCATACCCGTGGTATCGATCGACGAGAAGGGTAAGAGGGTTCAGAAGAAGCTGCTGAGGGATGCGGAGATTCTGGTGAAGGTAACGTCGGAGACGCTTGCGGGCGAGGCGCTGCGAGTACTCGGGGACCAGAGCGGTTCGCGAAGATGAGCGCGGCGGGGCGACGGCGCATGGGCGCGCCCGGGGCCCTGGCCGATGTGGTCGAGTACGCGGCGTCACTCAAGAGCACTCTGACGCAAGCCAGGGCATCCTCCATAAAATCTTCGGACACAGTTTCGACGTACTGCGCGTTCCTGGTTTCGAGGTCCACTGAAGAAGGTTGGTCGCAGCGCACGCGACTCTCTATTTTTCCTCCATGCTAGATTGTCAAGCTAAAAGCAACAGGCCTTTCAGGGATAATGTCACCCTGTAAGTAGCCAGAGAAAATGTCACCCCATCCTCGCGGTAGGCAGGTTTTGGTAATACTTGGGTATGAAGCAGGAGCGAGTAACGTTGTCACAAAAGAGATCAAGCGCATCGAGGTCATGGAGCTGCTGGTCAACGGGAAGATGCCCAACCAGGAAGCCGCAGAGTCCCTGAGAGCCTATGAAGGAAGTTTCGGAAGGACCTCCTCATTGTCGACGTGTTCATCTACGACCTGTTTCCATCCCTTAGAGGAAGTTTCGGAAGCCGCCACATCAAGACAGGAACAAGGTTCGCAAAAAGAGTATACCACATTGTGCCAATATCCGGATGAAGCAAAATTAAAATGGAGACTGCTGTAACAAGGGCCAACAGCTTTTTTAACCTGCGTCGCCCCTCCACGCTTTTTGCACTATCCTGGGGCGACGCAGAAACTTGAACCTGCTGTGAAGTTGTCAATTTGCGAAACACGCACATCGTCAGCGTCTTGAATCCATTCTATTGTACCTCCAAATACGCTTGGATGGATATATCGCCGGAGATCGAGTTTCTGATCGCAGACCGGCGGCGCTGGGATATCACGTTTCCAACCCTGCTAAAGGAAGCTTTAAAAGTCATCACGAGCAAGGAGGAGATTTACAAGCTCCTCAGTTTCCACCCCTGCTAAAGGAAGCTTTAAAAGGAGAGTGAACGGAATGGATTTTAATGAGATCCTTGGTTTCCACCCCTGCTAAAGGAAGCTTTAAAAGGTTCAACGCTTGGACGGCAGGCATCAGGCTGTCGAGTTTCCACCCCTGCTAAAGGAAGCTTTAAAAGTGTTCTGCTCTGTGGCGTATGGGTCACAAAAGGCCGGTTTCCACCCCTGCTAAAGGAAGCTTTAAAAGCCGTTACATCAAGACAGCAAGCGCTTTCTCAATCTGCGCCGGCCCCTGCTCTTTTTCCATCAGGGGCGACGCAGAAATTTGAACCTGCTATGAAGTTATCAATTTGCGTTGCAGGACTTCAAAAGGGCTGGATTTTCCGGTTCACCCAACCCGTTGCCGCCTGCTACACCAAAAAGTCCGTCTCTCCCCGCTCCACGCCAAGAACCTCGCGCGACATGTAGCGCTCCGTGCGCCACACGTAGAATAGCACGCTGTCATATTGCAGGTCCAGCACCTTATGTACGTCCATCTTCAGCGCGGCCATGGAAGCGGGCGTCAATTCGCCCTCCAGTACCGAGTTCTGAATCCACGTGAGGTAGCGCCGCGCCGTCTTCAGGACCTTGCCGACGCGCTTCTCCCCCACGTCATAGAACATCAGGACGAACACCTCACCACCTGCTCACAAAGGGCTCGTAGGGTGTGTCGCCCAGAATGTGCTTCTGGAGCTTATAGGCCTCCATGCGCACCAGACCCCGATAGCTGACGTTGCGCTTCAAACGCGGATGCTCGATCGTCTCGTTGACCCGCGCCTCCCAGGCGCGCAAGACGACCTCGCGCCCCCGGTCGTTCAGGTAGATGCCGCCGCCCGTCTCCTTTTCAAAGTGCTTTTCCTGAATCTCTCGCTTGTTGACCAGAGAAAAGATCAGGCGGTCGACGAGGATCGGTTTGAATATCTCCGCAAGGTCCAGATTCAGGCTGAACCGTCGAAAGTTCGTTTCGTGCAGGAAGCCGATGCGCGGGTCCAGGTGCGTCCTGTAGATCTGCGACAGCGCGAGAATGTAGCACATGGAGTTCAGGAAGCTGATCAGCGCGTTCATGCGGTTGGTCGGCGGACGGCGGGTCCGTTCCAGCATCTTGAAGCCCTCATCCTGAACCAGTCGATCGAAGAATTGGTAGTACCGATTTCGGGCGTTGCCCTCGATTCCCATCAGGCCGGGGACGTCCTCGCTCCGTGGCGCCAGGTCCTCGAAACGCTCCAGGTCCTCCAGAATGTCCTGGACCTCCAGCGAAGCCCGACGCTGGTAGTATCCCACCACCTTGCGCATGTTCTGAATCGCGCCGACGATGAGGGCCGAGGCCAGAGCATGACGTTTGCCGCCATCCATGTAGTGCGCCGCCTGCGCCAGGATGACAGCCCCTGAGTTCATGTGCTCGCGCGGGTAGTAGGTCCCGGCGTAATAGCCGTGGTAGTTGAAAAAGTGGAGGATGATCTGTTTTTGGGTCAAAAACTCCAAAAGGCTCTTGTTGAGCTCCAGGTCACCCAACACCATGATCTCGTCCGTCGTTTCCACGGGCAGGAAGCGCGGTTTTTGTCCCGGCTCGCCCGCCCTCTCCACAAACAGCGTGTTGTCCTTGCGCCGTAGCGCTCCGGAGCTCAAAAGATATAGGGTCTTGCCCATCTCGCCCCTCCTCCCTCTTAAGACAACTTAGCCCCAGCAATACTCGGCATAGGCGCACTTGCCGCAGTACTTGCAGGACGCCGCTGCAGGCGGGGCGTCCTGCCGAACGAGCGCCCCGATTTCGTCATAGGTGGCGTCGAGCTCCGCCATGAGCTCGTCCGTCAGCGCCACCTCGACGCGCTTCTTCTCGGTGGGAAACATCAGAACCCCTCTGGCCTCGATCCCGGCCTTTCGAAGATCGTAGAGGTAATGGGCAAGCTGCAACCGCGCAGACCGCTCCGCGCGGCTGCTCTTCTTCACCTCACAGACCACCAGATCTCCATCCGTGCCCTGAACGAAGTCGAACCTGTTGTCCTCGAACGCCACCTGATGCCGCTCGCGGGCGTAGCTGTTCTGATCGATCAGGCGGCCCAGGGCGAGGAATTCATCCCTGGGTTCCGGTTCAATTCCTCGAGCCATGAGCCAGACCTGCCGGTCACAGATACTCCAGTACCAAACCAGGGTCCCTCCTATGCGTGCATCTTCCGAGAAAACCATGGCCGCCTCTCACCAATCGTCCAATCCAGCGCCCCGGCCGCAAGGCGAAAAGCCAGCCACAGGATGATACGGGCTGTCAGGCCCCGCACCAATGCCAGAGCGCCGAATCACACAATAATCTCCATACTGTTCCAGGGGATTCTGAGAACTGCCACCGACGAAATTTCCGACTCGATCCATCCATCCCTTCAGTAGGTCCTTTCTGACGCCGATCGCATACTGCTGCAGACGGTTGTTCAGGGCTTTCAAGCGCTCCCTGTTGTCGAGCGTCTTATCCAGGGTCATCAACTCATTCAGGAGGTCGTCCAAATCTCCATCGTGATCGACGTAGACGGGGACGTCGAAATCCATCTCCTTAAACAAGGGGATGTAATCGCCCCAGCTTCCAGTTTCGATGTTTTTCCATAAGGCTTTAGGTTCGATGGAATTTGAAATTTTTTCGTAATAACGGGCCACGATGTCCGGGACGTCCCGCTCGTCAAATTCCGGCGACTCCTCCAGCAACAGGCGGGTATGGTCCATCAACACGTCATCATAGATCGGCCCCGCAAAAGAACGGCCGTTCTCGTTCTGCAAGGCCGTGATCAGCACAAACCCGTCCTCTCGCTCTCCGCTGCGATTGCACCGCCCCGCCACCTGAACGAGGCTGTCCAAAGGCGCAAGGTCGCGAAAAACCCACTCAAAGTCCAGGTCAACTCCGGCCTCAACCACCTGAGTCGCGATGAGATAATGTCGTTCCCCGCTCCTCTCCAGTCTCTTGATCTCCTTCAGGGTTTCACGGCGATGCCTGGGGGTCATCCAACGGCTGAGCATGAAGACCGGCGCATCGCCAAAAAGCGGTTTAAGCAGCTCATAAGCCGCTCTGGCCGAACCGCGTGTATTGAACACCAACATCCCGGACGACTCCGAAAACGCAGGGATGCGTTCCCTTAAAAGCCCGGGTAAATCGCTCAAAAGATGTTTCCCCTCGACAAAACGATAGCGATGCCGGTTGAAGGGGAAACGGACGCACGGAGCCAGCTCCGTCCCCTCGAAAATCTTGGGCTGCGTGGCCGTCATCAGGATAAAGACAGTTCCCCAGCGCTCATGAATAAACGATAGGACCTTCCCCAGCTCCGGCCAGAGGTGGCAGTCGATGCCCTGGGGCTCATCCATCAGAACGACCGCGTTGCGGAGCCGATGGAAGTCGATCGTCGCCCCGGCCTTGGGATTGAAGATCGTGTTCCAGAGCTGAACCATCGTCGTAACGATCACCGGGGACCCCCAATACCGAAAGAGCCGCATCGAGCGCCGCCAAGCCATCGTCCTGTCCGCCCCTGCCCCCGTTCCGGGGATGTCGTACTCCGGCGCCTCATTATTCTCCGCCTCATCCCCATCGTCCAGTCCGGCGAGCATCAGGCTGTGATCCTCCTGGACGAACTCGGCGCCAAAGACCTTTTCGGCGAACTCCGCGTTCTGTTCCACGATGCTGATAAAGGGCAGGGCGTAGACAATCGTGGAATATCCCAGATTTTTTGCCAGCGTATGGGCCGTCCTGAGCCCGATGTTGGTCTTGCCCGCCCCGGTCGGCAGGGTCAGGGTGAAGAGGCCGGGAGAGCGAATCTCCGCGACACTGCGCAGGCAGCTTTCCGCGACCTCCGAGCGCCAGGCATCCGTTACCCGCCTACGCTCCGACACTTTGGCAACGCTGGAAAAAGGATAGGGAGTGAAATCGGGCAGGGACTGAAGGTTCATCGCCTTCACGTTGATGGCGTCCAAACGGTCCCCGGCGACCAGAACCGAGAGGACGCTGCGCAGCCTCAACCAATAATCGGGGAAGGGGTAGTCATCGGGATAGCGGTCGTCGATGGCATAGATGAATTTCTTCCAGCAGCGCTCGTCCAGAGGACAGGGCCATTGGGGAAGCAAAGCGCTCATATCCTCCCCAATCTTTTTCCAGGATGCGCGATAGCCTGCCCAAAAGGGGGAACTCGCACCCCAATCCTCAATTTTTGCGTGATGCCGGCGCACGGCCTCTACGCTGAAGAACGCGTCAAACGGTTCCGCGTTGTCCTGTTGCAGGGAAAACGTAAAGAAAGAGGAAGGGAGCGAGTGGTTCACTCCCTTTCCCTTCCCCATGAGGTACTTCTGGAACTCCGGATCGGCCTTTCCCGGATCATGGGTCAGAGCTGCGGCCTCGACGTCGAAAGCGATATCTTCCAGCCCATGGAACTCGACGATCTGCCGGGCCAGATCCGCCGTTCCTAGAAGATGGTCGATCAGGCGCTTTCCAGGGTGGCTCTTCAGGTCACCACTCAGGGAACCACGCAACGATGTCCTCCACGCCTCGCGCGGCACATCGCGTGACATGCAGCTCCCCCCTTTTGCGCACGCACAACGGACGGTTCACGTCCGCAGAATAGACGACCTTGACGCTTTCCGCCAGTGCCCGCTCCGTCGTCAGCCTGAAGGGAACCCGTTCGCTGAATATCCCTCCCGACTCGGCCAAATTAAGCTCCATTCCCTCCCCCGCCCAGGGGACCACCGTATCGACCCGCACTTCCCCCTCGCCCATGGGCTGGGGGTCACAAGCACCGATATAATCTATCTGCGCAAGGGCGTAAGCCACGCCAAGATACGGCGTGTAGACAAAACGTCCTTCCTCCAGATAATGTTTCAAACGATCCTCGATCCCGCCCGAAACATAGACGCGGTAGCGGGGCGAAGCCACGAACTGATGCTTGACCTGGATATGCGGTGTAGTCTGCGGATTTTTGACGTTCCAGAAGTTTACGGCTGCCCGCAGCCAACGCGTCTGCCTGAGAAGGGCGACGGCGACGCGAGTTCCCGCAAGCTCCTTCCAGTAGTCCGCATGGGAAGCATTTCCCGAAGCCCCGTTGTCCAGGCCGACGATCGCGGAGACAAGGCCCGCTATAGCCGAAGGCGGTGGGAACGCGAAGGAGACCGAGGAGGTTGTCGTGTAGGGTTTGCGGAACAGGGCCATGTCGGACGAACAATCGAACATGACGGCCATTTGGGGCTCACCTCGCTTCCAGCGCCAGCTTCCCTCCAAGAAGGGCCTTCAATTCCTCAAGCCCCTTGACCTTCAAATCCATTTCATGCAGGATCCTTACCCGTTCCACATCCTGAGAGACCCGGCTCAGGGCAGAGGACAGAGCCGTGATGTCGAGGAACACCTCGTCGCAGGAACGAAGGGCAAGCTGCTCGTCGGCGCTCAGGATATGCCCGTCCGCCCCCAGGAGCCTGACCTTCTCGTCCATCGCCCCAACGATGCCGTCAAAGCCCTTTGCGTAGCGCACCTCCAGCAGAAAGCGCGGCATATGCCCCACCTTGCTGCGGGTGATCAGGTTGGCCGTCCCCTTCCAGAGAGCCGAGAAGAGGGCGTCGAGATCCTCGTCAGTCGCACCCGTAGTCAGGGAAGCGTGCTGGTTGGTGATCGCATAATCCGCAATGAGGACAAACGGGACAATGTACTCGCTCCGGAAGGAACGCTGCTCACTGCCCTCTTTGGTGGCGAAGGCGGCCGTCCCCTGAACGGTCTCGACCGCAGCGCGGTGAAGCGAACGGCCCCACTTGAACTGCACGGGCCCCGTCCAGGCAAAGGACTCGCTGCCCAAAGCGAAGGTCACGCCCAAAAGCCTCGTGTCGATACAATGCGACAACGCTTCCTGTCCCGTTGTCACTCCCAGCTTTTCCTTCAGCTCCGCCACGCGGCTCTTGAGGGTTTTGGTCTCCCCATCGACGAAGACATCCCGTCCCTCCCTCAGCCACTGGTCCCGAACCGTCCTCTTGACGCGGACGTCCGAAACCAGAACCTGGCCGCTGTCCTCGTCGAAACGGGGATGATTCGCGTTGAGCGGGTCCCCATTGGGGTTGGCGTCCTTAACGCTGTAAACGAACAGAAGCTCCCGGCGCTGCTCAAACGACATTTTAATTTTCCTCCTCTCTCGATTCCAAATCCTGGCTCATGCCCTCTTCTTCCGCCTGTTTCTTAAAAATCCTGCCGAAGAAATAGTCCGGTGCGTTCAGAAAGGCGATGGAAAAGGCGAAGTTTCCCTCCACTCCAAGCTCTTGTGGCTCCCCCTCCATCAGCAGCTTTCCCGCCTCGGCGCAGAGGGACTCGATCATCCCTGCATAGGGTATGTTGTAAACCCTGCCCAACTCCGGCACACGCGCCATCAGACGCAGAAGATCCCGTCGCTGCATCCGTCCGAAGTGCAGCTGCTTGTACATGGGAGAGGCATCGATGGCCCCTCCCTTCCCCACCTGCCCGCGCGCGATCATCCCCAGGACCAGACCGGCGAGAAAAATTCCCCTGCCCTCCGGTTTTTGAAGATAAGGGTCCTGAAAATCCTCAAAAAAATCCAGACGCACGACGCTCACCCCTTTTTCCCAATTTGCCGCTCCCCACCTTCGGGAACGGACGAAACGCTCTCGTTGGCCCTGTATAGAAAATCCACGATGGCATTCCATCGCCGCGCCGTCGCAGCGCTGTATCGTGCCACCCAATCGGAATCCGCGCACAACCCTTGCAGGCGGGACACGACAGCGCCCTTCACCCTTTCGATATCGACGCGCTCCCCACCGAGAAGATGACCGATCAGGCCCAAAAGCCAATCGCGCAGCACTGCAGCATCTCCATCATTTTTTCCGGCCAGCGCCGTCAGCGTTCCAAAAATGATCCGAATACCCTGATACAAGGTGGCGGCATTCGGATCCGCCCCTGCCTCGTCCGCCTCTGGGGCAAAACGTCCCCTTGGGGCGAACAGTCCGGTCGCGGAGACCGTTTGGCACCACAGATCGTTCAGCCTGCGCAGCCTGGAGGGCGGCACGTCCTCCACCATCAACAGGAGCCTCTCCTGAGCCTGATTCTGTTCCCAGAACACGAAATGATACGTCAGGCTGTCCTCCTGTTCCAGCACGCGCTCGGCCAGAAAGGGTGCGTTCTGAAGCCCGGTCTGGAGAAAGTCCTTCGTCTTTTGTTCCAGATACTTCTGATTGACGTTCCCCGTCAACAATTCGGGAACCGTATAGATCCTGACGTTATAGACGCTCTTTGCGTCCAAAAACTTCGCGTCGATGACGTTGCGCCCCTCGGAGAGGAGACGGTAGCAGTCGGCGCAGAGAGGAAAGACCTTGGCCTTCGAGGCATCGCCGTCCTCAAGCCCCGGCAGGAAGCTCTTCTTGTCGAACGTCGCAAAGGCAAAGACCTTGTCCATATTGACCGGCGCGGAAGTCAGCTCATGACACACTCCGCAGGGCACACTGCGTTGTTGTTCGTTTTTTTTATTTTTAGCAGGCTTTTGCTCCGCTCCGGAAACACCGGCAAGCCGGGAACGAAAATGGGCAAGAAAGGCGGGGGTATCCACAGGGTAGAAAAAGCGTTCCGGGTCGGACGCGCCGAAAATCAGGAGATAGGACCTCCTTTTGTCCGACCAGAGCTCAGCCAGCCGCCCTGCCCTCGCGACAAGGGCGTCCATAATGCGGTCCACGCTGCCCGGCGAGAAGACGCCCTGTTCCTCAAAGGCCCACAAGGTCGATTTGTGGAGTTTGAAGAATCGCGAATCCTTGTCGTCCCTCCAATTCCCACTCCCCACTAGGGCTTTTTGGCCGTCAACCACCCCCTTACCAAGCTTGTAGAGCGGCGAATAGCGCCACGTCGCAGCCGGGCTTACAGGATCCCGATAGAGGTAACGGCGCTTCTTCGCCCGATCATCGCCCCCTCCGCCCCAGAAATCCGCAATCTCGATCTTTCGGATCCCCCTCACATCGAGGCACTCCGCTCTGGAATCCGGCACGTCCAGCCAAACGTGGAGCTCCTTTCCCGGCAGCCGCCGTGCCGATTCGTCGTCGGATTCGACCAAATCCATCGGCATCTGGCAAAAACTGTCGACGTCCGCGAACTCCCCGCTCCCCGACCGCTCCAATTCCCTCCGCCCCAGCGCATGCAGCGCGTCAACGAAACCCAAAACAACACCTCCTTGAACTGAAGCTCATTCCCCTCAAAACAAGTCTAATGCGGCAGCATCAGAATGTCAATAATTAATGATATATCTAATACCTAAAACAGGAAGGTTCTCAGAAAACATGATGAGATAAATCATGTTTCCATCCCCACGTCGGGAATCATTTCTGAAAGCAAGGAGCATTATGTCCCCTCTACTCCTTCGTCACGCACCCCCATCCTGCGCTGTTCTTCGCGCCCAGGCCGCAGTCCAGGGCGACCTGCAAGAGCTCCCGCGGCCCTTCGAGGCGGAAGCGTCCGTCCCACCCCTTGATGGGGAAGCGGGTCTTGGGGCTGAAGAGCGCCGCGCGCTCGCGGACTCTGCCGAGGGGCTTGACGCTCACGTCCCCGCTGGGCGGCTCGCGGTCCGGGTACAGGGCCCGGAACTTGCGCAGCAGGTTGTTGCGCACCGAGACGACAAAGGCCGGGTCCTCCGGCGTCAGGTAGACGGTGTAGGGCTTGCCCTCTCGCTCCGTCTGGGAGTAGCAGGAGATGGGCGAGAGCGTCCGTACCGTCAGGCTCCCCCCCTCCGCCCACTGCTGCTCCGCAAGGACGCGGCTGCAGAGGACGACGTTGTTGCCGATGCGAAGCTCCCGCGCGGCCAGGGCGCCCCCCGCGACGCCGTCCATGGTGTCCGTCACGGGCGTCGAGATCACCAGCCGGACGGGCAGGGGAAAGCGAACCGCCTCCGCCTCGAAGCTCGGCAGGCGGGCCGCGATGGGCCAGCTCATGGCAAAGAGCTTCATCCGGCGTCCAAAGACGCGGTAGCCCTCGTCGTGCAGGAACGCCGCCCGATCGGGCGGCAGAACGGAGTAGATCAGGGACTGAAACAGGTGCAGGTTGGAGCGCGGGACGCGGATAAAGGCGTCCTCCGCCCCACGATCGGGCGCTTCAAACCACAGGGTGATGTGCACGGGATTTCCTCCCTCCATCGGGCTAATTATAGAACGGGACGGCACCTGCACGCCCCGCGGCGTCAGGCCGCCCCTATTGTACAAAATCGGGGGGCAAAATCAATGCGACGAGATAAGCCGATACAAGTTGGCACAAAATGAGGGACGCCCTGCGGCGTCCCCCGTCATGCGGCCTGCGGCCCTGCGAGCCGCGCTTTAAAGTGGTTCGTAGGGCATGACCTCCCGCACCACGTCCAGGATGCTGCCGTCCCGCGCCTCCAGGATGGCGACGACCCGGTCCTTCCACCGCAGCGGGTCCGGCCGGCCCACCAGCGCATAGGCCTTCTCCTGAAGCGCCTTGATGGGCACGTGCCGGATGCCCGCCTTGTCCAGGCACTCGACGATGTCCTGCCGGGCAGGGTTCACCGCCGTGCCGTAGTCCGTCACCAAAACGTCCACGCAGTCCCCCGGCGTCGTGACGGTCACGACGCTCTCGCAGACCGTGGGCATGCGCCCGCGCGTCAGGGGCGTCACGATGATGCAGCACCTGGCGGAGGCCGCCGTGTCCGGGTGCCCGCCCGGCGCGCCCCGCAGAACGCCGTCCGATCCCGTGATGACGTTGACGTTGAAGTCCGTGTCCACCTCGAGAGCCGCGAGGACGACGAAGTCCAGCTTGTTGATGAGCGCGCCCTTGTTGGCCGGGTTGGCGTACTCGCTGGCGGATATCTCGAAGTGGCGGGGGCTCTTCCCGATGTGCTCGATGGCGGCGACGTCGAAGTCCTGAGTGTCGAGGATCGCGTCCACCAGCCCCTTGTCCATCAACTCGCAGATGGAGCCCGTGATGCCGCCGATGGCCCACCGCATCCGGATGCCGCGCTCGCGCATCAGGGGCTCGATGAAGCGGTTCACGGCCAGGGAGGGCCCGCCCGCGCCCGTCTGAAAGCTGAAGCCGTCCTTGAACCAGGGCGTAGCGGCCATGACCTTCGCCGCCGTCTCCGCCATCATCAGGTCCCTGGGGTTCTGGGTCATGCGCGCCGCGGCCGTGGCGATCTTCTTTGGGTCCCCGATCTCGTCCACCTTGACGACGTAATCCACGTCGATGCCGTGGATGCTGGCGGGGAAGTTGGGATAGGGGACCAGCGTGTCCGTGATGACGACCACCCTGTCGGCGTACTCCGCGTCCGCCATGGCGTAGGACAGCACGCCGCAGTCGCTGCGCCCACCCACGGCCCGCGCGTTGCCGCACTCGTCGGAGGTTGGCGCGCCGATAAAGGCCACGTCGATGTGGACCTCCCCCTCCTCGATGGCGCGGACCCGTCCGCCGTGGCTGCGCAGGATGGCGGGCGTCCTCAGCCTGCCCTGGGAGACCACCTCCCCCATCCTGCCCCGGATGCCGCTGGTCTGCAGCCCCGTCACGACGCCCTCCTCGATGTAACGGGCGATGGGGTCGTGGGCGGCGCCCAGGCTGGAGGCCGCGATGGTGACGTCCCGGATGCCCAGCTCCGCCACCTCCTTCATCACCAGGTTGGCGACGTAGTCGCCGTCCCGGAAGTGGTGGTGGAAGGAGATCGTCATGCCGTCCCTCAGCCCGCACCGCTGAATGGCCTCCCGAAGGCTCCCCACCAGCTTGCTTCCCTGGGGCTTCTCACCGATGCGCGTGCGCGGGCCCTGCTTCTTCAGGAGCTCGCCGTCGCGGTGCCCCGCGCCCTGGTAGACCTTCCAGCCCTCCTTCAGCAGCTCGTCGGGTATCTCTCTGCCGACTGCGTTCTTCATCCTAAAAGTCCCCCTCGTACACACCGCTCGCCTTGGCAAGCCGGATCACGCGCTCCGCTCCGGGGACGAAGGCCACGTCGACCATCTTGCCGTTGATCGTGAAGACGCCGACGCCCTTGTCCGCGTTCTCGCGGAAGGCTCGAACGATCTTCTCCGCGTCCGCGATCTCCCTCTGCGTGGGGGCCAGCATCTCGTGGACGATCGGGATCTGGCGCGGGTTGATCAGGGACTTTCCGTCAAAGCCCATGTCCTTGTTCTGCTGGACCTCCGCGCGGAAGCCCTCGTCGTCGTCCAGGTTGGTGAACACCGTGTCGAAGCACTGCACCCCCGCCGCCCGCGCGGCGATGAGCAGGTGCCCCCGGGCCGCCAGCATCTCGATGCCGCCCGGCACCACCTTGACCTGCATACACTTTCGGTAATCGCCGCCCGATATCGCGACGCCGAAGAGCCGCGGCGACGCCGTACAGATCTCGTAGGCGTTCAGGATGCCCCTGGGGCTCTCGATGGCCGCCATGAGCAGCGTCCGCCCCTCCTCGACGCCAAACTCGCGCTCCGCGGCCAGCGTCGCCTCCTCCACGGCCCGGACGTCCTGAGCGCTCTCGGTCTTGGCGATGCGGAGCCCGTCGGCGCCCCCCGCCACGCAGACGCGGACGTCCTCGCGCCAGTGGGGCGTGTCCAGCCCGTTGATGCGGACGATGACCTCCGTGTCCCCGTAATCGACCTCCTTCAGCGCGTGGTACAGCGAGAAGCGGGCGGAGTCCTTCTGGTTCTCCGCCACGGCGTCCTCCAGGTCCAGCATGATGGAGTCCGCGCCGTAGACGTAGGCGTCCTTGATCAGGCCGGGCCTCTGTGCGTTCATGAACAGCATCGTCCGGCGCAGGCGAAACCGCTCCGGCTTGGGGCGCGGGATCATCGCACATCGCCTCCCCAGGGAATCCTGTCGTCCGGGCCGCACCCGCAGCCACGGTAGTAGGCGCACTCGATGCGCGCCTTGATGGTGCAGTCCAGCGCGCCGTGGTCGTTCACGGTGACGCCGGCGTTCCTCACGCCCAGGCGCTCCAGCGTGGCGAGCGTCGTCTCCCGAATCTGCCGCCCGTACTGCTTCAGGACCGTGCTCTCCAAAAGGAGCTTGATCCCACCGGAGTCGGCCGGCTCAAGGGTGACCATGACGTCACTGGACTCCAGCGTGCCCGCCACCCCCGTCGTCTTCAGTTCCATCGCACACCTCCATGGACAAATTCGACGAACGCCCCCTTCCGGCAGCGTCCTCCGAGGTCAGAACGGCGCCGGCCCCTCACGCTTCGCCCTTGCAGCCCTTTTTGAAGAGGGGCGCAACCACCGGGTAGAGCAGCAGCACCACGCTGACGGCCATCAGCGTGCCGGCCACGGGGCGGGCGAACATCGCGGCGAGGTTCGCGTGGGAGAGGGTGAAGGCGCGGCTGAAGTTGCCCTCGCATATCGTGCCCAGCACGAGGCCCAGGATCAGCGCGGCGCTGTTGAAGCGGCAGGCGGAGAACGCCAGGCCGGCGATGCCCGCCACGGCCATGATCTTGACGTCCGCGATGCTCATGTTCGTGGCGTAGGAGCCGATGAGGGCCAGCATGATGATGATGGGCCCCAGGTAGGAGTACGGCACCGCCAGGACCTTGGCGAAGATCCGCGCGATGAAGATAGCCACCACGACCATCAGGATGTTCGTGACGAACATGGAGGCGAACGTCGCGCTGAGGTACTCCGGCTGGTTCTTCAGAAGGAGCGGCCCCAGTTGGACGCCCTTCAGGACCAGCGCGCTCATCATGACGGCCGCCGCGTTGCCGCCGGGGATGCCGAGCGATAGCAGGGGCACCATGGAGCCGCCCGTGGCGGCGTTGTTCGCCGTCTCGGAGGCGGCGATGCCGTCGATGATGCCCGTGCCGAACTTCTCCGGGTACTTCGACAGCTTCGTCTCCGTCGAGTAGCACAGGAAGGAGGCGATGGTCGCGCCCGCCCCGGGCAGGATGCCGATGATCGTGCCGATGACGGAACACCGTGCGAGGAGCCACTTGATGCCCCACCACTCGCTCACCGAGGGCATCTTCGTGCTGACGCTGCCGCCCCCCACGCCCTGCTCCGCCTTCAGGCGCTTGTCCGTCCCCGTCTGCTTCAGCACCTCCGTCACGGCAAAGATGCCGATGAGGACGGGGATCATCTCAAGCCCCGCGATCAACTGCGTCGAGCCGAACGTCATGCGCTGCACGGCGTACATCGTGTCCTGCCCGACGCAGGCCAGAAGCAGCCCCAGCAGGCCGGAGATCACCGTGCGGAGGATGTTCTTGGAGTCGAGGCAGGTCAGGATGGACAGCCCCATGAACGTGATGGCGAAGATATCCGCCGGACTGAAGGAGAGCGCCGCCTGCGTCAACTGCGGGGAGAGCAGGAGCATACAGAACGCGGACACCAGCCCGCCGATGGCCGAGCTGCCGAGCGCGATGCCGAGCGCCTTTCCCGCCTCGCCGCGCTGGGCCATGGGGTAGCCGTCGAACGTCGTGGGGGCGCTGGACGGCACGCCGGGGATCTTGAACAGGATGGCCGTGATGCTGCCGCCCGTGATGGAGGAACAGTAGACGGCGACCAGAAAGACGATGGCCGGGACGGGCTTCATGCTGTAGGTGAAGGGCAGGCCCAGGGCCACGGCCATCGTGGCGCTGACGCCCGGCAGCGCGCCGAAGAGCGTCCCCACGACGATGGCGAAGGCCATCATCATGAACGTATAGGGGTCCATCAGGACGCCGAACCCGCTCTGCAGCAATTCCCATGTGGACATTTTCTCTCACCTCCCGGAAATTTAGAAGATCGCGGCCTTCGTCTGCGCGATCAGCGACTCGACGTACAGGGCGAAATCCCGCGCCTGGGGGAGCGTGCCGCGAGGAAGGTTGACGGACAGGAGGACCCCGAACACCGCGTAGAGCAGCACGGTGATCGCCGCCGACAGGACGACGAGCCGCAGGACGCGACGGTCGCCCAGGAGCAGCCCGTAGAGGAGGAGCATCAGGAAGCACGTCCCCATGAAGCCCAGCGGCTCCAGGGCAAAGCTGGCCCCCAGCACCAGGAGGATGCCCAGGAACGTGCGGCTCTTGAGGAACTCGGCGGAGCGGACCCCGAAGCCCCTCAGGGAGAAGTCCGGGTTGTCCCGGTTCCTTCGGAGGATTCGGACGATGTTGACGGCGATGAAGACGAGCAGCAGGATGACGATGGCCTTGGGCCAGACGTCCGGGCTCAGCGCATACGGGTTTTTCTGAACCTTGACGGGGATCGGCGCCTCCGTCACGTGGAAGAAGTACACGTAGAGGAGCGCCAGCCACAAAAGCGCGTTGCAAATCAGCTCAAACAACGGTTCCGCACCCCTTCCCGGATACAGCAAAGGGGGTGGGGCAGAAATGCCCCGGCCCCCTGTGTCAAAGGTCCTCCGCTACTTCGCGTAGTAGTCCTTCTTCAGGACTTCCTCGGACTTCAGGTAGTCCGTGAAGGCCTTGTACTCGCTCTCGAAGAGCTGGCCGAACTCCTCAGGCCCGGCGAAGCCAGGGCGCTCGTCGTAGGCTCCGGCCTTCAGGAAGTCCTGCCATGTCTGCGTTTCGACGGCCTGTTTGACGGCCGCCAGCAGCGCGTCGATGGCCTCCTGGGGCGTTCCCTTCTTGGCGAAGAGGCCGCGCCAGGTGCCGATGTAGGAGTTGATGCCAAGCTCGCCCGTGCACTGCATGTCCGGGTAGAGCTTCATGCGCTTCTCGCTGATGGCGCACAGCGGAACGATGTCCCCCGCCTCGATCAGACCCGCGATCTCGTCCGTGCCGGTGATCATCATGTCGATGTGCCCGCCGACGAGGGCCGAGTTCATCTCCGCACCGCCGCCGTAGGCGACCTCGTTGACGGAGAGGCCCTCCAGCGTCTGACGCAGGGAGGCGCCGTCCGCGCCCGTCACCGTCAACATGCCGACGCTCACCTCGTAGGGGTGGGCCTTGGCGTACTCGTACAGCTCGGAGAAGTTGTGGTAGCCCTTCGCCTCCATGGCCTTTTTGGAGCCAGCGATGATGTTGATGGAGTGGACCAGCTTCACGACGGGGATGAACTCGTCCTTGAAGTTCATGGACGTGGCACCCTGCAGGTCCTGCATGATCAGGCTCTGCGTGCCCAGCATGAAGGTGTAGCCGTCGGCCGGCTGCTTGTAGGTGTACTCCACGCCGTTGACCCCGCTTCCGCCCTCGACGTTGACGACCTCCACCTGAACGCCCAGAATGTCCTTCAGCAGGGCGGCCATGGGCCGAAGCGTGCTGTCCGCGCCTCCGCCGACGCCCCAGGGGCAGACCAGGTCCACCTTGCGCTCGAACTTCCACTCCGCCGACGCCCCAGCCACACC
>NZ_CALHIQ010000022.1 GCF_938030725.1 uncultured Fretibacterium sp. | reverse complement strand
ATCATCCCCGGCTCCGTCAGGCGATGGTCTGCCGGCGACACGTCGCCGTACTCGTGCGTTTCAAGCCCGATGAAATGTCCGAGACGGTGGGTGAAGTTTGGCCCGTACCCCGCCGCCGTGATGACGTCCCGCGCCAAGGCGTCGATGTCGCAGAGCCTCACTCCCGGCCTTACGCCGGCCTCCGCCGTTTCCTGAGCCCGCCGCACCGTTTCATAGACCTGGCGATGGTGCTCCGACGCCGAACGCCAGAAGAACGTCCGCGTCATGTCCGAGCAGTAACCGTCCTTTCGGCAGCCCACGTCGAACAGGACGCAGTCCCCTTCCTTGAGGACCGTCCCGTCCGGCGCGTGATGCGGGTCCGCAGCGTTGGCGCCGAAGGCCACCAGAGGGCTGAAGGAGAAGCCCTGCGCCCCCAGTTCGAGGTAGATGTCCATGAGCTGGCGGGCCACCTCCGCCTCCGTGACGCCCTCGTGAACGAGGCCTTTGAAGCGCTCCATGGCCTGATCGTTGACGCGGGAGGAGGCGGCCATCCTCTCCCGCTCCTCCGCGTCCTTCACGCCCCGGGCCAGGTCCACGGCCGGCGAGGCGACGATCAGGTCCTCCGGCGCCCAGCGCTCCAGGAGCGGCAGCAGGAAGCGCGCCGGCATCCCCTTGTCGACGCCCAGCTTTCCAACGTTCCCGTGCCGGAGGCGCTCCGTCACGAGCGCCATCACCGGGTCCCCGTCCGAGTGGAGGACGACCTCCAGGTCCGGGTCCTCCTTCAGCCCGAACAGCCGGTTTGCGAAGAGGATGGGCCTCCCGTCCTCGCGCAGGCCGAGCGCGAAGAACCGCTCCATGGGGTGGACGTCCTGCCCCGTCAGGTAGAGGATGGACAGGGGGTCCATCAGAAGAAAATCCGTCACCCCAAGCTCCCGCATCCCGCACAGCACCCGCTTCACGCGATCACCGTTCATCGTCAACGCTCCTCCTTCACATTCGAGAAAGGGCCCCGCGCCGTCGAGGCCAGGCCCTGTCGTTACGACAGCCCGTTCCCCTCCGTCAAGCGTCCGTCGGCCATGGTGTACACCCGGTCGGCGAAGTCGAGGGTGTCCAGGTCGTGCGACACGACGAGGAGCGTGGTCCCGTCGTCCTGCAGGGCCGCAAGACACTCCATCACGCCGCGGCGGGAAACCGCGTCCAGGTCCGAGGTGGGCTCGTCCGCGATCACGATGGAGGGGCGGTTGACGAGGGCGCGGGCGATGAGGGCCCGGCGCAGCTCGCCCCCCGACAGGTCCTCCGGGTAGGCGTCCGCCAGCCCCTCGATGCCGAAGCGCGAGAGCAGGAGGCGCGCGGCCCCTTCCCCATCGCCTCCGTGGGGCCACAGGACGAAGGGCAGGAGCACGTTCTCCAGCACCGTCAGTCCCGGCAGCGCGGACGGCCCCTGAGGAATGAAGCCAATCGCGTCACAGCGCAGGCGCGAGAGCCGGGCGTCCCCCAGGTCCGCCAGGTTCTGCCCCAGCAGCTCGACGGAGCCGGCAGTCGGCGAGAGCATCCCCGCCGCCAGGTTCAGGAGCGTGGATTTGCCGCTTCCGGAGCGCCCGATAATGCTGACGCAGCTTCCGGCCTCAACGTCCAAGCTCACGTGGTCCACCGCCAGGAAGCGCCGGTCTCCCCGGCGGTACTCCCGGCAGAGGTCGTTCAGTCGAAGCACCGGAGCCATGGTCACGCCTCCCTCATCGCGGCGCTGATGTCGGTCCGCCCCGCCCTCAGGGCCGCCGAGAGCGCCGAAATAAGGCCCGTCAGCACCGCCGTCGCCAACGAGCCCGTCGTCAAAAGCAACAGCACCAGGGGGGACGGCAGCAAAAAGGGCATGCGGAGGGCTGAGGCCAGCCCGGAGGCCAGGGTCACCAGGGCCGCGATCGCCAGCAGCACCCCAAGGGATGCGCCCCACAGGCTCTCCAGCAACGCCTCTCCCAGAACGAGGCGCACCAGCTTTCCGCGGCTTGCGCCCAGCGCGCGAAGCACGCCCATCTCCCGCCGCCGCTCCGCCAGGGTCACGGCAAAGAGCAGCGCGATAACGCACGCGGCAAGCAGCCACACCATAGCCCCAACGCCCTTCAGGACCCAGGACACCGCAGCGAGGCCCGCGCCGATGTTGTTCACGAACTTCTTGCTGAAGAGGGCGTAGATGCCCCTGTCGTTGAAGCGCCGGTTGATCTCCTGAGCCGTCGCCACGGAATCGTGTCCTGACTCGAGTTTGATCATCACAGCAGAGATCAGGCTGTCGTCGCTGGTGAGAGGGTGTTTGAAGATGCGTTCCGCCTCGCGGGCCAGCACCACGATGGTGGGACGGGTCACGAAGACCGCCGCGTCGAAGCCCATGCCCGTCTGGTGGAGCCGGCCGGCGATGCGGAGCTCCTTTCCGAAGAACTTGAGCGTTTCCCCCGGCTCTCCGACGACGCGGCAGCCCACGACGGCCTCTCCATCCGTCAGGGCGCGCCGGAGCTCCCCGTCGAGCCAGGGCTTGATGATGAAGTCCGTGTCGAAGTCCACACCGATCAGCTGCAGGGGGTAGGAGCAGCAGGAAGCCCTGAGCGTCGCCAGAAAGACCTGGGGGGACATGCGGGCGATCCCCTCCACGCCCCGCAGGAGCTCAAGGACGTCCCCCGGCAGGTAGAAGCTTGAGGGTTCCCCCGACAACAGGACGCTGTCCACGTGTGGGTCGTAGCCCTCCGGCACCACCATGACGTCCGCGCCCAGACGGTTCGCCATGCTCTCCGCTCCGGATGAAAGGCCCATGAAGAGAGCGGACCCGGCGCAGAGGAAGAAGGAGAGCAGGAGCACTGCCGCGATGAGGCAGGCGCTGCGGCCGGGCTTGCGGCGGACGTTCCTCCGCGCGATGCCCAGAGTGGAGAGCGATCGGGTCAACGTGCCATACTGCACCTCAGCGTTTCCCCACGAAGCCCGACACGAGGCCTGCAATCCCGATGAGGACGATCGCCAGGACGATCCAGCCCACGGCGGGCATGGTCACGGCGCGGCAGGCGTGGTTCGCCATTCCGCAGAGTCCCACGGCCCAACCCGTTCCGGCAATGTGGATGATGTCGTTAGGGGCCAGCCAGGCCAGGAGAGCCGCTGCCGCCGCCAGGAGGAAGCTCCAGCTCTTCCACCAGGCCAGAATGGAGAACAGAACGACCAACACTCCAATGGCCGTGATCAGGATACCGCTGTACCAGCAGAGCATGTGTCCGCCGTCCGGCTTGGGCATGGAACAGACCGGCCAGAGGACGAAGGGCGTCAGAGCCAACAGGACGCCCAGGAACGCTTCAAAGACCGCAAGACGCCGAGTCATCTCCGTGCCTCCTCGAGGGCCTGCTTCACCGCGTTCCGAAAGTCCAGAAGCGACACCGTGGCGCCCGACACGGCGTCGATCCCATCGACGTTCTGGGACTCGATCAACTTTTTCGGGTACTCTCCGATGCCCTGAAGGGCCGTCTGGGCCATGCGGAAGTTCGCCTCAGAGCTCCCCTCGCCGTAGTGGGCGTCCTTGACGTTTCCGTCGTCGTCCAGGGCCTCCATATCGCATTTCGCGATCCTGCCGTCTGCGATCGTCAGCGTGACCTTCGTCTCTCCGAAGGCTCCGGAGGCGCTTCCGCTGTAGACGCCGTCCCGATACCTCGCCGGCCGCAGGTTCATGAACCCCGCGGTCCCGGCGACGATCAGGGCCGCCACCCCGACAACCAACAACGTGTGTTTCTTCATCGTCTTATCCTTCCTTTCAAACATTCCCCATAGATTAAACTGCACCAATCACCAAAAGCGGACTCTCAGCGATCCGAACGGACGACCTTCAGCTCGAGCGCCTGCCCGAAGGTGCCGCTCTGGTCCACGTCGTCCACGATCTTGCCATACTCCAGCACGATCTTGCGCTGAGCCACGTCCCCCACCTCCGGGTCGTGCGTCACCACGATGATGGTAACCCCCTCCTCGTGGAGCCTGCGGAAGATGTCCACCACGATGCCCTCGTTCTCCTCGTCCAGGTTGCCCGTGGGCTCGTCGCCCAGCAGGATCATGGGGGAGTTGATGAGGGCGCGGGCGATGCAGACGCGCTGCTGCTCTCCGCCCGACAGCTGGCTTGGAAGGTGCCGGGCCCGCTCCGCAAGCCCCACCTTGGCCAGCGCCTCCATGGCCTCCTCCTCGTCGGGCATGCTGTGGTAGTACTGCGCCAGCATGACGTTCTCGACGGCGGTGAGGTAGCTGATGAGGTGAAACTGCTGGAAGATCAGGCCGATCTTGTCCCGCCGGATCCGCGTCAGGCTCGCGGCGTTCTCGCGGCTGATGTCCACCCCGTCCAGGACGACGCTGCCCTCCGACGGCGTGTCCATGCACCCGATGATGTTGATCATCGTGGTCTTCCCGCTGCCGGAAGGGCCCATGATGGACAGCCAGTCGCCCCTGTTCACGGACAGGTTGATGTCGGACAGGGCCCGCAGCGTTCCGTAGACCTTCGATACGTTCTTCAACTCCAAAATTGCTTGCGACACGTTATTCCCCCCTCAGCACGATGGCCGGATGGATGTCCATCACCCTGCGGACCGGCAGAATCGACGCCAGCACCGTGACGACAATAAAGACTGCAATGGTGATGGGGATGAGGGACCACTGGAAGTTGATGGCCCTGCCAAAGACGTTCAGGCTGACGCGCTGGGCGAACTCAAACCCCAGCCACACGCCAAGCGCCCCGCCGATGAAGCCCAGGAACACGCCCTCGCCCAGGAGCTCTCCCATCACGAGGCCGTTCTCCGCGCCCAGCGCCTTCTTCAGCGCGATCTCGCGGTAGCGCTCCGCCACCATGGCGGTCATCGTCGTGTAGACGGAGATCATGGTGATGATGAGCACCACGACGGTCACCAGCAGGACCAGCGCCTGCAGCTTGCCCAGCACGATGTCCTGCGACTGCGTCAGGCGGCGGACGGCCCGGGGCAGCGCGCCGGGGACCTCCGCCTCGAGCTTTGAGGAGAGGGACGCCAGCTGCGCCGCGTCGGCCACCACGCTGCACTCCACGACGTCGCACCGGAAGGTGTCGCCCACCAGCTCGTCCAGCATGTCGACGTCCGCGAAGATGAAGCCCTCCTCCGCGCCGCCCGTGGTGACGATGCCGCACACCGTGAAGCGCCGGCTGAAGTTCTGGCTGGCCAGGTCCCGCTTCTGGTTCTCCTCTGCGGTCAGGTTCTGGCCCGATGCCACGGCCTGCTGCCCGTACTTCACGCCCTGAACGGTGAAGGCGTCGCCCAGGCTCAGGTTCAGGGTGTCCGCGATCTCACGCCCCACCATCACGCGGTCCGGCTCCTCCGCGGAGGCCCACTGCCCCTCGACGTACCAGAAGGGGCTGTTCTTCTTCGCCTCGGGCAGGTCCGTCCCGGCGATGATGTAGGGCTGCTCGTTGATCTTCACCGTCTGGTAGCGGTAGGGCGCCATCCCCACGATGCGGTCCGGACCCAGGACGTCCCGGACCTTGACCAGCTCCTCCCGCGTGATTCGGGCGTCGCCCTTCGGCAGGATGATGAGGTTCGCCCCGTAGGATCGGAACTCCCG
The DNA here is from genome assembly GCF_938030725.1 of uncultured Fretibacterium sp. Classification (GTDB taxonomy): domain Bacteria; phylum Synergistota; class Synergistia; order Synergistales; family Aminobacteriaceae; genus Fretibacterium. The sequence goes on along the minus strand of NZ_CALHIQ010000022.1, from coordinate 7,897 downwards.
CCCCAGCTGACGGGGGATGTCGTAGTAGATCGTCACAAGGCCCGAAAGGATCGTGGCGCCAATGGCGATCGCCAGCACCGCGATGATGAGCCGCGAGGCGCGGCGGACCAGGGAGCTCGTCACCATCCGCAGGTACATTCGCCGGCGGCTGCCGCGCCGCACGCCGCTACGCATATTTTCGCTGTTTTCCATGAAGAACCTCCGTAGAGTTCGCGGGAAAGCCGCTCGCTTTTCCCGAACGCTCACTTTCCATGAAGGACCTCCGTAGGCTTCAGGGCCATCAGGTAGCGAATGGCCGGGACGCTCCCCAGGAGGGTGACGAAGAACAGGATCACCGCCACGATCAGGATGACCATTCGGGCGATCTCGATGGTGGAGCCGAAGACCGTCTGCCCGATGAGCTGAGCGAAACCAATGCCGACGAAGTAGCCAACGGCGCCGCCCAGAACTGAGGTCATCATGACCTCCGTCAGTACCAAAAGGGCGATCTGCCAGTTCTGCGCGCCCAGCGCCTTCATCAGCCCCAGCTCCTGGCTACGCTCGATCACGCTGGCCGTGATGAGGTTCGAGATGGCCAGAGCCGAGCCAATGGAGCTCAGGATCGTGATCAGGACCATCAGGAGCGTCGTCTTGTTCAGGATCGTCCCCTCGGACTCCGCGACCTGCCGCACGGGCCGCGCTACCCCGTCGCGCACCACCTCCTGGATCTGGTGACAGATGGCGCTGACGTAGGCCGTGCAGTACCACGTTTCATACTCGTCGGGGGAGAGGCTCTTGGGGTTTTGGGCCGCCTTGCGGGCCAGGTCGTTGTCCGGCGTCGTCAGGGCGGAAACCTCGATGGTGGACACGCAACCGGGCAGGTCCATGAGCTCCTGCACCATCCGCAGCGTACCGATGACCTCCGTGTCCGCGTTGCTCCCATCGGTGAAGACGCCCTTCACGGTCAACCGCTTCGTCCGCCCTCCGCTGCTCAGGGTCAGGACGTCGCCGGGATTGATGCCGTTTTGGCCCGCCAGGAGGCTCCCCACCATCACGAAGTCGTCGTCGTCCTCGCCGATCCAGTCGCCCTTCAGGTCGCGCGCCCACCAGCTGCGCAGGTCGCGCAGGCCCGTGTCCACCGTTTCGCCCGTGTTCAACTCCGCGTGCTTCCGCATCCACGTGCCCACCACGGTCACGGGCCCCACGCCCTGAAGCTCCGCCCTGCCGTTCAGCATGGGGGCGAAGCCGATGATGTTGAAGCCCCAGAAGATGGACTTCAGCTTCATCACGTCTTCCTCCCGAAGGAACTTGTCCGTGACGCCCTGCCCCTCGTTGAGGCCGTAGAGGTCGCTCATGAGCGCGGCCTCCTTGTGGCGCACCGTGATGTTGGCGCCATAGACCTTCAGCTCGCGGTTGACCTTGTCGCCCACCCCCAGCATGACGTTCATCATGGCGGTGGAGAGCGACACGCCCAGCACGACGGTGAAGGCGATCATCAGCATCTTGCTCTTCTGGCGGACCAGCGTCCGCCCTATCATTCTCCAGAACAACGCACGAACCTCCCCCATGGGGCCCGTTCAACGCAGGCCCGGTCAAGGTTGAAAGCCAGAGGGGCCGCGCAGCCGGCGCCGCGGGACGGCCCCTCGGAAAACCCGTCACTTAAACCGCTTCTCATGGCGCTCCAGGTCCCGCACGTCGACGAATATCTTCGACTCTCGGATCTCGTAGGGGAAGGGGATGGGGTTGCACCCGCCGTGGAAGCCGATGGTGTTCTTGTTCATCACCACGTCGCACCGGCGACAAACGACCTCCTCCTCTCCCCGTTCGTAGTAGCCCGCGATGCCGCAGATCTCACAGGCGTCCAGCCCGACGCCGTAGGCTCCGCCCACGGGCTTCTTCACCACCAGGAAACGGACGTCGAAGCCGTTCGGCGTGTGGTAGGAGAACTTGTGCAAATGGCCGTCATCCACCTGGGTCAGCGGGATCGTGATGACGCCGTCTTCCAGGGTGTACTCCTCCGGCTGGACCTCCGCAGGCGGGCGCGTATCGTAGTAGCGCAGCACCACGACGATGAAGACCGCAGTCGCACACCAGAGGAGCAGGCTCCAGGACCATCGGCGGCAGCTGCGAAGCCGCGCCTTCTCCTTGCGGAGCAGTGCCCGGTTGGGGTAGGTTCCCAGCGGGCGGCGGTGGGTCGCTACGACCCAGGTCAGCATCGCGACGGCCAGGGCCAACTGGAGGAACAGGAAGGCGTCGGGATGGGCGTCCCCGAAGATCATGACCTGGAACACCAGGTCCGTGAGGCGAATGACCTTGAGCCGCTGCAGGGCCGCCACAGCCATCGTGCCGTACCCCAGAAAGAAGACCCCGACGGAGAGGACCAGGAAGCCTTCGCCCACCCGGGGCGGAAGGGCGGAGTGGACCTCATTCGCGCTGAGGCACAGGAGCAGGCAGACGATGATGCCGAGCGAGAAGCCGAGGGCGCGCAGCAGGGCGTTGGTGCTGATGCCGCTCTCGCCGAAGTAGACGAATTCGCGGGTGAACTGCAGCACCGAGGGCGTGACGTGCGTCAGCGCCAGAAGCGCCAGGACGGACAACAGGAACGTCAGGGAGAGCGACGGACCGTCGTCCCGGCGCCGAAAGATCAGGGCAGGAAGAGCCAACAACGCGGAGAGTGCCGCCGCTGCGGCGATGGCGACCACGAGCCAGCGGTTGAAGCTGATCAGGATGAGGTTCGTGCCCTTCGGATCCCACAGGCGCACGCCGAAGACCACACAACCCAGGATCAATCCTGAAACGGCGCCGAACCGAACCATGCGGCGCCGGATTTGACCGCCCCCCGAGGCGAAGCTGAGGATGATGCCCAGCAACAAGGCCGGGGAGGCAAGGTGATCCACGACGGATACGAGATACTTTAATATGGGGCTGACCTCCAATCTCACTCAAGGGGGGCCGATCGAGGCCCGGTCAACACGAAAAATTAAAAGCCGCGATGCCGGGCGGCGTTCGGCATGATCCGCAACGCGCCCGGCAGGCGGCCTTTTGAGGGGAAAACGGCGAACGTCAGTTACTTATTCTGAAGCTGCTCGCCGGTGTAATTCCAGTCGAACTCCACAACGTGGGTCTTGAAGTACTCCGACGCGCCCTCCTTGGCGGGAACGCCCGTCTCCGGGTCCGTGTGAAGGAGGTAGTCCGTCGGGGGCTCGATGGTGATGCGCAGCTTGTAAGCGCCCACCTTCAGACCCTTCGCGATGTTGGCGCCGTAGTGGGGGCCGTCATCGGCGTTCATGGGCATGAAGCTGCCCTCCATGGCGGTCTTGCCCGCCTTGTCGATGATCTCGTACTTGACGGTCAGGTAGGCCGGCCAGATGTTGTCGCCGTTGCCGAAACCGTACTTCACGGCATCCTCGGGCTTCAGGTGGATATCCGCCTCAAGGTGCATGTCCGAATCCTCCTTCGAGGGGTTCTTGCCGGCGGGGTACATGTCCACGGCCTGGAAGTAGACGGCCGCGACGTTGTAAGGCCCAACCTGCTGCTCCTCCCCGATGGGGATCTCGGCAAAACCGCTCTCGCCGGGCTTCTCCGCCGCAGGGGCGGCGAAGGCCGCACCGGCCGCGAGGGCCATGCACAGGACCATCAACGCAACCAACAACTTCTTCATAGCAACTTCCTCCTTAAAAACATTAAGATGTGTGTGTCACCTATCACGTCCGCGCCACAGCGCGGTGATCAAGCTAACGAATCTTCTACTTGTCCTCCGCGGGCTTTCTTCGGGAGAACAGGTGCGGGATGGTGATCCACAGCGCCGCGATGACCAGCATGATCTGGGGGATCAGGGTTTCCGCTCGGTCGTAGATGCTCAGAACCTCGATGCTGAAGCCGTTCATCGCAGGGATCACCGTGCGGCCCGTGATGACGTCCGCCTCCGTCAACTCCTGGACGCCCTTGCCCATGAAGGAAACGCACATCACGAAGAGCAGGATGCTGGTGAAGAGGAAGAACGCCTTGAGGGGAAGCCGAACGCTGAAGTAGCGGAAGGCGACCCATACCGCCACCAGCACGGCCACGCCGGCCGCGATACCGTAAACAATGTAGACAGGATCGCTCATTCCCCCCGTGAAGGAGGCCTGATAGAACAGGATGAGCTCCGCCCCCTCCCGCATGACGGCGATGAAGGCCGCAAAGATCAGCGTCCAGTGGCTCCTTCGGTCGATGGACTGCTGGACCTTGCCACTGATGTACCGTTCCCAGGCGATAGTGTCCGCCTTGGACAGCATCCAGTTGCTGACGTAGAAGAGCACGGCCACGGCCAAGAACATCGTCCAGCCCTCCAGGAGCTCCCGCGCCACGCCGCTCTGCTCGCCCATCCACTCCTGCAGAACCCACGCCAGCGCGATGCTGGCCAGGATGGCGGCAAAGGAGCCCACGTAGACCCCCTTCAAGAGGTTCTTGTTGTCCGTCTTGATCAGGTAGGCCACGATGGCGACGATGACCAGAATGGCCTCCAGCCCCTCCCGCACCAAGAGCCCAAAGGCCGTGACGAAAGTGATCCAGTTCGGGTCCGTCCGCTGGCGCTTCTGAGGCGCGGGCGTTGCAGCCGCCTCCGAACCCGCCTCGCCTGAAGAAGCGCTTGCCACAGCCTCGGTCGCCGCGGGAGCCCCAAGGAAGTCCGGCCGCTTCAAGCTCGTGTTGGCGTAGATCGCCGCTCCGGCGCTGTCCGGCTCCGACTCGTCGATGTCGCCATCCAACACCATGGCGTCACGATAGACCTTCAGCTTCAGGTCCTCCACCTGGGACAACAGGGCGTTCTTTTCCCCCTGAGTGTTGCCCAAGAGAGCGTGCTTGATGGCTGCGAACTGCCCCTCGATGTGGCTGACCCTCGCGGCAGAGATGGCCACCATCACGTTCTTTTCAAACCCCTGGACCTCGTAATAACCGAAGTAGGCGTTGTTGACGTGCTTGTGCGCGTCCTTCCACTGATCGGCCAGAATGTCCTTCTGGGCCTCCTCAAACTCAACGGCCATGTCCACCGCGACGGCCTTCCAGTTTTCGTAGCGCTTCTTGGCTGCAGCGGCTGCATCCCTCGTTCCAAGGGACAGCAGCAGGGCAACCAACAGAAGAGCCCCCGCCAGGGGCCGCACCCACGCTTTGCAAAACCCGAACTTCATCTCGTCCGCCCTCCAACCGCGCGTTCCCGCCTGAGAAGAACTCGACGGGGACAACCAAAATCACTCACAGTACCTATATTCAGTCGCCATTATAACATTTTTTAAAAATAAATGTTAGTTAGACGACTGAAACCACGTGAAAGAGATTCTACTCCACCTCTCGGCCTTTGTCAACAACCTCAAAAAGCGGCGACTATGGTCACACCAGCCTCCGCACAGCAGGCAGGTCTTTTGGCCATACTCGAGTATGAAGCAGAGGCGAGTGATGGAAATGAATGGAAACAACGGTATTTGAGCAACTTCGAACAAGGCTCGAGGGAGTTTGCTACAGCCGGATATCCATTCTGACGCCTAAGTTCGGAGAAACACGTAGAAGGCCTGCGCAGAGATCGCGGACAAGGGTTATGATCCTAAGGAACGGATAATCAGTTTCCCGGGGAAGTCGAAGAAGAAAGCTGTGATTCCGTCCAAGAGCACTGCAAAAGAGCCGTGTCTATTCCGCGAATGACCGAGATCATAGTCCAAGGTAACGTTGAAGTACGATGCTGACCAATGCAATCATAACCCAGCATGTAAAGCCAAGAAAAATGGGTTTTCCCCCCTTTTTCAAAAGGTCAATGAGGTTTGCATTCAGACCTATCGCAGCCATAGACATAACTATAAAAAATTTACTAAGGCCTTTCAGCACTTCAAACGTCCTGTTGATATACTCGAGCGCCACACCAGAGCAGCTTTGCAACAGAACGGTAGTCACAACTGAAGCCAAGACAAAATACACAACAAACATTGGAAGGACAGAGCTTAACTTGAAAGAATGTTCGGTTCCGTCAGCACGACTACGTTTTTTGAAATAAACAATGGAGAGCACAAGGGTTATTGGGATGATCGCCAGTGTTCTCGTTAATTTAACCACCGTGGCATACTCCAATACACTGCCACCCGTCTTATGCAATGTGTCCCAGGTGGAAGCCACAGCGGTAACAGAAGACGTATCATTAACCGCCGTACCGGCAAAAAGCCCAAAACTTTCATTGGACATTCCCAGCTTAGCGCCAATGCTGGGAAAGATCAATGCAGCAATGACATTAAACAAGAAGATAACAGAAACGGCCTGAGCAATTTCACCGTCATCGGCATCAATAACCGGAGCAGTGGCCGCTATAGCAGAGCCTCCACAAATCGAGGACCCCACGCCGATCAGCGTCGCTGTTTTGACGGGAATCTTCATAGCCCTTTGTAGAATAAACGCAACGATCAGTGACGTCGTAATTGTAAATACGATCACCGGTAAGGAGGCCATACCAATTTTTCCAAGAGTTGACAGATTAAGGCCAAACCCCAACAGTATCACTGCAAATTGAAGCAACTTTTTAGAAGTAAACGCAACGCCATATTGCAAGCCAGCCCCAAGCGGAAACCATAGGACCAAAATCATGCTCATAAGAATCGCCAGGACAGGTGCCCCCATAAGCGCAAAAACATCCGTTTGCTTTACAATAAAACAAGCCACCACTGCTATTACCAGGCATAAGGTGATGCCCGGGATCGTTTTTTTGATATCCTTCATCAAGGTACTCCCTATTCACATCAATTAACGATAGAACAATTTCGTGCCAATATTATTGGCCACGGCCTTCTCAAAATACAGTTGACCGAGTGCAATATCGCTAGTGGAAAGCCCGCGGTGCCAGAAGAGAATCTTTTCGTCATCTGACTCACGTCCAGGCCTTTTACCTGCAACAATCGCGCCAAGCTCTGCATACAGAGTCTTTTGCGTCAATTTTCCCGCACGGACATGAGGGCTGAGACTTCCTAGTTTCCCACCTTCTTTGCATTGGCTCCAGTCATCCACCACAATTTTATCCATTACATCGGTTAAGGTGATCTCGTTCGCACAGATTGTACCATAGGGAACAACCAAGTTGCCAGGTTGAACCCACTCAGTCTTTAAAAGCGGTTGTGGCTCCATCAGGCGTGTGGCCTCTACCATAATGTCAGCCCCTTCCAAACACTCTTGGCTGCTATGGGTTAACGTTATTTTTTTATGAAGGCGATCTTCCAGTTGCGTTGCAAAAGCCTCCATAGATTCCTGACGTTTGCTGTTAATGCGGATTTCCTCGAAATTAAAAAGATGATCCAGAAGGACAACGTTCCAAAATGCGGTACCGCGACTGCCAAGGTGCCCTAGGATTTTATTCTTTTTCTTCGCCAGATATTTTGCGCCAACGGCCGTGATAGCCCCCGTTCGCATAGAAGTGATTGCTGTCGCATCAATCACGGCGTATGGCGCCCCCGTCTCAGGCTCAAAAAGATTCAACAACGCCATCTCTGAGGGCAGGTTCTTTTTGTAGTTATAAACATAATCGCCAACAATCTTGACCCCCACTGCCCGTTTAGGTTCAATGTACCCACGCAGTACATTGAAATGCCCATTATACTCCGGGTTGGGATTAATATGCACCCTGGGTTCTATAGAGGTCTTACCTTCACCCTGCGCTGCCAGGCTTTCTTCTATAGCCTGGATGATTTCTTCGTTGTTCAAGTGAATATTGTCTATGTCTTTTGAACTCAAATACAAAATTTCCATAACCATCACCCTTAATCTGTATTAGGAAAGCGCTGATAAATCTCCAAAACTGCTGAAAGTCCCCGGGGGACAGGCATCTTAAGGAAATCCCTCAGAGCTTTCTTGAAAGCTTAACAGGAGACACGCCCTCTCGGGGAGCCTTCCGGCTGCCGTTCGCTGGCGC
>NZ_CALHIQ010000021.1 GCF_938030725.1 uncultured Fretibacterium sp. | reverse complement strand
GAACTCCTCGTAGATGACGTCGTCCATGCGGCTGCCCGTATCCGTCAGGGCCGTCCCGATGATCGTCAGGCTCCCGCCCTCCTCGAAGTTTCGAGCGGCGCCGAAAAAGCGCTTCGGGAAGTAGAGCCCGGAGGGGTCCAGACCACCCGACAGGGTGCGGCCCGACGGTGGGACCGTCAGGTTCGAGGCGCGGGCCAGGCGCGTGATCGAGTCCAGGAGGATGACGACGTCGCGCTTCGCCTCCACCAGGCGCTTCGCCTTCTCGATGGCGAGGCTGGCCACCCGAATGTGCTCGTCCGCAGGGCGGTCGAACGTCGAGGCGATCACCTCTCCGTCGATGGAGCGGGAGATGTCCGTCACCTCCTCGGGGCGTTCGTCGATCAGGAGGGCCATCAGGATGATGTCCGGCGAGTTCGCGGAGATGGCCTTGGCGATGCGCTTCAAGAGTGTCGTTTTGCCCGCCTTGGGGGGCGAGACGATCAGCGCACGCTGCCCCAGGCCGATGGGGGCGAACATGTCCACCAGGCGCGTCGCCCAGTCTCCAGGGCCGGAGTCCAGGTTGATTCGGACGTTGGGGAAGATGGGCGTCAGGTGGGCAAACATCGGACGCCGGCGGGAGGACTCGGGGTCCGAGAAGTTCACCGTCTCCACGCGCAGGAGCGCCTCGTAGTGCTCCTGGTCCCGCGGCGGGCGGATCAGACCCCAGATCACGTCCCCATTCCGAAGCCCGAAGCGTCGAATCTGGGACAGCGAGAGGTAGACGTCGTTGTCCGTCGGCAGCATCCCCTTGGGCCGAAGGAAGCCGAACCCCTCGGGCAGGATCTCGAGCGTCCCGCCGCCGAAGCGGTAGTTCATGCTCTCCGCCTGGGCCTTCAGGATAGAGATGATCAGGTCGTCCTTGTGCATCGTAGTGGGCCCCGCGACGTTGAACTCTCGTCCAATTTTCCGAAGGTCCGTAAGGGTCTGGGCCGCGAGGTAAGCGTAGGTGTGTTTGGGCTTCGGGTGGGGCGTCACCTCGTGAACCGACGCGCGGGCGTAGGGGGCCAAGGGCTCTTCCTGTTCGTCGGGGGCCGGCTCGGCAGGGACCGGCAATTCCGGGTCCTCGCCGGGCTGGACGCCCTGCATCTTAGGCACGGGGTCCTTCCCGTACGCCACTGTTTCCTCCGTGGGGTCCTCGGTCTCCGGCGCCTCCTTCGGTGCCTCGGACAGCTCCATTGCCTCCGTCCTCCGGACGTCCGGAAGGAGCAGGAGCTGTTGGGGGGCCTCCGCCTCCTCCACTTTTTTCGCCGCGTTCTTCGGCGGCCTGCCCCGCGGACGACGCACTTTCACCGCGGCGCTCTCCTCCGCAGGGGAGGGGCTTTCCGCCTCTACAGACTGCGTCACCTTCGCCTCTTCAAGGGCCTCTGCAGGCTCCTTCACGCGCGGCGGTCGCCCCCTCCTGCGAGGGGCCGCTGCCTTCTCGTCAACGACCTTCACCATAACCGTTCCATGTCCTGTTCGCTGTACTTCATCGTCTTTCACCTCAAACTTCATCTTCAATCGAGCATCTTAAAAAATAAAACTTCGGGGAACGCCCCTCCGAAAAAATGGCCGATTTTTCGTCGCGTCGATTCGCGCCGGCCCCAGGGGCAGCGTCAATAGATCTCAAAATGAAAGTTCGGCATGATTTCGGTCAAGCACTGGATCGTGACGGTGTACATCCCCCGCGGCAGCGGGGAGCCGTCCTCCTTCAGCAGGCAGTACATCCGAGTGCCCGACGGCGCGGAAAGTTCATAGGTTTCCGACTGCACCCGCTTCTGTCCCCAGTCCCAGGAAAGGTCCATCGAGCTGTTCGCCTCAAGACAGCTGTAATCGAAGCGCACGAACACCTGTCTTGCCCCATAGGGGAAGCGCGAGGCCGTCCCCGCCAGGAAGCGGCGATCGTCGAAATCGACGCTGACCGAAACGTTGGAGATCATAAAGCCCTGTCGCGGATTGAGGCTGTTCTTCCGAACCACCCAAAAGGACAGGATCGTAAGCGCCACCGCAAAGGATATCAAAAGCAGAGGAAAAAAGGATTTGTGCTTCACCGGGCATCACACTTCAGGCATGATTTTGTCTTTTTAAGAACGTCTTTTCCGCAGCGATACCATACCAATCTTTGAGCTGCACCGTCACCCGCTCCAGCCGCTCCAACGAAAACCCATCGACGGAGAGGGTGCGGCAGCCCGTCGTTCCGTCCACCGCTCCCGCGCCGACGGCAGCCCTCAGAGCCCGTTCCTCCTCGCCGGGGGAGAGCCCCACCCACCGGCCCGAGGCGGCGGACAGGAGGGCGGCCAGCGCGTACCCACCCCAGTTAGAAACGTCCACGGGGAGGCAGACGGTTGCGGGCACGCGGGACAGACAGCGCGCATACTCCGGGAGCAGCCGCTTCAGCGGCTCGTAAAGAGCGCCCATTCCGGCCTCGTTGCCCCCGTCGCCGATCCCGATGACGGGAAGTCCGTGTTCCAGAGCGCGGACGGCCAGGTCGTCCAGGGGCACGACGGAGGCCGAGATGTCATTCCCCCTCATGTTGTAATACCGTCCGTCACCGGCGCACCCCGGACGTTCCAGGAAGATCAGGAGGTCCGCTCCTTCCAGCGCGGCGGGGTGAGGGCCGTCCATCGCTGCGACGGGAGGACCGCCCAGCGCGGCGGAGCAGGCGGACAACACGAGGCTGTTGCGGGAATCCGTCACCAACTGCACCCTCCGGCCCAAAAGCTCCATGGCCCGCCCCAGGGCAACGCTCCCCGCGGGGCCGTCCGTTTCCGGAGCGCCGGCCGACGCGATAAAGAACCCCGTCACGATCGTCACACCCTCAGCCGCCAGGCAGAGGGCCAGGGCCTCCTCCCAACCGGAGGGATGGGAGAGGGCGGGAACCTTTCGCCCCCCCAGGTCCGAGGCGACGATCCGCAGGAGCGCAGCGACGTCAAGGCCTCTGCAGGCCGCCCCTTCCCCGGCGCACATGTCAGTTCATCTTGTGGACCAGGTTCAGCAGCTCCGGGCTCAGGCTCTTGTGCTCGGCCCAGGAGCGTTCCAGGTCGCTCAGGACCAGCTTGTGGTTCACGTTCCCCACCATAAAGCCGCTTTTTCCGATCAGCAGGTTGTCCGTAGCAAAGGCCCCCATGCGGGTGGCGAGGACGACGTCAAAGGACGTGGGGCTTCCGCCCCGCTGGATGTACCCCAGCACCGTGACCCGGGCGTCGTACCCTCCCGTGTCCTGGAGCTTGTCCCGCATCTCCGTGGCGGACATGACCCCCTCCGCCAGGATGATGAGGGTGTGGCTCTTGTGCTCCGCGTGGGACTCCCGAAGCAGCTTGCAGAGGTTGCCGATGCTCAACGGGATCTCTGGGACGACGGCGTACTCCGCGCCGGAGGCCACCGCGGTTTCAAGCGCCAGAAAGCCTGCGTTGCGCCCCATAACCTCGACGATGAACAGGCGGTCGTGGCTGGAGGCCGTGTCCCTCAGGCGCATGATCGCCTCAAGGGCCGTGTTCACCGCCGTGTCGAAGCCGATGGTTTCGTCCGTTCCCGCCACGTCGTTGTCGATGGTGCCGGGAATGCCGATGACGGGCATCCCCATCTCGTGCAGCGCCTTCGCACCATGGAAGGATCCGTCCCCGCCGATCACGATGAGGCCCTCGATCCCCGCCTCCTTCATCTTCAGGAGGGCCGCCTCACGCCCCTCCTGGGTCTTAAAGCGATCGCTGCGCGCGGTCTTGAGGATCGTGCCGCCCCGATGGATGATGCCCCCCACGGAGGCGCGGTCCAGCAGCTTGAAGTCCCCTTCGATCAACCCTTCATAACCCCGCATGACGCCGATGCACTCCTTGTCGTTGTAATGACAGGTGCGGGCCACCGCACGGATGGCTGCGTTCATGCCGGGCGAATCCCCTCCGCTGGTCAATACGGCGATACGATCCATGGCGTTCTCCTTCCTTTCCTCGAACTACCTGCCCTGCAGCTCATCGATGCGGGAATTGACCTCGCTCAACTCCTGGTCGATGGAATCTACCTGCAGCTGAAGCGCGCCGCGCTCCTTATTCAGTTTCTCAAGGCGCTTGATCAGGCGATCCAGCTCAAGCCGGTCCATGGCCTTGCCGTCCCCCAGGGCCCCCTCCACGTCCTTTGTGATGTCCCAGACCCACATGGCGTCGCCGCGGGGGGAGATCGCCTGACTGATGGCGCCGTCCAGGACGAGGCGTATGTCCTTCGCCCCCTTGAGGAGCTCTGCGCCCGTCTTGGGGTCGTACCGCGGAAACCAGACCATCCCGTCCCGATCCCCCAGTATCTTGACGTTGAACCGCTTGTCGTAGTCCGTGGGGTCGTAGCGCTTGTTGCCGATCCACAGGCTGATGTGACGGTCGAAGGGCTGAGCGTACATGGGAAGGCCCTCCACGTAAAGGGTTAGCTGAAAGGCGATGGCGTCGTGGAAGTTCAGCGTCTTCAGGAGCGTGTACTTGTAGTTCTCCGTTTCGTCGCGGGTCCAGAGGTTCTTCTCCGCCTCGGCCTTCACAAGGGCCTCGACGTACTCGTTGGAGTAATAGACCACGCTCACCTTCACCCTCTGTGCCCCGTCACGAGCCGCAAAGTCGCTGGCGCGCGTCCACCTCGCGAGTTCCGGCGAGTCGGCCGCAAAGGCCGCCTGGGGAACGAAGCATATCGCAAGCGCCAACACAAGCCATGCTGTCTTTTTCATGTTTGAATGATTTCCCTTCACAAAAATAAAGAAGATAGAATTTCGAAAGATAAAGTTCAGAGCGGATAACGCTTCGAACGCAAACGCCAACAGGACTACGGCATGATTATACAACAGAAACGCGCGTTTCCGCCGCTTTTTTCACTTTTATTACGACGCCCTGAGCCGGTAGACCATCGCGAGGATCTCCGCAACGCTGCGGTAGAGGTCCTGAGATATCTCATCCCCCACCTCGACGCCTCCGTAGAGCGCCCAGGCCAGGGGCCTGTCCTCGACCACGGGGACGCCTGCGGCCTCCGCGAGCTCTCGGATCTTCTGGGCCACGAAGCCCTTGCCCTTCGCCACGACCTGAGGCGCCTTCATCAACCTTCGATCGTAGAGGAGGGCCACCGCCAGCGTCGTCGGGTTCGTGATGACGACGTCCGCCTTGGGGACGTCCGCCATCATGCGCTTCTTGGCCAGCTCCCGCTGCTTCTGGCGGATCTTGCTCTTGATCTGCGGGTCCCCCTCCATCTGCTTGTACTCCTCCTTGATCTCCTGCCGGCTCATGCGGATGGAGCGCTCGAACTCCCAGCGCTGGTAGAGGTAGTCAACCAACGCCATCGCCAGCAGCATCGCCGCAAGCCGCATGGAGAGCGTCCACAGCATGTCCCAGAAGGAGGCGGCGCCGTGCACCAGCGGCATCTGCATGGCCCTTGAGGAGGCGGGAAGGTAGTTCTTGATCGCGGAGTAGATCACGACGGCGAAGACCCCTGCCTTCAAGAGCCCCTTCAAGAGCTCGACGACGGAGCGCAGGGAGATGATCTTCTTCATTCCGCTGATGGGGTTGAGCCGCCCAAAATTGGGCTTGAAGGGCTCGCTGGTCATCGTCCAGCCCACCTGACAGATGACGGCGGCAGCAGAGAAAAAGGCGATCAGGCACCCCAGGGGGAGCCAGGCGATGAAGAAGTCCTTCACGACCTCCCAGGAGAGGTAGTGAAACCACCCGTCCTGTTCCAGGGCCGCATCCCCGACGAAGCTCAGAGAGAGCCTCAGAAGGCGGCTCATCACACGCCACATGAAGGCCCCCAGGAGCGCCAGCCCAAAGAGCCCCGTCAAGAGCCCCACGGCCGCCGTCAGGTCCTTGCTCATGCACACCCTGCCCTCGGAGCGCACCTTCTCGCGCTTCCGGGGCGTCGCGGGCTCCGTGCGCTCCTGGGCAAAAAACTGGATGTCAAAGGCGACGCGGCACCTCACGGCGCAGAGCTCCAAGACAGCACCCCCTCCAAGGCAAACTCGATCCAGCGCTCAAACTGAGTGTAGATCAGGTCAACGGTCAGCGGCAGGACTGCGGCAAGGACCATAAAGCCCAGCGCCACCTTGATCGGGAGCCCAAGGACGAAGATGTTCATCTGAGGGACCGTCCTCGCCAGAAAGCCCAGGCCGACGTCCGCCAGGACCAGCGAGCAGAAGAAGGGAAGGGTGATCCGCATCGCCAGGATGAACAGGTCCTGAAGCCAGGCCCCCACCTCGATCAGGTTGGGCGGGAACGGCAGGAGGCGCCCCACGGGGGCCAGCCGCACGCTCTCCATCACCGCCTGAATCATGAGGAGGTGTCCGTTCCAGTGGTAATAAAACCACAACCCCACCAGGAATTCCAGCTGCCCGATGATGGAGCTCTCGGTCTGCGTCGTCGGGTCCAGTACCTGAGCCATGGAGAAGCCGATCACCGTCCCCACCTGCTCTCCCGCCACGCGCAGCGCCACCAGCGGCAGTGCGGAGAGGAAGCCGAGGGCCACTCCGATCAAGAGTTCGCGAACGCCCAGGAGGGCGATGGAGAAGACGCTGTCGAAGTAGAAGAGCGGGACCTCCGCGCCGCCCAACGCCCCCGTCGCGGAGAACGTTAGGAGCACGGCAAAGAGATAGCGCACGGGCGTCGGGGCCATGACGGCAGTGAACACGGGGGCGCTGAACACGAGCCCCACGAAGCGAAGATGAAGGAGAAGACAGACGATCAGCAGCTGGGCCGGCAGCTCGATCCCCCTCATGAAAAAGCGCCGCCCCGCATCACTGGATAAAGCGCTCCAACTGCCCCAGGATCTCCCGCGTCATCACGAGCATCCTCTGCCCCATCCAGGGGGACAGGAGGACGATGCAGACGAACACGGCCAATATCTTGGGGATGAAGATCAGCGTCTGCTCCTGTATGGAGGTGGCCGTCTGGAGGATGCCGATCAAAAGCCCCACGCTCATGGCCACCAGGAGCACGGGCAGAGATACGATCAACATGGTCCAGATGGACTGGCTTAGGAGATCAAAAAGGCTCAGGGTCGTTTCCGCCATCTTCGGGTACCTCCTCTCTTACCGTGGCCTCCAGGGGAACGGGAGCGCCGCCGTCCTGCATCAGGGGACGTTGGCAAAGCTCTTCAGAAGGCTCAGGACGACCAGGTTCCAGCCGTCGGCCATGACGAAGAGCAGGATTTTAAAGGGCAGGGAGATCATCATGGGGGGGAGCATCATCATCCCCATCGCCAGAAGGACGCTTGAAACCACCATGTCCACCACGATAAAGGGGATATAGATGACGACGCCCATCTGAAAGGCCGTCTTGAGCTCACTCAGCATGAAGGCAGGGATCAGGACGCGCGTCGGCACCGCGTCCTGCGACGCAGGGCGCTCGGTCCCGGACATGGACACCATGAGCGACAGCTCCTCCTGGCGCGTATAGCGAAACATGAACTCACGGATCGGCGTCATCGTACTCTGCCAGGCCTGGGGGGCGCTGGCGGCGCCCGAAAGGTATGGCGCAAGCCCCTCCTGATAGACCCGATCCCACACCGGGTACATGGTGAAGAGCGTCAGGAAGAGCGAGAGCCCCGCGATGACCTGTTGGGGCGGCGACTGCTGAAGCCCTATCGCGCGCTGCACGAAGCCCAGGACCACGATGATGCGGGTGAAGCTCGTCACCATGAGGAAGATCGCCGGAACGACGCTCACCACAGTCATCAGAGCCAGGATCTGCAGGGAGAGCGCCACGTCCCGCGGGGAGTCCGCCGGCGTGACGCCAAACTGTATCGTCGGGAGCGGCACCCCGGAAAGCGCCTCCGAATCCGCGGCCAAAGCCGGAAGGGCAAGCCCTGCGCTCAAGACGAGGAACGCCGCGAGCGCCAGGATGAGGGGGAACCCTCTAGCGCGCGCCATCTTCCGTCCGTTTCGCTGGAGCGTTTCCCGCGCCAACCCATTCCTCATACTTCCACCTGCCCATCAGACAAGTTCCCCCCGCCCCAGAGGTAAACGCGACGACGTCGGGTCCGCAGCGCAACACAAAAAAGACATCCTTACCCACGGGTAAGGACGCCAAAAGCTTAACGGCCCCGTCATCTCTTACCCCCTCACGCCTCCTCCGCGCAAAGCGCACCAGGAGGGCGGCGGAAAGCATCAGAAGAACTAAGGCAAGCGAAACCCGAGTTAGGTAGGACACAAGGCTGGGGTCTGCGATCACTTATTCTCCCTCAGGCACCGACTTCTCCGTAAGGTTTCAATAGAACATAAAACAACTGCGCCGCCATCCGCGATCACCGCTGCGACGGCGCACACGAAACTCCGGCCTTCCGGCGGCCTTCGTCGCCAGGGCAGCGGCGAAACGCCCCTTCAGATTCAGGAGAGGACCTTGGTGATGGCCTCGATCACGCGCTCCGGCTGGAAGGGCTTGACGATGAAGTCGTTGGCGCCCGCCTGGATCGCCTCGATGACCATGGGCTGCTGCCCCATCGCGGACACCATCACGATCTTGACGTTAGGATCAAGGGCCTTGATGGCCTTAACAGCGTCAATGCCGTTCATCTCCGGCATCGTGATGTCCATCGTCACAATATCGGGCTTGTACTTCTGATACGCGGCGACCCCCGCCTTGCCGTTTTCAGCCTCGGCGACCACCTCGAAATTATTCTTCTGAAGGATATCCTTCAGCATCATTCGCATAAAGGCCGCGTCATCGACGATAAGAACTTTCTTGCCCATCCTGTGATCCCTCGCTTACGTCAAAATCTCTCGCGCAAGGCCGTCAGTCCCTGCGCCTGATAGAGAAAAGGTCTTCATAAAAAACTAAGATCAATGGACGCCCCGCCAATGGAGCAACCACACGACGCATTGATTATATCATGAAAAATCGTCCGGCAAGCGTTCGCCGCAAGAAAGCCACACACCGGGGCGAGAGCTTTCGTGGCTCAGCCCTTCGGCCTGGGCCTAAGAGGCGGAACGCACTCCTGCCGCGGCTCCGATGATGTCCGTAATGCGCACGCCGAAGTTCTCGTCGATGACGACGACCTCGCCCCTTGCGATCGGCTTCCCGTTCACCAGGATGTCCACCGGCTCGCCCGCCATCTTGTCCAGCTCGATGACCGACCCGGTCGTCAGGGCCAGGACCTCCGAAACGCTCTTGCGCGTCTTGCCAAGCTCCACCGTCACTCGGACCGGGATGTCCGCGATCATGTCGATGGGGCTCGCCGCACCGCTGGCAGCCGCACCCCCCAGGGGTTGAAACGCAGCCGGATGCACGTCCACGATGGGGGCGGGCTGCTGCGCGGCCCGCGGAGCCGGAGCGCCCATGGGTGCCCTCATCCCGCCTCCGGACTGCGCTGGAGCGGACGCGGCGGGCGAAGGCGCTGCCGTCGCCGCTTCCTCCGGCTGCTTTGGCTCCTGCTCGCCAATGATCTCCCGCATCAGCCCCACCATCTTGAGGGCTGAGTCCAAAGGCAGCGCAACCCAGATCTTGAAGGGGTCCAAGCCCTCGATCTTCACCTCGATCGGGCTCATCCAAAGCTTCGTTTCCGGAGCCATGGAGGAGAAGGCCAGCCAGTCCCCCGACGCCAGCCCGGAGTTCGTGTTCTCTGGGATCAGGCGCTTTCCCCCCAGCAGGCCGCTCAGGCTCGTAAAGGAGGAACCCACCACCTGGCTCAGTCCCTCCTGGGCCGCGTTCAGGTAGAGGTCGCTGGGCTCTTCCGGCAGGTCCTTCCCCTCGCCGCCCATCATGAGGTCCGCAAGGGTCAGGGCACCCTTCTGCTCCACCGCCAGCGCCAGCGGGATATCGTCAAAGCCCCCGAACGTCGCCGTAAAGAGGAAGGGGCCCTCCGGCAGGCTGCCCCGGAAGTCCGCCTGCGTCACGACCTCCGCATCGTTGACAGCGGTGTCCACCTCCTTGCCGGACAACATGCCGATGACGCTGCTCTCGGCGCCCGCGAAGATCGAGGATACCTCGCTGAGCAGGTGGGAGTCCTCCATGGAGAGGTCCGAATCGTCCCCACCGCCTAGGTCGCCGCCGGAAAGCAGGGCGTTAATTTCATCCTGACTAAGCAGATCATCCATCTTTTTCCTCTCCCTCTGACGACTCGTCCGTAGATCGCTTCAGGATCCGGGTCAGTTCCACCGCGAGGCGTCCTTCGACGGTCCCCGGCTTCGCCATAAAGCTCACCCGGTTGCCCACCCGAACGGCGACGTCGCTGTCCTTCGTTTCGTCGAGCTTGATCACGTCCCCCGC
This sequence comes from uncultured Fretibacterium sp., assembly GCF_938030725.1. Taxonomy (GTDB): domain Bacteria; phylum Synergistota; class Synergistia; order Synergistales; family Aminobacteriaceae; genus Fretibacterium. The sequence goes on along the minus strand of NZ_CALHIQ010000021.1, from coordinate 12,815 downwards.
CTGGAGGGCATAGACGTCCGACAGGCTCAGGATCGTGTGCCCCAACTCCAGCGCCAGGGGAACCTTGACGCGGTGCATCGACGAGAGCAGGTTCCGCTGCTCCTCCTCGTCCCGTTCATGCTTCGTCGCGGCAAACCACTGCTGTGAGGAGAGCTTGTCGACGATGGGCTCCATCAGGAAGTAGGGGAAGCAGAGGCTCATCATCCCCTCGAGATCGCCGACCTTCAGCTTCAGGATGACGAGGAGCACCATATCGCGCGGAGAACATATCTGCACGAAGAACGGGTTGCTCTCCATGCTCTCGAAGCGAAAGCGGACGTCCACCACGGTGCTCCAGCTGTCCTCCAGGAGCTCCAGCATCCGCATCAGCACGCGCTCAATGACGGTCTTCTCGATGTCGGTCAGCTCCCGCAGCTTGCCCGTGAAGTTCCCCTTGCCGCCCAGCATCCTGTCGATGATGGCGAACACGAGGTTCGGGTTGATCTCGAGGAGCATGTTGCCGTCAAAGGGATGCATCTCGATCATCCCGATCACCGTCGGCTGCACCAGGGAATTCAGAAACTCCTCGTAGGCCAGCTGATCGACCGAGGCCACCTCCGCAGAAACGATGGAGCGGATCAGCGTGGACATGACCGTCGTCAGTTGGCGGGCAAAGGCCTCATGGATCATCTGAATGGCTCGAAGTTGATCTTTGCTGAACTTATCCGGTCTTTTGAAGTCGTAGACCTTGAGGTTCCGCTCGTCGGCCTTTTCAGCCATGGAGTCGATATCCACGTTACCGCTCGTGAGAGCGTTTAAGAGCGAATCGATCTCGCTTTGTGACAACACATCAGGAGTCAGAAGTCCTCACCTGCCTTCCGGGGACGCAGCCCCGAAGAAAAACTACGTATTCAGGATATCACACCTGCCGCCGTTTTTCGCAGCCCCGACACAACAAAAACCAAAAATCTTTCTCCGTTGCCTTGTTTGAATCGTTATTGAAGCACGAAGGATTCAAAGAGCACCTGAGCGATGGGGGCCTCCCCTCCCACGTTGGGAAGGATGGAGTTGAGCACCCTCTTGATGTCCCCCTGAAACTGGACCGTCCCCTCCGCGCTGTTGAGGTCGTCGTAGGTCTTGTCCTTCGCGATGAGGAGGATCTCGTTCTTGATCCTCACGAGCCACCCCATGTTCTGAACGGCGGCGGCGATCTCCTCCTTCTTGTTCACGAGTTCCAGGGACACGGTAAAGCTCACGACGTGCCTGCCGGCGCCGGCCAGGTTGCTGGTGAACTCGCCGATGGTCACGATGGGCCCCGGTTCCGCAACCTCGCGGGCCTTGGCGGCTCCGCCCTCGCCGCTGCCGGACGCCATCGTCCTCCCCAGCATCAGGCCTCCTCCAAAGCCCGCGCCGAACATCACCAAACCGATAACGACAAAGATAATCATCCGTTTCATGTTGATCCATCAACCCCTTAGCGTTTGGGATACTCCGAGAGGAACACGATCTCGACCCTGCGGTTCAGGGCGCGGTGCTCCGGCGTGTCGTTGGGCACCATCGGCTGGTTGGGGCCGAAGGCGACGGCTTGGAGCTTCAGTGGGTCGAAGCCTCCATCCTGCTCCAGGTAGGACGCCACGACGGCTGCCCGCATCGCGGAGAGCCCCCAGTTGTCGCGATAGATCCCTCCCAAGAGAGGCGTGGCGTCCGTGTGCCCCTCTACGGCCACCGCCGGGACCTTGTCCCGCACCAGGGAGGCGATCTTGAAGAGCACCCGCCGCCCCTCGGGCTTCACCTCCGCGCTGCCGGAGTTGAAGAGGAATTGATCCGAGATGGAAACGGAAACGCCGCGCTGGTTGATCGTCACCTGAATGGACTTGCCCAGCCCTTCGGACCGCAGGTAGCTGTTGATCGTGTAGGCGACGTGCTGGGTATCCAGCTCCACGCTGGGCGACGACCCCGCGTCCACCCCCTGCTCGCCACTCTGGTTCGGGTCCGTGGACTCCTCCGTGGTCACGCCGCCCTTTAAAACCCCAAGGGAACCCCTGAGGGAGATCAGCGCCTTCTGGAACTTCTGCGCATCGATGGAGGACATGGCGAACAGCAGGATGAAGAAACACAGGATGAGCGTCACCATATCTCCGTAGGTGCCCATGTAGAAGGGGGCGCTCAGCCCCGGCGGCTCCGGCTTCTTCTGGCGCGCCAAGGCTACTCGCCCTCCTTCTTCTCAAAGCTGCTGCGGAGCTTGGGGGGAAGGTAGACCTTCAGTTTTTCCTCGACGATGCGGGGGTTCTCTCCGGCCTGGATGGCCAGGATCCCCTCCACCATCAGCTCCATGGCCACGACCTCCTGGGCGGAGCGGGCAGCGAGTTTCTTGCCGATGGGGATGCCGAACATGTTGGCCATCATGGACCCGTACATCGTCGTGATGAGGGCGACGGCCATGTTGGGCCCCAGGGAGCTGACGTCCGCCAGGTTCCCCAGCATGGCGATGAGACCCACCAGCGTTCCGATCATTCCATAGGAGGGAGCGAACTCCGCGATGGTGTCGAACACGGACTTGTTGGCGGAGTGGCGGTCCTCCAGGACACCGATCTCGGTGTCCAGGATCGCCCGCACCAGCTCAGGGTCCGTGCCGTCCACGACCAGCTGAATGGACTTCTTCAGGAACTCGTTGTCCAGCTCCGCCACGTCGCTCTCCAGAGCGAGCAACCCTTCCCTGCGGGTCTTTTCGGCGAAGCTGACGATCATCTGCACCATCCCAACGAGGTTGGGCTCGTGGGAGACGAAGGTGCTCTTCAGTCCGCCCCCTATGGCTTTCAGCCTCTCCGCAGGGTTTGAGAGGATCGTCGCGCCCAACGCGCCACCGATCGTGATCATCATTGAGGGGACGTCGATGTAGGCGCCGAAGTTCCCTCCCCCAGCCATGGCAGCGAGGACCAGAATCCAAGATATGAGAAATCCAACGATACTCGTTAAATCCAAAGCCTATTCACCCCTAGTCCAGCAGCATGCTCCATCACGATCCCGCTCCTTCGGAATCCTCCGCCTCGTCCGCAGAATTTGCAACGATGCAGGCGTACCCCGCCAACCTTCGAAACGCAACGATCTTCTCGCAGACCTCGTCGATCCCCTCGCGCACAATATAGCGGTGGCCGTTCAAAAGCCGCACCACGGTATCAGGCGTCACGTTGATGGTTTCAATCATATCAGAGTTCAGCAAAAAACGTTCGCCGTTCAGGCGATGCACCTCAATCATCGCTATATCCCCTTCCCGCCCTCCTCCCGAAGGAGAGGCGCATCCCGCCTCCGCAGGAAGCACGCTGAGGATACCCTGCTGGGATACCTTGTTGATTGTATATGAAAATCCGTAAAAAAACGAGGTCCACTAAAAAAATTTTAGGCTTTTATAATGAGGAGGCATTGTTTCCATTCCAAGCTATCGAAAGTCCTCGCCCCGCTCCTGACTATTCAGGGGATACCCCATAAAAAAACAGAGGCCCCGCTTCAGCAGGGCCTCACTCTTTTAAATTCTGGAGCGGAAGACGGGATTTGAACCCGCGACCCCAACCTTGGCAAGGTTGTGCTCTACCCCTGAGCTACTTCCGCATTTGCTCCTACCTGGTGGCGGGACCCAGAATCGAACTGGGGACACGCGGATTTTCAGTCCGCTGCTCTACCATCTGAGCTATCCCGCCTCATAAACGAAAAACAACTGAAAATGGCGGGGCCGACGAGACTCGAACTCGCGACCTTCGGCGTGACAGGCCGACACTCTAACCGACTGAGCTACGACCCCGCTTTTCATTGGTGGGCGAAACAGGGTTCGAACCTGTGACCCCCTGCGTGTAAGGCAGGTGTTCTACCGCTGAACTATCCGCCCTCAAGCACGAAAGATAGTATACCTACCCCTGTCGTTTCTGTCAAGCAGGGCCGCAAAGTTTCGGGCGCGGCTCGCTCCGCCTCTTAAAGTGGGGCCTATCGCGCCTTCTTGGCCAGGTTGTCCAGGGCGCCCGTAAGCGGCAGGATTCGCTTGTCCTTCGCCGGCTGCTTCAGGGCGTCGTCCGCACTGAGCTTCTTCTTCCAGTAGTCCTCGTTGCGCTTGACGCTGACGCTGATCACCGAGCCCTCCAGCGACACTCCGGCGAAGAGGCCCTTCGTCATAGAGTAGCTGTAGATGGAGGCCTTGGCCTGCGCGTCCGTCGCCGCCTCGGCGCGGCGCCCCGTGGGACCGGCGGCCACGGACACGTCGGCGCCCAGCTTCGTCCGGCTGTTCAGAAACGCCCGGACCCCGTCCTCGTTGGTCACAACCAGGACGAGGGATATCTTCTGGGCTCCGATCTGCAGCCCCAGGGACCCTCCGCCCAGGTTGTAGTAGCTGGGGCCATACCACCGCCCCTTCTCACGACGCAGGATCAATCCCTCGCCGTACTCGCCGCCGATGATCAGCCCCGCCTTGACCATCGCCGGGACGATGGCCACCGCACGGGCGTCCTTCAGGACGTCCGCCATGGCGTCCGCGTCCTCCTGCTTCGCCATGTCACGCAGCACCTCGATGGAGTCGCTGATGATCCCCTGAGCCGATGCCGCCCAGGCCCTGTCTGCGGCAGAGGCAAAGACCGCCACCGCCAGAAACGCCGCCAAAAACGCGCAAAACCCCTTACGAACCTTCATGATGCACATCTGTTTTCCTCCTCCTCCAGGGGCCACAGGCCCCCGAAACTGTTACTACACTTCAGAACACAGCCCCTCGCACCTCTCGAGGAGCACACCGTGACGCAGGCCGTTGATGCTGAGGGTGAAGGACTCCACGTCCAGAGCCCTCAAGGCGCCCAGGATGATACAGGCGCTGCCCAGGACGATGTCCGCGCGGGAGGCCGGCAGGCCCACGATCCTCCGCCGCTCCGCCAGCGGGAGCGATGAGTAGAGCGCCATCTGTTCCGCGACGTCCTTTCGGGTCAGCATCATGCCGTGCAGCCTCGTGGGGATAAATGCCGGCGAGCCGTCCTTGACGGAGCCTATGGCGACGGCGCCCCCTCCAAGGCCCAGGACCGCCGGCGCCGCCCCTGGGTGAACGCGGACGATGCCGTTCGCGCTCAGGACCTCCCGAACGCAGGCCATGGCCTCGTCCAGGGCGGCCCCCGAAGGTGGGTCCTCCGCGAAGAAGCACTCCGTCAGGGAGACGGCTCCCACGGGAACGCTCTGAATCCTCTCGATGGCCCCCCGCCGGCCGAAGACGAACTCCGTGCTGCCGCCACCGGTATCGAACAGGACCAGGTTCCCCCCATTTCGGGCGAAGTCCGCCGAGGCTCCCTTCCAGGAGTAGCTCGCCTCTTCCTCACCGGACAGGATTCGAATCTCGAGCCCCGTCCGCCGGCGGACCAGGGACAAAAACTCGTGAGCGTTGACTGCGACGCGCAGGGCCATGGTGCCCACCAGACAGGGCTCCGCGCCCATCCTTCGGGCGCGGCCCACCATCTCCGCGACGACCCGCGCGGCGTTGCGCATCGTCTCCTCCGGTATCGCCCCATCCCGGAGGCAGTTTCCAAGGCGCACCACCTCCGTGGTGTCCAGGAGGACCTGCACCCCCCTGGCAGCGCAGCGCCCCACCCTCAGCTTGATGGAGTTGCTGCCGATATCCACCGCCGCGCAGACCCTGCCCCCTCCGGAGCTACCCATCCCGATCCTCCCCCGCGCCCTGCCGGCGGCGGTTCCAGCCCTCCTGCACCACGAAAAAGAACGCCGTCGTCGGGATGGTACACAGGAGCCCCACGGTTCCAGCCAGGCTCTGCACGATCTGCTGGCCGATGTAGGGGTCGTTCAAGATTCCCAGCAGGTTGGCTCCCGCGCTGCTGATCAGGATCGCCATCGGAAGCGCGCTGCCCAGGTAGGCCAGGATCAGCGTGTTGATCATGCTTCCCAACACCTCGCTGCCCACGCTGATGCCCGCCGTCCAGAGCCGCCGCAGGGGGATGTCCGGCGCGTAGCTCACCAGCTCCGCCATGGAGGCCGTCACCGAGACCGCGACGTCCAGCACGGCTCCGATGGCGCTCACCAGGATCGAGGCCAGGAGGATGCCCTGCATGTCGATCCCCGGAAGGGTGGAGGCCAGGAGGGCCGCCCCCTCCCCCGCAAGTCCCGACAGTTGCCACCCCCATACCATAAACGCCCCCAGCAGAAAGCCGCAGCCCGCCCCGCTGAGGCTCCCCAGGAGGGCAGCGCTGCGGTAGCACGAACGCCGGACGACGCAGAAGATCGTGGCCGACGAGACGAGCAGGATCGCGGCGAAGGCCGTGGCCATAGGGCTCCACCCCCTGGTCATGAGGGGGATCATCCCCCAGATCAGCACGACCAGTGAGAGGGCAAGCCCCGCCAGGGCCCAGAAACCGGCCGCACCGGTGAGGGCGAGGAGGCAGAGACACACCGCCACGACAAAGGCCACGAGCGATGGAATTCGGTAGGCGTCGGCGATGGAGTACTGCACCTCACCCCCCTCGAAGACGTCATGGACCAGAAGGTAGCACCGTCCCTCGATGGGATCCAATCCGCTCCCATCGAGCCGGACGACCTTGACGTTGGCCGTCACTCCTCTTTGCTCCCCCGTGAGGATCAAAAGCGTGAGCTGCCGCTGAAGGGTCGGGAAGCTCTCCTGCTCTCCAGGGGCGGAAGGAACGGGAGTCTCCGGTCCCATGCCGAGGACGCGGACGATCAGGGACTCCTGGCTGTTCCACATCCGCGTCGTCCAGTAGTCCGTTCCCTCATAGACCGCCACCGCCGCCGCCAGGGACACGAGCAGGCGCAGCAGCATCAAGCCCAGGACATGCCCCCTCTTCCCCAGGAGACGACGCATCGAGGGCTTCCTCTCATTCGTCCCCATTTTCGTCCTCATCGGGGCAGATCGGGTCCGCCGGAAGCGCCCACTCCCGGTCCTCCGCGATAGCCAGCATGTCCTCCGGCACGGGGGCGCGGAACGACCGGCCGGCCAGCTCCCGAAGGGCGGAGTTCAATCCATCCGGGAAGCTCAGCTCAAGGGCGTGCAGGAGGGGCCGTCGGGCCGCGGCGCGCCAGAGGCGGTTCGCCTCGAAGTCCCCGTACTTCCGGTCCCCAAGAATGGGGCAGCCGATGTGAGCCAGGTGGACGCGGGCCTGATGCGTCCGGCCCGTGAGCAACTCCAGCTCCACCAGGGAGAGCCCCCCGCCCGAGGCCAGACATCGGCAGCGAGTGCGGGCGCTCTTTCCTTCCGGAGAAACCCGCACCACGTTGGCTTCCGAATCCTTCAAGAGGGGAACGTCGATCTCCTCCAGCTTGCGGGACGGCTTGCCCACGACGACCGCCAGGTAGCGCTTGTCCGCCAGGCGCTCCCTGAAAGCGTCCTCAAGGGCGCGCAACGCGTCACCCCGCAAGGCCACGATCAGCACGCCCGTCGTGTTGCGGTCCAGCCGATGGACCGCCGTCGGAGCGAAGCCCGGAGAGCCGCCTTCCGCCGCACCCAACATACTCCAAACCCGCGTAATGACGCTATCCCCGCCCTTGACGTCGGGCTGTACCAGAAGGTCAGCCGGCTTGTTGACCACCAGCGCACCGTTCCCACGCCACAGGATGGGTACGGTGCCGCGGCGCGGGACCACAGGGCGCCCGCCCGGCGCCTCCCAGGGAACCCAGAGCTCCTGCCCTCCCTGAACGCGGGCCCCCGGTTCCCTGACGCGGATCGAGTCCAGACGCACCTCGCCCTTTCGGATCGCCCGCATGATGGCCGACAGGGGCAGTTCGGGCCAAACGGAGCGCAGCGTCCGATCCAGCCTTCTGCCGTCGTGGTCCTGGCTCAGGCGGAGGCTGAAGCTCATTCCGGCCCATCCCCCGTCCCCTCGCCTGCAGCGGCCTTCGCCGGCAGGCCGCGCCAGAAGCGGCGCTCCAGCAGGGGAATGTAGTCCGTCGTGTCATGCCCTGCCTCCAGCCCGTCGATCTGCGAGCGCCAGCAGAACATCTTGAAGTCCAGGTCGTCCGAGGCGGCGACGATCAAAGCCTCCTGGGTCGCGGGCAACACGGGGGAACCGTACTCGCGCCGGCCATGGTGGCTCACGATGATGTGTCCCAGTGCCAAGGCCACCTCGCCGTCCAGCCCCTCCTGCTCCGCCAGCGCCATAAAGCGATGGTACCCCAAAACGATGTGCTCCGCCACGTTGCCCGGAATCGTCATCTGCGGCGCGGGGCTGAGGGCATAGCTGTCCAGCTTGCCCAGGTCGTGAAGCAGGCCACCGGCCGTCGCCAGGTCCACGTCCACCGAGTAGCCCCTTTCCTCGTAGTGCCGGGCCAGCGCCTTCGCCCCCAGGGCGACGGCCAGGGAGTGCTCCAGGAGCCCCCCGACGTAGGCGTGGTGCATGGAGACAGCGGCCGGCCAGGCCATGAACTTCTTCCACAGCCCGTGCTTGAAGAAGACCGCTTCCAAAAACGACTTCAGGGGCTCGCGCATCTCCGCCAGAAGCGCGCGGAATTCGCCCTCCATCCTCTCGTCGGACAGGGGGGAGCGTCGGACGAAGCTGTGGGGCGGGTACTTCTCCTGATCAACGTAGTAGACGTCGTTGAAGTTGTACTGGGTCTGTTCCCGAAACTCCGAAACCTTGCCCTGCAGCCCCACCGTGGCCCCCTCAAACTTCAGCTCGCCCAGGTTCAAGGGGTCAAGGGGGTATCGATCCCCTCCCGACAGGTTCCACCAGTTGGAGCCGCCCCAGATCTTCCCCTCCAGGTCCCCGGTTCCGTCGGTGATCGAGATATCCCAGAAGGGCTTGTCGTTCCTGTCCTTCTTGCGGGTCAGCCGGGATACGACGCCCAGGACGTTGAAGGTGGCGTCCAGCGGAAGCTGCCGAACCTCTATCACCGTTGCGTTCTTCTTTTCTTTCATCTGCGTTCGATGTCCTCTTCCCTTTTTCTCGTGCGGCCCCGGCGATGCGTCCTGCGCGGAGCCGTTTCACCTAAGAATTATATATGATTTTTGTGGCATCTCCTCTCCCGCCACCCTCCGGTCAGGGGAAAACGGGTACAATAGACGAAGGGGCGGTGCGCCGTCCCCTCATCCCTGCGCCAGGGCGCGGAAGGAGTTTTTCGACATGATCCTCTCCGGAAGGGAAATCGTGCGGGAGATGGGCAGCGGCATCGTCATCGACCCCTTCGACGAACGAAGGGTGAACCCCAACAGCTACAACCTGTCCCTGCACGGGGAGCTGCTCGTCTACCGGAACGAGGTCCTCGACATGAAGACGCCGAACGCCACCGAAACCATCCGCATCCCGCCGGAGGGCCTGACGCTGACGCCGGGGCGGCTCTACCTGGGGCGCACAGCAGAGTACACGAGGACGGAGAAGTACATCCCCATGCTGGAGGGCCGCTCCTCCACAGGGCGTCTGGGCCTCTGCATCCACGTCACGGCGGGCTTCGGCGACATCGGCTTTGCGGGCTACTGGACGCTTGAGATATTCTGCATCCAGCCGGTGCGCATCTACGCGGGGGTCGAGATATGCCAGATCTACTACCACACCATCGCGGGGGAATACGACCTCTACAAAAGCGGCAAGTACCAGAACAACCGGGGGATCCAGCCCAGCCTGATGTACCGTGAGTTCCAGCGGGACCGCGGCTGATGTTTCACTTTTACCCCGATCCCCGCGGCACGGAGCGCGGACACGAAATGGAGGACCCGGCATGAACGACCTGGGGATGATCGTCAACCTGCATAAGCCGGAGGCGGTGGAGATGGCGCGGCGCCTCCTGAGGTGGGGACAGGCGAACGGATGCAGCTTCCTGCTGCCGCACTTGGAGGCCTCGGCGCTGACCGCAGCGGGGCTGAGCGACGAGGAATGGCTGAACACCGTCAAGCTGGCCGTCGTCATCGGCGGCGACGGGACGTTCCTGCGCGCCGCGCGCTACGTCCTGGACTCGGACATCATCCTTCACGGCATCAACCTGGGCCACCTTGGCTTTCTCGCCTCCAGCAAACCTGAGGAGGCGGAGTGTGACCTGAAGAGCATCCTGGAGGACCGCTTCGACGTCCTGAACCGTCGCGTGCTGCGCTGCGTGCTCTACCGCGACGGCGTCCCCCGCTACACCGTCTACGCCCTGAACGACGTGGTGCTCTCAAAGAACGCCATCGCCCGCCTGTTGCACATCGAGGTGCAATTCAACGGCCGCTTCTTCTGCATCCTTCCCGCCGACGGCGTCATCATCTCCTCCCCCACCGGGTCCACCGCCTACGCCCTCTCCGCCGGCGGGCCCATCATCCCGCCACATCTGGACAGCATGTTGCTGGCCCCCCTCTGCGCCCACACGCTCTACTCCCGCCCCCTGATCGCGGCGGCGACCGACCGGATATCCCTCATTCCCAGGAGCAGCTCCAGGGACATCACCCTGACCCAAGACGGGCAGTTGGCCTACGAGGTCTTCACCGACGACAGGATCGACGTCGATCTGCCGCCGGACAAGCTGCTCCGCACCGTGGTCCTGCCGGGGCGCAACTTCCTGGACCTCCTCCAGGAGAAGCTCGGCTGGGGGCAGAGCAGGCCGGGCGTCAACCGGGAGTAGCCCATGCTGGAGAGGCTGACCCTGTGGAACATCGGCGGCATCCGAAGGGCGGACCTCGCCTTCGGACGGGGGCTCACCGTCATCACCGGCGAGAGCGGAGCGGGCAAGAGCAGCGTCGTGCGGGCCATCGAGCTGGTGGGGGGCAAGAGGGGCGAGGTGCAGCTGCTGCGGGCGGGGGAGGACGAGGGGGGCGCCGAGGCAAGCTTCAGGACCGATGCCCGCTTCCCGGAGCTCTCGGACGCCCTTCAACCCGAGGAAGGAACCCTCCTCGCCCGGCGGACCCTCCTGAGGGGCGGCCGCGCCCGATCCTCGCTCCAGGGCCTACAAATCCCCCTCGCCACCTATTCCGTCGCAGCGGCCCAGCTGCTCCGAATCCAGAGTCAGTTCGCGCAAATGGAGCTCCTGGACGATGCTCGACAGCTGGCCATGCTGGACTCCTGCACTTCCAGGGAGGCGCGCGATACGGCCCTTGAGCTGTGCCGCGTCTTCGACGAGGCGAGGGCCCGCGGCCAGGAGCTGAGGGCGATGTCGCGCCGACGGGAGGAGATCGAACGCCGGTACGCCAACGCCCAGGAGGTCTTGGGCCTCGTTCGGAAGGTGGCGCCGGAGCCGGGACTGGAGGCCGGGCTTGAGGCATCTCTGACGGGGCTGGCCCGCCGCATCGCCCGCCGGGAGCGGGCTCAGGAGGCCCTGAACCGGCTCTTCGGAGGCCTCTCCGAGTCGGGGCTTCTGGATGGGGTTAAAAACGCCGTCGAAACGTTTGAGGAGCTCCTGCCGGACGAGGCCCGTCAGCGCGTTCAGCAGCGGTTCCGAGAGGGGCTTCACGCGATAGAGGAGGCCGTGGAGGAGGCACGGGAGGAGCTCAGCGGACAGGAGGAGGACGCGGGGGAGCGGGACCGCCTGGAGGCACGGCTTGGGGCTTTGCGCCGACTGAAGCGCCTGTCCGGCTCTGCGGACGAGGAGGGCCTCCTGACCTACTGCCAGGAGGCCTCGCTCAACCTTGAATGGCTTGAGAAGAGCTACCCAAAGCTTGAGGAGCTCACGGGGGAATCGTTGAAGCTGCGCAAGCGGGCCAATGCGCTGGCCATGGAATTGAGGCGCAGCCGTCAAGAGGCCGCTGCCGCGCTCTCGCAGCGGGTCAACGCACTTTTGAAGGATCTAGCCATGGAGGGGACCTCCTTTGAGCTGCACCTGCGGGAGCTGGGGAAGCTGCGGCGGGACGGCGCGGATGAGGCGGAATTCGCCCTGCGCGACGGTACGAGGGTCGGGCGCGTTGACAAGATCGCATCGGGCGGCGAGCTGAGCCGCCTCTTGTTGGCGCTGCAGCTCTCGCTGCCCCAGGAGTGGACGCCGCCGACCCTGGTGTTCGACGAGGTGGAGGCCGGGCTGGGCGGAAGGGCTGCCGTGCTGTCCGGCATGAAGCTGAAGGAGCTGTCCCGAAACGCTCAGGTGATCTTGGTGACCCACGAGGCCTCCATCGCCGCGTTGGGGGACGCTCACGTCCTGATCCAACGCGCTGGAGGCGAGTCGCAGATCGAGCCGATAGAGGGGGAAGCGCGCGTGCGCGAGATCGCCCGCATGCTCTCCGGCTCACCCGACCTGACCGAGGCTCAGGAGCACGCCCGCAAGCTTCTGACGGAGGGCCCGTGGTGAGGAGGTAGGAATGAATTTTAGAGTTTGAAGGGCTGGTGACGGAGAAGAAGGGATAGGTATATAAAGCAACGGAGGGAGCTGAAGTATTTTCAGCTCCCTCCGTCTTTAAATCAGTTTTCTGGCAGCGACCTACTCTCCCGTGTGTACCCCACACAGTACCATCAGCGCTTGCAGGCTTAACTTCCGGGTTCGACATGGGTCCGGGTGTTCCCCTGCCGCCATGGCCACCAGAAAACAATTCTTTACCCTGCATATACCAACAACCAAACAGAAAACATCGATGATTTGGAGTGCAAAGTTTCGACGTATTAGTACCGGTCAGCTCAACGCCTCTCAACGCTTACACTTCCGGCCTATCTATCCGCTCGTCTTGCGGACGTCTTATCTCTTAAAGAGTCAGGTATCTCATCTTGGAGGGGGCTTCCCACTTAGATGCTTTCAGCGGTTATCCCGGCCGAACATAGCTACCCGGCTTTTGCAGCTGGCGCCACAACCGATACACTAGCGGTTCGTCCATTCCGGTCCTCTCGTACTAGGAACAGCTCTCCTCAAATACCTTACGCCCATGGTGGATAGGGACCGAACTGTCTCACGACGTTCTAAACCCAGCTCAC
>NZ_CALHIQ010000020.1 GCF_938030725.1 uncultured Fretibacterium sp. | reverse complement strand
AGCGACCTGAAGTTGGGGCCCCTCTTCTCCCAGCGTCCTCCCAAGGCCTCCTTCGAGGTGGAGGCGGCGCAGGGCAGTGACCCATGGCCCTGCGTCCTCCGAATCCGCGGGGCGCAGTGGGCGATCTTCGTCCTCCTGAGGAAACAGCCGGAGGACGCCCTGATCTCGGAGATCGAGCCCTATGCCGGCATGATCCGTCTGTGGCAGACCTTCCAGAAGATCGACGCCACGGAGCAGCGCCTCTCCCGCCTCTCCTACATGATCCTGGCCACGAAGAACACGCTGGCGTCTATCTTTGAGCCCATGCCGCTGCAGTACTTCACCGCCTTCTTGGCGGATGTCCTGCGCGAGAGCCTGTTCCCCAAGACCGTAGCCATCCTCAACGACGACGGCACGGCCCTGACGCCGATTGCCGGCAGGGCCGACTCCATCCCGCCCCGGACGGGGGTGTATCAGGAGGAGCACCTTCCCCCGACCCCCGTCCTCACCCAGTCCGACCGTGCGCCCTTCGAGGCGGTCCTGCCCATCGCGGAGGGGTCCCTCCGCCTCTTCTGCCTCCTGACCTGGGACAGCCTCCCGGACGCCCACGTGTTGAACTTCATGGAGCTGCTGGGGAACCTGGCCGTCCGGGCCATCGCCATCAACGCCCTGCGCGAGCAGAACCGCAGGGCCTCCGAGGAGAACCTCTCCGGGGAGTTCACCGCCATGGCGCTCTCCAACGTCCTGAAGGTCCTGAAGGGCGCGACGGACCGGACCCACTTCTGCTCCCTGCTGGCCGACATCCTCATGGAGCAGGGACGCCTCCCCAACTGCACCCTGGCCGTCTGGGACCAGGCGCGCGGCGGGTACGTCTGCGCTGCAAAACGGACAAACCGCATGGCCGCCGCCCCCGACGAAGGGCTCCTCCCCGCGTCCCTCCCCGTCGCCGCCTCACTGGTCCACGAGGCACAGGTCAACCTCAGGGACGTCAACGCCGACACCGCCCTCAAAGCCTGGGGGCTCGACAAGTGTCCTTGGGCAAGCATGGCCTCCATGACCTGCCTCTTCCCCATCTGCGACGACCGATCCCTGCTAGGGCTCGCCGCCCTGGGGTCGGACGACCGTGCGGCGCCGACGAAGGACCAGCTTGCCGCCCTGCGCCTCATCGCACAGTTCTCCGCCTACGAGTTCCACCGGTTTTAAGGGCTGATAGATGATGCAGGGACAGCCATGAAGCCATTCCAACCTGTCGCCCCATCCTTCGACCTCCTGAACGAGGCGTTGGCGACGCTTCTGCCATCGGATGGAGGAAACGGCACGGCCCTTTCGGGGCGGCAGGCCGCCTCCCCTTCGACGGAGCAGTTGTTGGCCTCCCGTGACGCGATCCTGGATCAACTGCCCGCCCCTCTCGTCATCAGCGACGAGCAGGACCGCATCCTGTACGTCAACCGGGCTCTCCTTTCCCTGATCAACTGCCCGGAGGACTTCCTGCAGGGGAAAAAGCTCTCCTCCATCCTCATCCCCAGGGCGAAGCTGGACCCTCAATCCGAGGACGCACAGGACCCGGCGGAGCGGGAAATGCAGGACCTTCCGGACGGGCAGCCCCTCATCCTCCTGGGAGCCGAGGGAACGGCCCTGCCCGTGAAGCAGCTGACCCGCTCCTTGACGTGGAACGCGCGCAAGCTCACGCTCTCCGTGTTACTCGACCTCAGCGAGCAGCAGGCCGCCAACGAGCGCCTGCTGCGCATCGCCTACTACGACTCCCTGACGGGCCTTCCGAACCGGGACTGCTTCATGGACTCCCTGAGCCAGGAGCTCCGCAAGCTGAACGGCGCGGACGGGTACACCTTCAGCGTCGTTCTTCTCAACATGGACCGATTCAAGCTGCTCAACGAGCAGTACGGCTCCGACACCGCGGACAAGGTCCTGATCGAGGTCATCGAACGCACCAAGACCATCCTCCACGGCTTCGCCACGATCTTCCGCACGGGCGGGGACGAGGTGATGGCGATCCTGAAGGGCGTGAGCTCCCAGTCCTACCTGGAATCCGCCCTGGACCGGCTTTTGAAGCTCATCTCCATCCCCATCTGGATCAACGGGGACAGCGTATTCCCAAGCGCCTGCCTCACCGCAATGCTGGACATCCCCAAGGAGTTCACCGCGCTTCAGGTGCTGAGCCGCCTGTCGAGCTCCATGAAGGCGGCAAAGAAGCGCGGCCTGGGCTGCGTCCTCTTCGTTTCCCCTGCGACAGAAAGTCAGGGCAAGGACGCGGAACACAAGGACATCCTGAAGATCACGGCGGAGATCCAGACCTCCCTTCTGAACGATCAGTTCATCCCCTACTTTCAGCCCATCTACAACACGGCCACCATGCAGCTCCTGGGCTTTGAAACGCTGGCGCGATGGAGGCACCCCGCGAGCGGCATCCTGCCGCCTGGCGCCTTCATCCCCGAAGCGGAGGAGTCGGGCCTCTTGACGGCCATCGACCGGGCCATCGTTTCGCAGGCCCTCGTCGCCATGGAGAGCTTCACCAGGAAGTACCCCCAGTTGAACTTCCACCTCAACGCCAACGCCTCCGGGCTCTCGCTGAAGGACGCTTCGTTCTTCGACTTCATCGAGGGGAAGTTGAAAAACGTGACCTTCCCTCCAGACCGCTTCACCCTGGAGATCACGGAGGACGTCCTGATGGAAAACCTGGGAGAGGCGCGCGGGCGTTTGGAAAAGCTGAAGAAGCTCAACATCAGCGTCGCGCTGGACGACTTCGGGACGGGGTACTCCTCGCTGCAGTACATCAGCCAGCTTCCCGTGGACAGCCTGAAGATCGACCGCTCCTTCATCGATCAGATGCTGAAGTCCAGGAAAACCGCAAGCCTGGTGAAGAGCGTTATCGAGATGGCCCGCTCCCTGAACCTCAACATCGTGGCGGAGGGCATAGAAACGAAGGACCAGAACCAGTGGCTCGCGGAGTACAACGTGGCCGGCCAGGGCTTCTTCTTCTCCGTGCCGCTCTCCATGGAGAAGGCCGATGAGTTCCTGAAGGACGTGTCCGTCTTCGCCGAGCTCATCAAGGAGATGCCGCAGCCCTGACGCTCAACCCTCAATACGGCACACAAAAACGGCGGGGGCTGTGTCAGCCCCCGCCGTTTCGCTCTCCCTAAAGGGATTTGCCGCACATTTTCACACCGAAACCTGTCGTAAGAACTCCGCAGGACGGCAGATAGGAACCGGGGATTTTGCATAGTCCTTTGTATCTCTGGTCACGATGCAGTCCATCCCTGCTCTCAAAGCACTCTCCACCATAACGGCATCCTCGTAATCTGCCATAGCTGAAACGAGAGCTCTCCGGCAATCCATTCCTGCAGTGTCCATCAGCTCAAAGAGGATAAATATCCGCCTTAACACCTCGCGGCTGTCCGAATCGCTGTGTGTACACCTGTGCGTGAGATAGTAGATGTCCGTCGATGACTTGGCGGTGATAAAGCCGTCGAATTGTCCATTGGCTGCACAAAGAAACAACGCCTGAGCTTCTTTACAGAAGGGCTCTCGCGACTGCAGGGCGTCGATGACAACGCAGGTGCCGATCAAAGCCCTCATATGCGGTTCCGCCTCTCCTCCAGGGCCTCTTCCAGGGTGACGTCCGCAGCGAGGACCCCGAAGAGGGACTTTGCGACGTCCACCCGATCCTGATAAGGGTTTGAGGGCTTCGCCACGCTCCTGCCGCCCATCGCAGCTTCAATTCCTTCCGCCTCCACAGGCGCGAAAGGCTTCTTCAGGTTGGCTTTTAGTTTGGATACGGTGATGGACATAGAGCACACCTCCTGGTCCTCATTATACACGCACCGCAGGGAACGGGACGCGGCATGACCCATGATCCCAAACCGCGCTTAATAACGCGGCTCGCCTCCCCTTCAGGGGGCAGAGAGCACAAAAACGGCGGGGGCTGCGTGGGCCCCCGCCGTTAACGTCGTTATCGCTGAACCGCGCTATCCCTTGTGGTGCGCCATCATCACCGCCCCGGCGATGGAGAGCAGCTTGGCGCGCATCGGGTCCGCGCGGCTCGTGAGGATCACGGGCGCCGCAGCACCGATGATGAGCCCTGCCGTCTCGCTGTCCTTGGCAAAGTAGGTGATGGACTTCGCCAGGACGTTCCCCACCTCGATTTGAGGCACGAACAGGACGTCCGCGTGGCCGGCCACCGGCGAGTTGATCTTCTTGATCTTTGCGGCCTCCTCGTTGATGGCGTTGTCCAGAGCCAGAGGGCCGTCCACGATGCAGTTCCGGATCTGGCCGCGCTGGTTCATCTGGACCAGAGCACAGGCGTCCAGCGTGCAGGGCATGTCCGGGTTCACCACCTCAACGGCCGCGAGGCAAGCCACCTTCGGGCACTCCACGCCCAACGCCCGCGCGAAGTTCACCGTGTTCTGAAGGATGTCGGCCTTCTGCTTCACGTCGGGGTACATGTTGAACGCGGCGTCAGCGATGAAGATGACGCGGTCGTAGCCGGGGATGTGGTGGAAATAGCAGTGGGAGATGGTCTTGCCGCTGCGGAGGCCAACCTCCTTGTTCAACATTCCCCGAAGGAAATGGTCCGTGTGGAGCTGGCCCTTCATGTAGATGTCGGCGCGCTTTGCGGAAACCTCCGTCACGGCCGCGATGCCGCACTTCGCCTCATTGCACTCCTCGATGATGTTGTAGTCCTTCTCGGAAGCGCCCGCCTCCTGGATGCAGGCCCTGACCCTGTCGGGGTTGCCCACCAGCGTCGCCTCCACCATCCCCGCCTTACGGGCCTCCTCAATGGCGGCGATCAGCCCCGCATCCTCCGCCATGGCCACGGAGAGGCGCTTCTTCCCCTTCTCGGCGCAGAGCTTTTTTGCTCCCTCGATCAACTGCGACAGCGAACGAATCTGTTCCATAATGCAGCATCCTCCTTCAATGAGATTTTCGAATATGTCAAGGGGCCGCCCCCTCACTCCAGCCACTTCTGAATACGGTCCAGGTAGAGCTCCAAAAGCCGCGTAGCCACCCGCCCGGGCCGACCGGTCCCAATCCGCTGATCCCCGATCTGGACCACGGGCACCACTTTCTTCACGCTCCCCGTGATGAAGGCCTCGCTGGCGCGCGGCAGCTCGTCAACGCGAGGGCAGCGCTCCTGCGTTTCGATCCCCTCGGCGCGGGCCAGCTCCAGTATGACGCTCCTCGTCGTCCCCTTCAGCACGCGGGAGAGGGGAGCCGTCACGAGGCGCCCCTCCAGGACGAGGAAAAAGGTGCTGTGCCCCGCCTCCGTAATCTCTCCATCGGGGCAGTAGAGCACCTCAAAGGCGCCGGACTGCGACAGGGCGTAGGTCGTGCGGTAATCCACGCCCTTCACGGAGGGGTCCTTCCGCCCGAAGGGCAGGGGCTCCAGGGCGACGCCTTCTTCATAGGCCTCACGGGGAGGCAGGGAGAGCTCCTCGAAGATCATGAAGAAGCGGGGGGCCGTAAAGCCCCGCACGCCGTCAAAGACGTCGCCTCCCGACAGGTATACCTTGATCTGAACGTCGCTTCCGGCCTTGGCTAACCCCTCACGCACCAGGCACTTCATGTCCTCCATGGAGAGCGTCGGACGGATGCGCTCGCGCTCCGCTCCACTCAGAAGGCGCTCCAGGTGAGGCGTCAACAGGAGCGGCCGCCCCTCGTAGGTCCCGATCACCTCAAAGACGCCAACGCCCCGCTGGATGAGGAGGTCGCTCAGCGGGAGCGCCGCCTCCTCCGGCGGGGTGAAGCGTCCGTTTACGTAACACAGTTTCATGAGAAGCGTCCCTCACTTCATTATAAACCCAGGCGGACGAACCCGGCGACTGCTTCGCCCGGCCTTCTGTCCGCGCTTCACCTTTTGCCTTCCTTTGGGATATCCCTCGGGCGGAGGAAGGGGTCCTGGGTGAGGCTCTGGCCCAGCGAGGCGTCCCTGTCAGGGAAGGCCAGGATGGAGAGCGACAACCCCACCTTGTCGTCGTTCCCCGACGTCCGGTCGTCCATGAAGTGCAGGTCCCACAACATGCAGTCGGTGGACCATTGAAGGCTGTAGATCGCCTCGTCCATCATGGCCTCCTCCAGGTCGTAGCTCCCGCGGAACGCCGCATAGACCTCGCGCCCCAGCGGGAAGCGCACCTTCTGGTGAACTCTCTCCGCACCCCGGTACTGGTCCCAGAGCATGGCGCTCTTCCCCCACGTATATCGGCGCTCGTAGGCGGAGCCCATCTCAAAGACCCCCAGGCGATAGCGCAGTCCCAGGAAGCCGCAGAACATCTGCTGGTCTGCGTCGTCCCGATCGTAGAACCAGGCGGCGCCCTTCAGGTCCGCGAAGAGCTCCACCTGCGGACTGAGGGGCCTCTCGAAATAGCTGTGGGCCTCAAGTCCCCACCGGGACGTGAAATCCCCTTCCTGAGTCAGTATCTTCTCCCGATAGCTGCCGAAGGAAGCGGACAGGGTGAGCCAGGCCCAGGGAGAGGTCCGGAACCACGGGGTCTGGACGACCAGCTCCGGCTCGCGGTCCAGGCGTCCCTTATACTCGTGGAGGGAGTCCTTCTGGTCCTCGACGTACTCGTCCCGACGCCAGTTCAGCCGCGCGCGCCAGCCATCGCGCTCGTAGATCAGGGCAGCGGAGGGGCGCCAAATCGCCTCCGACCAGACGTCGTCCCACGAGTACTCCATTTGAGCCAGGAGGCTGAAGTCATGGCCCAGGTCCTGCTCCACCGAGAAGCGCCACTCGGCACCGCTCCTGCCGGCCCAGGCGAAGCCCAGCGAGAAGGACCCCGTTTCCCACGCCAGGGTTCCCGTCAGGCCGCCTCCGGTGCCGCGTGAGTCGCTGTGCTGAACGTAGGGGAGCACAGAGTAGCGCACCGCCCGTCGTTTGAGCTGCACCACGTAGTCCAGCGGGGAAGTCATGATGTAGGTCTTGCCCAGGTAGATTCGAGGCTTCTTCGCCACGATGCTCTTGCCGGGGATGAAGGAGATGCTCTTCGACTCCAGGTGGTAGTGGGGATGGTCCAGCGCGCAGGTCGTCAGGGAAACCTGCCGCCACTGAGCGACGTAGTCCTCGGAGCCACCGACACGCCCCTTCACGACTCCGCGCTCCACGGCCATGTCCCACGGCATGACGTTGATCTCCCCGCCGTAGACGTAGAGCGTTCCGTCCTGGAGAGGCATCTTCGTGGCGGCGCCGGTCATCACCCCCTCCTGATTCACCAGGTCGTAGTCCAGGTGGTCCCCCAGCAGCGACCTGCCCTCTCGGCTCATGACCACTTGCTCCCCCGGCAGCGGCATGGCCTGCACCTTCTGGGTTTCGGCGTCGTAGTCGATGCGCTCCGCCTGGATCGTCGTCCCCTGATAGCTCAGGCTCGCCTTCCCCTCCGCCCTGGCCTGCCCCGTCGCGTCGTTGAAGGAAACGCGGTCCGCGTTCAGGACCACCTTCTCGTCCGCCCCCTGAGCGGGAAGGGACGCTGAAGCCATCAAGAGAAGCGCAAGCGTCAAAGTCCGCGCCGCGGCCGCAAGGCCTCGGACGAAGACGCCCTTTGTCCCCATCATCCCAGGGGTTTCGTCCATTGGAGCTGACCTCCTTTTTCAAATAGGATCACTCCCGTCCGGTCCATGCTGGCCTCCGGAGCCGACAGGAGAAATTCGTTGTCGTAGAGCGTCAGCCCGCTAGGGAAGACGAAGTCGCCGCTGGCCTCCGACCAGAGCACCCGGGGGCTCTCCAGGTTCCAGATTCGAGCGGGCGCCTCGAGCGTTCCCAAGAGGCCGTTGACGCAGGCCGTCCTCTCGTCGTTGGAGTAGACGCCCTCCGCGCCGAAGAGATACCACTCCCCGCCCTCCTTGAGTTGCCGGCGGACGTCCACCGACCGGACGGCAACGAGCTCGCCCCGGCGCTCCAGGTAGGGAACGCGGACGCGCCAGACGTCGCCCGACACCTCGCGAGCCAGCTGCATGTTCTCCATGACGAGGCCCGGCATGTTCATCAGCCCCTCCCGCAGAAGGTCCACGTCGAGCTGCATGTCCCGCATCGCGTAGCGCACGAGCGCCACGATGGCGACGACGAGGACGCCCATGCCGATCTTCACCCGGCTGACCTTCATGGCCGCCTCCTCTCCCGCAAGACGCCTGACCCCGGCCTCACCAGACGACCTTCCACGCCATCCCCTCGCGCACGATGCCCAGGGTGCGCGTCACCAAGGAGCGGAACATCAGGACCCTCCGGTCGGTGATCACCTTGGCCCGCTCCTCGCCGATCCACTCTATGCGATACTCCTCCTTCAGGCCGGCGCGAAACTCCGCGGCCCGCGCCACCTCCTTCGCGAAGTTCTCGCGGGAGATGACCCGGCGGGAGGCGTCCGAGAGCATGTCGTACATCTCCCCGGCGCGATTGGCGGCCCACAGGCTCAGAAACTGCCGCAGCACCTGCTCGCGGCTCACGTAGGAGTTCTCCGCGTTCAGTTGCCTGGGCGTTCCTCCCCCGCTTCGGACCGGAGAGGGGGCATCCCCGGAGGCCGCACCCCGCTCCCGAACGGACCTCACGAAGTCCTCCATGCCGCGCGAGTCCTCGGAGAGCAGCGGGGGGATGGGACGCGGGGCAACGGGCGGCGAGGGGGGAAGGGGCTCCTTCGGCTTGATAACCTTCGGCTCCCCGGATGACTCCGGCCTGGGCGTCACCTTGCGGACGGACTTCTTCTCTCTGGGAGGGAGGTCCACGACCACGACCTCCGGGGCCGCGGGCGACTCCAGGGCTTCAGGCCGGCCAACCTCCAGGGGGCTGAAGGCGAAGACGCGCTCCGCTCCCCCTCCGATCCCCCGGATCGCCAGGGCGAGGTCGTCGTCTGCCTGTTTGGGGAAGAACACGAGCCCCTGCACGACGCCAGCCGCGGGCGCGTCCAGGGCGGAGTCGTAGCGGACGGGGCGAAGGCGCTCGCCCGACGAGGTCAGGAGCGCCACGTTGTCCGGCACCGGCGTCAAGCTCACGGGGGCTGCCCCGAAGGAGTAGACGCTCACCAGAAAGGCCTCAGAGCTGTCCAGGCGAAGGTCCGCGACAAAGGCGCTCCGATAGGCTTCTTTTTGAGCCTCCGACATGCCGCGGCGGGCCGCCTCGGCCTCCACCCAGGGCTCAATCAACGCCTCCGGGTAGTGGAGCACCCAAACGTAGCAGTCCTGCCCCCAGTGCGCCGCCGTACTCCGCTCCAGGATGCGAAACGCCTCGTCGGGGGCCTCCTGGGCGCCCGCCTGGCGGGAACCCGTCAGAGAGAGGGCAAGAAACGTCGCCAAGGCAAGGAGGCACGCCCTCCATCGCCCCCTTTGCAGCGGGGAGGTTGCAGCGGACACCCACCGAATCAAGGCGTCAGCGCACCTTCTGCTCCGGCGGCAGCTCAAAGTCGCCCGGCGCTCCGCCGTCCTCCGTCGTCTGAGTCGGGGCGGTTCGAGGGGTCCTTACCGGGTTCAGTATCTTGTCGCTCTTGATGATGGTGTCGCGGTCCGGGTCGTAGGAAGAAGTCTGCTGTTGGTCCGACGGACGCGGCGTGTCAGTCCCCTGGACGCTCTGCTGAATGGTGGACTGCGGGTCCACGCGCAGGCTGTCGGGGATGGGGTAGGCGTAGACCTCCACGTCGCCCGAAGTCTGCACGAAGGTGATGGAGCCCTCCGGGATCCGGATGGAGTTGCCCCGGATAAAGAGGCCGCCGATCAGCCCAACGGGACCCAACAGCGCAGCACCGGCGATGCTGGCCGCCCCCGCCCCGACGATGGCGCCCTCGCCGCGGTCCCCCGCCTTGCGGGCCTCGTCAATGGCCTTCTTCGCTGCGTCCCCGACGGCCACCGGGGGGCGCTGGGGACCCAGGGGTTTCAGCCCGTTGAACGTCAGGCGCACCTCGCCCGGGACGCCGAACGCGCGAGGCTTCACCACCTCACGGACCTCCGTCAGAACCAGGGAACCGGCGGGGGCCACAAGGCACTGGTCCACGACCAGGTCGTTCGTCAGCTCAATGCGAACCTGGTCCCCCGCCTTGTTCCTGGCCGGACTCAGTTCGTCCATAAAGCGCAGCTTCAGCGGCACGTTTCCCGGAAGGGTGACCGCGCGGAAGGTGACGGGGTCCGTCACCAGCGTGGACAGGAGGTGTTCCACCCGCATTGCGATGGGTTTGCCGTGCTGGACCTCCCCGTCCAGGTCCGCCTCCAGCGTTTCAAGGCGGCCGACGGCCGGGCGGGAGTCGTATATCTTCTTGTTGACGATCCACTCCGCGACCCCAAGCTTGAAGATCATCGAGGGCTGGTCCTCCGTGCCGACCTCCAGGAAGTTCAGAATCGCCGAATGGCGCTCGGCGATGGTGCCCGGAAGGCTGCGGCCGAACAGCGCCTCCTCCACGGAGGAGAGCCGCTCGGTGAGCCCTCCCTTGGCGGTGTCGCCGTACACGATCGTTTCAATGTGCTCCATCATCTGTGCCGAGGAGCTCTTGTTCTCGTCCTTCGCCCCCGCTCCGCAGGGGACGGCCAGGGAGAGGAGCAACGTGGCCGCCAGCAGCAAAAACGTTCTTTTCAAGGTCAATACCTCCCTCATTGTCACTTGCGCCAAGGGACTAACCACGGTCCGCGCGCTGGCGCTCCAGGGCCATGCCCACAAAGCCGGCGAAGAGCGGATGAGGCCGCACCGGCCTGGACTTCAGCTCTCCGTGGAACTGCCCCCCCACGAACCAGGGATGCCCCGGCAGCTCCACCAGCTCCACCAGGTCCTGCTCCGGGCAGAGTCCGGCCACCTTCAGGCCCGCCCCCTCCAGGCGCTCGCGATAGGCGTTGTTGAACTCGTAGCGGTGGCGATGGCGCTCCGAGATGTGAAGCGTCCCGTAGGCGCGGGCGGCCAGCGTCCCCTCCCTCAGGTCGCAGGGATAGGCACCCAGCCGCATCGTTCCGCCCAGTCTATCAATGTTCTGCTGTTCTTCCATCAGGTGGATGACGGGGTGCAGGGTGGAGGGGTCCATCTCCTTGCTGTGGGCGCCGTGCAGGTGGCAGACGTTGCGGGCGTACTCCACCACCATCATCTGCATCCCAAGGCATATTCCAAGGAGGGGGACCCGGTTCTCCCGCGCGTACTGAATGGCGCGGATCATCCCCTCCACGCCCCTCGCGCCGAACCCGCCGGGGATCAGGATGCCGTCCATGGAGCCCAGAACGCCCGCGAGGTCGCCGGAGTCCAGGTCCTCCGCCTCGACCGAATGGACCTTGACGCGCACGTTGTGGTGGATGCCAGCGTGGTGGAGGGCCTCCACCACGCTGAGGTAGGCGTCCTTGTGCTGGACGTACTTGCCCACCAGCGCGATGTCCACGGACTCGGGCGGGTTCATGAAGCGATCCACGACGCGGCGCCAGTCCGAGAGGTCGGGCTCCGCGTCGCAGGGAAGCTCCAGGTAGCGGAGGATCAGGTCGTCCAGCCTCTGTCGGTGCAGCGCCATGGGCACGTTGTAGATCGTCGGCTCGTCCATGACCTCGATGACCGCCTCGGAAGGGACCGTACAGAAGAGCGCGATCTTGTTCTTCATGCCCTGGTCCATGGGGTGACTGGTGCGGCACACGAGGAGGTTGGGCAGGATGCCGATGCGCCGCAGCTCCTGGACGCTGTGCTGGGTGGGCTTCGTCTTGAGCTCCTGCGCCGCCTCGAGCCATGGGATCAGCGTGACGTGGCAGTAGACGACGTTCTCCCGCCCGACGCGGTTCGCCATCTGGCGTATCGCCTCCAGGAAGGGCTGGCTCTCGATGTCGCCCACGGTGCCGCCGATCTCTACGATCAGGACGTCAAGCCCCTCCCCGGCGCGCACGAGGCGCTCCTGAATGTCGTTCGTGATGTGGGGGATCACCTGCACCGTCCCCCCCAGGTAGTCCCCCCGGCGTTCCCTCGCGATGACGCTCGAGTAGATTTTCCCCGTCGTGATCGTGTTCTGCTCGCTGAGCGTTTCGTCGATAAAGCGCTCGTAGTGCCCCAGGTCGAGGTCCGTTTCCGCGCCGTCGTCCGTCACGAACACCTCGCCGTGCTGAAAGGGGTTCATCGTACCGGCGTCCACGTTCAAATAAGGGTCCACCTTGAGGATGGAAACCTTCAGCCCTCGCTTCTTCAGCAGGGTGCCCACGGAACCGGCCGTGATCCCCTTCCCCAGCGAGGAAACCACGCCGCCAGTGATAAAGACGTACTTCACCATTCCTCGATGCCCCCTTGGACTTCAGTGCCCCGCCGACTGGCTGGGGCAGCCTCAAAATAAAAAATGGGGCCAGAAAAGCTTCTGACCCCCGGCTTCTTTACGTGCGGAATCACTTCAGATATTTCAGAGGGTTGACCGGGCTGTTCCCGTTGCGAACCTCAAAGTGGAGATGCGGCCCCGTTGAGCGTCCCGTCGTTCCAACCCTTGCGATGTTCTCTCCCTGTTTCACCGCCGCCCCCTGCTTCAGCAGGAGGGTGCTGCAGTGCGCGTAGAGCGTGGACTGCCCGCCCGCGTGCTCGATGACCGCCACCTTGCCGTAGCCGCCCATCCAGCCCGCATAGGCCACTCGACCGTCTCGAGCGCAGCGGATCACCGCGCCGCGGCTGGCCTTGATGTCGATTCCCGTGTGGAAGTCCTGACGGCGCGTGATGGGGTGTCGCCTCCAGCCGAAGGGGCTGTTGATCCGCCCCATGATCGGCCATCGGTAGGAGCGGGAGGCCTTCATCGCCACCGGTGCTTCCTTCTGCTTGCCGTTCTTCGCGGCTTTGGGCACAGCGTTCTTGACGGCGGGGGCGGACTTCTCCGCCTTAAGGGGTTGCTCCTCGTGAGTGACGGCCAGGGCCTCCGGCCGTGCGCCGGGAAGGAATATCTCGTCCCCCGGCTTCAGGGCAACCACGTCAACGGTGTGGTTCACCTGGCGCAGTTTACCCAACTCGACCCCATAGCGCTTGCAGACGGCCTCGATCTTCTCTCCCTTGCGCAGGGTGTAGAAGATTCCCTCTTGGTTGGGGATGCGGAGGGTCTGCCCCGGGCGCAGGGTCGCCTTGAAGACGTTGCTGCCCACAAGGGTGTCCAGCTCTATGTTCTGGGAGTTCGAGATGGACCATAGACTGTCGCCCTGCGCCACCACGTAGGACGACACCTTCAGTGGCTCGACCTTCTCGCGCAGGGCCGCCACGCGGGCCTGCCGCGTGCGGACCTCCTCAAGGGTTTCCTCAATTTTATCCGCGTCTTTGGGGATCAGGAGAAGTTGATTTTCGGACAGCCGATTGGCGTCCTTAAGCCCGTTGGCCCTCAGGATGTCCTGAGCGGTGAGTCCACCGAAGGCCATAGCGATGTCCGAAAGCGTTTCGCCCGCCTTGACGACGTGCTCCTTCCAGTCGGCACCCACCTCAGCAAACTGGGGGTCAGGTTCCGGCGGGATTGCGTTGTCGGAAGTATCTTCCGCTAAACGGGTGCCATCGTCCTGAGCGCTCAGGACGATGCTCTCATAGTCCGACAGGTACTTCGGAAGGGGGCCGAAGTCCTCCTTCAGCGGGACCTCGCTGACCTCGGCACGGACCTCGGATTCCGCCGGTTCGGCGGGCAGAGAGGCCATCGGTCCCTCCGGATCGTCTTCCTGGGTCACCTCCAAGGGCGCTGCGGCCAGGAGATCGTCGCGCTGCATGTCGCTCACGTCGAACGCCAGAAAGCCCTCCTCCGACACAATTCCTTCGTTTTCCCGATCCCCGACCCCGCCCCACGCCACGCCGGAAAAGCGTTCCCAGGCGGAGAACATCAAAAACGAAGCCAGACCAAAGCTGAAACAGACGACGACGCAAAAACCCCAGCAAAACTCCAGCGAGGCCTTTCTTTTTCTTTCTCTGCGCTTCTTGCCTTCAGCAGGAAAAACCTTTCGATCCGGCGTTCGATGATCGAATGTCCTCAAAGACAACTCCTCCCGACATGCCTTTGCCGCGCGGACGCAAGTGGATGCGGACCCAGCACAAAACTCGTCGTAAGACAAAGTACGATACGTGAATTATAGCACAATATGCCGCGTAATCGCCCGATGCGCGAGAAAGTTCCGTCCTGCAACTCAGGCCAGCTTGATGGACATCAGGAACTCGTGGTTGTCCTTCGTCTGCTTGAGTTTGTCGAGGATGAGGTTCAGCGCCCCGGCCTCGTCCACCTCCACGATTCGCTTCCGCAGGACCCAGA
The DNA here is from genome assembly GCF_938030725.1 of uncultured Fretibacterium sp. Taxonomy (GTDB): domain Bacteria; phylum Synergistota; class Synergistia; order Synergistales; family Aminobacteriaceae; genus Fretibacterium. Next base: position 192 of record NZ_CALHIQ010000020.1, on the reverse strand, counting down.
GGCGGGCCAGCTCGTCCTCAGGGATCAGGAGCTCCTCCCTCCGCGTCCCGGATCGCGTGATGTCGATGGCGGGGAATATCCGCTGTTCCGCCAGCTTGCGCGACAGGTGCAGCTCCATGTTGCCCGTGCCCTTGAACTCCTCGTAGATGACGTCGTCCATGCGGCTCCCCGTATCCGTCAGGGCCGTGCCGA